>NZ_AJLG01000075.1 GCF_000258495.1 Pedobacter agri PB92
GCAAGTAATCAATTCCAGTAAAAAAAAGGTTAGCATAATATTCTCAGCCACTTTTATCGATTACTTCTCCAAAAGAAAACCAACTGTAAACATTTATCTTCAGCATTGGGAAAATGAAGAATATGTAAGTTTGCAATTATTAAAAAGTGCTTATAATAAACATTACGATCAGTCGCTTGTTAAACAAACACAAATTACTGAATGACAATATTTATTTATGCGGTTTTGATTTTCCTGGTCATCAGGTTTTCAGTAACTGTTTTCAACTTTCTTTCTAACCCGAAATTACCCAGGGTTGTTAAGCACTACCACGATCTGGTTTCCATTCTTATTCCAGCCCGCAATGAGGCAGAAAATATCATTACATTGCTCGAATCAATAAGAGATCAGGATTATTCAAACTATGAAGTTATTGTGCTTGATGATGACAGCGCTGATCAAACTTTTGAGCTTGTAAATGCTTTTAGTAAAACTACACCTAAATTTAATATTGTAAAGGGAAAACCACTTCCTGCAGGCTGGCTCGGTAAAAATTATGCCTGTCATCAACTTGCGGAATTGGCCAACGGAAAGTACCTGCTTTTTATAGATGCAGATGAATCTATAAAAAAAGGGCTAATCAACAGTTTAATTGATAGAATGGAGAAAGGCAACTTAGCTTTGCTGAGTGTTTTCACCAATCAAATCATGAAAACAATCGGCGAAAAGTTAACCGTTCCCCTGATGCATTTTATTTTACTGAACTTACTTCCAATGCGATTGGTTAAATTTTCGGAAAACCCCGCCTTTGCTGCGGCGAGCGGGCAATGCATGTTTTTTAAAGCCAGCAGATATAGAGATAATCAGTGGCACATGCAGGTAAAGCATATGGTAGTAGAAGATGTTGAGATAATGAAGTTAGTGAAACAACGAAAATATCATGCAGAGGCACTTTTGGCCAACAACCTGATTTATTGCAGAATGTATAAAAACCTTAATGAAAGCCTAAGCGGGTTTAGTAAAAATTTACTAGCGGGTTTTGGTAATAACATTTTAATATTGCTATTTTACCAGCTTTTGGTAGTTATAGGCCCAGTAATTTTATGTTTAAACTTTAATGCAGATTTGCTGGTATTACCAATAACATTAATTGTTTTAAGCAGACTGATGATTTCCTATTTATCAGGGCAGAATGTTTTAATAAATTTGATTTTACATCCATTACAGATGTTATTCTTTTTAATTATTTCATTGATTTCAATACAAAAACACATATTAAAAAAAGGTACATGGAAGGGCAGAACGATCAAAGCGATTTAAAAGTTAAAAAAATTGCAGTTGCTGTAATCATTATTTTTCATTTGGTGGGCTTGATTGGTTTCTTATTGCCGGTAACACAACCTTATTTTATCAAACTGGTTCCTTTTCACCTATTGCTGATGTTTGCTATTATCTTATTCACTTACAATGCCAACATTAAAAGGTTGCTGCTTTTTGTTTCAGGTGTTTTTCTGTGCGGTTTCCTGGTTGAAGTTTTAGGTGTTCATACGGGGAAGATATTTGGAAGTTATTACTATGGCGACACATTAGGATACAAAATTGCGGCGGTTCCAATATTAATGGGCGTAAACTGGGTTATTTTAATATTCAGTGTGGGGCAGATGATGAAAAGCCTGAAAATTGGAAACAGTATCCTGGCATCAGTTTTAGGTGCGATAACACTCGTTATTTTCGATTACTTTTTAGAGCCTGTAGCCATGAAGTTTGACTACTGGGAGTGGGATTTACACGAAATTCCAGGTCAAAATTTCGTAGCCTGGTTTATCGTTTCGCTTATTTTATTTAAATTTTATTATGCCCTGGGCTTAAAGCAGCAAAAATACATTGGTACAGCAATGTTCGTTTCGCAGCTAATCTTTTTTGTTGTCTTGTACATGACAACCGGATCAAATATTTTTGCTTAATTTTGCAACACAATGGGTTATAATCTACAAGTCAATATCGATAAATCATCAGGCTTTTGCTTTGGCGTTGTCTATGCAATTGAGATGGCAGAAGATATTCTGGATAATGAGGGATATTTGTACTGTCTTGGTGATATTGTTCATAATGATGAAGAAGTTGAGCGTTTAACTAACCGTGGTTTAAAAATCATTGATCATGATTTTTTAAAAGACTTAAAAAATGAGAAGGTTTTAATCAGGGCACATGGTGAAGCACCTTCAACTTATCAGTTAGCGCTTGAAAACAATCTTACGCTGATTGACGCATCCTGCCCGGTAGTTTTGAAACTCCAAAACAGAATTAAAAACTCTCATGATGACGAGGAGCAGATTTTAATCTTCGGTAAACATGGCCATGCGGAGGTGATTGGTTTACAAGGTCAAACTGATGGAAAAGCAATTGTATTTCAGGATTTGGCTGAGCTGGATGGTGTAGAATTGCCTTCGAAATTTACACTATATAGCCAAACAACTAAAAGCGTTGATAAATTTTATCACATCAAAGATCAATTGCTGTCACGTGGTTATGAGGTTAAAGCAAACGATACCATTTGTCGCCAGGTATCAAATCGTTACGAAGAGTTGGAAAACTTTGTAAGTCATTACGACAAAATTGTTTTCGTATCAGGTAAAAAGTCATCCAACGGAAAAGTGCTTTATGATGTATGCAAAAAGTACAACGATAATTCTTATTTCATTTCGAATGTAGAAGAGTTGGATCAGAACTGGTTTAACGAAAACGACAAAGTTGGCATTTGCGGCGCTACTTCCACACCAATGTGGTTGATGGAAAAAGTTAAAGCCGAACTGGAAACCTACTAAAAGAACCTTTCCTTAAATCAATTTTCGGTTTAAGCTGTTTAATCGAACACACAAGAAGATTAATAACTAAATTGAAAAGTTTCAACTCATTTTCAGGAATTTTAGTCGCATCAACGGTAATAATCTGTTGGTTTACCTCCTTGTTTTTTTTACTGCGATGGGATTTCGATTGGAGCAACCCATTTGTTTACCTGATGGTTTTAGTGCAAATGCATTTGTATACGGGATTATTTATTACTGCCCATGATGCCATGCATGGCACCATTTCCTCAAATAAAACCATTAATAATTTCTTCGGTTATCTTGCCGTATTTATATATGCCGGTTTTTTTTATTAACAGGTTATATACCAAGCATCACCAACACCATAGTCATGTACATACCGAAGCTGACCCTGATTTTGCTCCCCATGGTTTCTGGAAATGGTATTTTCGTTTTATGATGAATTACGTTACCATCATTCAGTTGGTAATTATGGCGATTGCTTATAATGTACTGAATATTTGGGTTGAGGAAAAGAATCTGCTACTTTTTTGGGTGTTACCATCATTAATGAGTACGTTTCAGTTATTCTATTTTGGAACTTACTTACCGCATAAGGGTGAACATGATAATGAATACCACGCCTCAACATTACAAAAAAATCATTTTGTAGCTTTTATTACCTGCTATTTTTTTGGGTATCATTTAGAACATCATCAAAAACCTGGTATGCCCTGGTGGCAGTTGTACAAAACTAAATAATACTGGAAAGGCTTTTTACTAAATCTTGATACTTTGTACTGAATACTTGCAACTAAAAAAGCGATATTTGCGCCACAGAACATATTTTAATACGAGATGAGCAAAAAGGGAATTTTACTGGTAAATTTAGGAACACCTGATAGTCCGCAAACTTCAGACGTTAAAAAGTATCTCGATCAGTTTTTAATGGATGAGCGTGTAATTGACATTCCTAAGTTAAACAGAACATTATTGGTAAAAGGAATTATCGTTCCTTTCCGTAGCCCGAAAACTGCCAAACTGTATAAAGAAATATGGAATGAAAATGGCTCACCACTTTTGTATTATAGCCGCCTGCAAGCTAAAATGTTGCAGGAAAGGTTAGGCGAAGGTTACCATGTTGAGCTTGCAATGCGTTACCAAAGTCCATCTATTGCATCTGCGTTAGCCAATTTAAAAGCAGGTTTAGTTGAAAGTATTCAGGTTATCCCAATGTTTCCACAATATGCATCTGCAAGTTCTGGCTCGGTAATGCAACTGGTGATGGAATTGGTGAGTAAATGGCCAACTGTTCCGCCGATATCATTTGTTAATTCGTTTCACGATAATGAATTGATGATTAAAGTTTTTGCAGAAAATGCCCGCAAGCACCAGGTAGAAAGTTATGATCATGTATTATTCAGTTTCCACGGCCTACCAGAAAGACAGTTGCTTAAATGTGATCACACTGGTAGTTATTGTTTGAAAAGTGCTGATTGCTGCCAAACTTTAAATGATACGAATAAGTTTTGCTACTCTGCCCAAGGGCATGATACAGCCAGGTTAATTGCTGCTGAATTAAACCTTGCAAAGGATAAATACACGGTTTGTTTCCAGTCTCGCTTAGGAAAAGAACCATGGGTACAACCTTATACTACTGATGTGTTAAAGAAACTTGCGGCTGAAGGGAAAAAACGCCTATTGGTATTTAGCCCTGCTTTTGTGGCCGATTGTTTGGAAACACTGTACGAAATTACAGTTGAATATCATGAGGAGTTTAAAGCATTGGGTGGTGAGCATGTTCAGCTGGTTGAAAGTTTAAATGATAGCCCGGTATTTATTGAGGCACTCGCCGGAATGGTTAAATAGGTAATTTTATGGCTAGATTTATTATTTTAATGGGTGTTTCCGGAAGTGGTAAAACTGTTATAGGTAAAGCGCTAGCACCAAAATTAAACGCAGAATTTATTGATGGTGATAACCTGCACTCACAGCGAAATGTGGATAAAATGGCTGCGGGAATACCCCTTACAGACGAAGATCGGCTGGATTGGTTAAATCTGATTGCAAAGGTTGGTCACGATCATGCAGCACATGGAACCACTTGCATCATTGCCTGCTCTGCGCTTAAAAAGAAATACCGTGATAATTTAAGGTCAAATAATCCTTCTATAAAGTTTATTTATTTAAAAGGAAGTTATGATCTCATCTACAGCCGTATTGCAAAGAGATCACATCAATATATGCCTGCGAGCTTACTTAAAAGCCAATTCGATACTTTAGAAGAACCTCAAAACGATGAGCACGATGTGTTTGTAGTTTCAATTGATCAGGAAATTTCCGGTATTGTTAGCGATGTTGTTAACGCTGGTTTGGTTTAAATGTAACGTATTTCTCAACTAGTTTAAGGGTTAATTTACGAACTGCTTCCTGATTGGTAATCGCTGTTGAAGTTCTACTCGAATCACAGTAGATAATTTTTCTCAATTTATTATCTATAACGAAAAGATTGGCATAGATACCTTTGTAGACAGATGATCCATAATATCCCGAAACTGCAATATGCAGCGTAAACTCAATATCGCTTTGCAACAAAATTGGTGGGGCATCAACAAACGCCTTAAGCTTTTTGGATTTAGTCCATGTCAGATAATTATGCGTTATATCAATATATTGTCGCTGAGATAAAGTTTCTAAATCAGGTATGCTTTTATATCTAACGCCTGGAAGTTGATGTTTCAAACTTTCGAACAATTCTTGAGAAATTTTTGAACTTAAAGCTGCATCGAAAGTATTGGCAGTACCATCGCCCATTTTAGCAGCATCTACAATAGGTGTAACTAGCACTAAACTGTCCAGGTTAATTTTTTTATATTCTTGCTGAGCAAAAGTGTTTTTGATCAAAAATAAAAGTCCTAAGAGCGTAACTAATCTTAGTTTCATGAAATCTGATGAAGTATAATTTCTGTGGCTCCCTTTTTGTCTTCCACGTATTTTTTTGCTGCGTTTGCGGCCTGATCGTTCTTTAAAAAGCTATCAAAAGCATTCAATAGTTCTTCTGCTGAAGAAATACTTTTTGCCGCACCAATAGCAATCAAATCTTTCGCTTCCTGAAATTTATCATACTTCGGGCCGAAAATTACTGGTAAACCAAAAGCTGCAGCTTCCAAAGTATTGTGTATACCAGCTCCGAAACCACCACCGATGTATGCCACCTTGCCATACCGGTATAGCGAAGAAAGCATGCCAATGTTATCAATAATTAAAACTTGCACATTTGGAATCGGAGTATTGCCTGCCTTTAATAGCGACGCTAAAACTGAAAGCCTCAAACTTCCAGCGGGAAACTGTCTTTCAATACTTTCGATGTGGCTTTGATGAATTTCATGCGGAGCGATAATGAATTTCCACTCGGGATATTTTTCAGGCAATACAGCCAAAAATTTTTCATCTTCGGGCCAGGTACTTCCACACACTAAAACAGGCGAATCACCAATGAAATTTTCAATTTCTGGCAGGCTTCGGGGAGTTTGTGCGTTTTCATAAACCCGATCAAATCTCGTATCACCACTGACAACAGTGTTATTTAGGCCAATTGAATTGAGCAGAATCTTACTTTCTTCATTTTGAACAAAAAAGTAAGTAACTGATTTTAGAATATTTCGATAAAAACCACCATACCATTTAAAGAAAGCCTGGCTTGGCCTGAAAATTCCTGAGATCACATATAATGGAATTTTACGAGTATTTAATTCTTTGAAATAGAAATGCCAAAATTCATACTTAGTGAAAATTGCCATTTCAGGGTTGACGAGATTCAAAAATCGCTTTGCATTCTGAGCGGTATCAATCGGAAAGTAAAATACATCAGCCAAGGCATAGTTTTTTCTGATTTCGTATCCAGAAGGGGAAAAAAAGTAACCACTATTTTTTTAGGGTAAACTGCTTTAAGTTTCTCTAAAACAGGTCTGCCTTGTTCAAATTCGCCAAGTGATGCAAAATGGAACCAGATGTGTTTTTGGTTCGAATCGACCTGATTTTTGATTTCTTGAAATAGGTTTTTCCGCCCGTTTATAAATAATTTCGCCTTGTTGTTAAATAGCGCAAAAATCGAAATAATTAAATTGTAAAGCCTAATTCCTAATATGTAAAGCAAAAGCATTGTTGTAATTTCCTATCTTCGTTGCCAAGATAAAACGAATATATTTAAAAAGCTTAAAAATATATGAAGATAGCCGTTATTGGTACCGGATATGTAGGATTAGTGACCGGAACATGTTTAGCAGAAACAGGAAACGACGTAATATGTGTAGACATTAATGAGCAAAAGGTACAAAAAATGCAAAATGGTGAGGTTCCCATTTACGAGCCTGGTTTAGATTTATTGTTTCATAGAAATATTAAACAAGGAAGATTAACTTTCACTACTGTTCTTGCAGATGCCATCAAAGACGCCCAAATTATTTTTATGGCTTTACCAACGCCTCCAGGCGGCGATGGCGCCGCAGACCTTTCTTATATATTGGGAGCAGCAAAGGATATTTCAAAACTGATTACAGAATATAAAATTATCGTTAATAAATCTACAGTTCCGGTTGGAACAGCTGATAAAGTGAAAGCGGTATTTGCGGAAAACACCACAGTTGAAGTTGATGTGGTTTCCAATCCCGAATTTTTGAGGGAAGGGGTTGCAGTTGATGATTTCATGAAACCTGACCGTGTGGTTTTAGGTACAAAAAGTGAAAGAGCTAAAAAATTAATGACCGAGCTTTATGGGCCATATGTTCGCCAGGGAAACCCGATCTTATTTATGGATGAGCGTTCTTCTGAATTGACGAAATATGCGGCGAATTCATTTTTGGCTACCAAAATAACCTTCATGAATGAAATTGCTAACCTTTGTGAACTGGTGGGCGCCGATGTTGATGCCGTGAGAAAAGGTATTGGTTCAGATGAACGGATCGGCAAACGTTTCCTGTTCCCTGGTGTAGGTTATGGCGGTTCATGTTTTCCAAAAGATGTTCAAGCGTTAGTAAGATCATCGGATGATTATGCTTACGACTTCCAGATTCTGAAATCGGTAATGGAAGTGAATGAGCGTACAAAAAACCATTCTGGTAGATAAAGTATTAAAGTATTTCAAAAACGATATTAAAGGCAAACATTTTGCTCTTTGGGGCTTGGCATTTAAGCCAGAAACAGATGATATTCGCGAGGCGCCAGCTTTATATATTATTGATGCTTTGCTGGCAAACGGTGCTACGGTTACCGTATTTGATCCTGAAGCCATGAGTAACGTTAGAAATACTATAGGCGATAAGGTAAACTATGCGAAAAACCAATATGAGGCTTTAGAAAATGCTGATGCATTGCTGATTGCCACTGAATGGTCGGTGTTCAGGAACCCGGATTTTGATAAAATTGAAGTGGCGTTAAAAAATAAAGTGGTTTTTGATGGGCGTAATTTGTACGATTTGCAAAAAATGATCGATCTTGGCTATTATTATAATAGCATAGGAAGAAAACTGATAGATTAAGATGGGGAAAAAGAGAATTTTAATTACCGGTGCGGCTGGATTTTTAGGGTCACATTTATGCGATCGCTTCGTAAAAGAAGGCTTTCATGTCATTGGAATGGACAACCTCATTACCGGAGATATGGCCAATATTGAACATCTTTTCAAATTGGAGAATTTTGAATTCTACAATCATGATGTTTCTAAATTTGTTCATATTCCGGGTAAGTTGCATTATATATTGCACTTCGCTTCACCTGCAAGCCCAATAGATTATCTTAAAATTCCAATTCAAACTTTAAAGGTTGGTTCATTAGGAACACACAATTTGTTAGGGTTGGCAAGGAATAAAAATGCGAGGATGCTTATTGCTTCTACTTCTGAAGTTTATGGCGATCCGAATGTTAACCCGCAACCCGAAGAATATTGGGGAAATGTAAATCCGGTTGGGCCTCGCGGTGTTTACGATGAAGCGAAACGTTTTCAGGAAGCCATCACCATGGCCTACCATACGTTTCACGGAGTGGAAACCAGGATTGTGCGAATTTTTAATACCTATGGTCCGAGGATGCGCCTGAATGATGGGCGTGTTTTACCGGCATTTATCGGGCAAGCCTTAAGAGGCGAAGACCTGACAATTTTCGGAGACGGTAGTCAAACACGGTCTTTTTGTTATGTGGATGACCTCATCGAAGGGATTTATCGTTTACTGATGAGTGATTATGCTCAACCTGTAAACATTGGTAATCCTGATGAAATTACCATTCAACAATTTTGCGAGGAAATTATCAAACTTACCGGAACATCTCAAAAAATCGTGTATAAGGAACTGCCTCAGGATGATCCGAAACAGAGAAGACCTGACATTACCAAAGCAAGAGCAATTTTGGGCTGGGAACCAAAAGTGGGTAGAGCAGAGGGGTTAAAAATTACCTACGAATATTTCAAGTCGCTACCGCCAGAAGCTTTAGCGAAAATCGATCATAAGGATTTTACCACATTTAACCGTTAAGATGTCAAAAATATTAGTTACCGGCGGAACTGGATATATTGGTTCGCATACCGTTGTTGAATTGCATAATGCAGGTTATGAAGTTATCATTGTTGATAATCTATCCAATTCGCACATTAAAATTTTAACTCAATTACATGCCATTACTGGTAAGTGGTTCGATTTTGTTGAACTTGATCTTCAGGATGATAAATCTGTACAGGATTTTGCTGAAAATAATTCCGATATAACAGGAATTATTCATTTTGCAGCATCAAAAGCGGTTGGCGAATCGGTTGAGAAACCATTGAAATATTATAAAAACAATTTCTACGGACTAATTAACCTATTGACTTCGTTCAACAAAGAAATTGATTTTGTATTTTCATCTTCATGCACCGTTTACGGTCAGCCAGATAGTTTGCCTGTTACCGAAGCTGCTCCAGTTAAAAAAGCAGAATCGCCTTATGGAAATACCAAACAGATTGCAGAAGAAATTTTAGCAGAAACGGCCGCAGTTACGCCAGATTTAAATGTCATCGCTCTGCGTTACTTTAACCCTGTTGGTGCACATGAAACGGCATTAATTGGAGAATTACCGAATGGTGTTCCGGCAAATCTTGTTCCTTTCATTACACAATCAGCCATTGGTAAACGCGGTCCTATTACAGTATATGGCGATGATTATGAAACGCCTGATGGCTCAGCCATTAGAGATTATATTCACGTAGTTGATTTAGCTAAAGCACACGTTGCTGCTATAAAACGGTTAGAGGAAGGAAAGGCAAATTCTAATTATGAAGTCTTCAATATTGGAACAGGAAGGGGTTCTTCCGTTTTAGAAATTATTTCGGCCTTTGAAAGTGTAACTGGTGAAAAACTCGACTATAAAATTGGCCCAAGAAGAGCAGGAGATATTGTTCAGATATTTGGAGATGTTCAGAAATCAAACAATGAACTGGGATGGAAGGCTAATCTTGATATTAATGAAATGATGCGCTCGGCCTGGGAGTGGGAAAAATACATTAAGGCTAACCCTTTTTAAATGAAATTATCCGAGCACAAAGATTTAAAAACAGCCATCACAGATTTGCCGATCAAAGAAAAAGATAAACTTTTACTTCGATTGGTGGCTAAAGATAAAGTGCTCACAGAACATCTTCACTACAAACTTTTGGAAGATGAACTGGATCTGGAAGACCGGAAAGAAAAAATTAAAACCGATGTGACGGAACAGATTGCTGATCTTAAAAAGCTTAACGCAAAAGAGGCTTTGGTAAAGGTCAGGAAGATGATCACATCGGTTAACCATTTTTATAAGGTTACAAAAGATCCTTTCGGAGAAGTTGAACTGAAGTTATTTATTCTGAATATTGTTCCTTTTGAGTATCGGAAGTCAATTTTTGGGTATCGGGACTACATGATTCTGTTTTCCGTGTACTACATTAAAACAGTGGCTGTTACCATTAATAAGTATAAAAAACTGCATGAAGATTTGCAGTTTGATCTTGGCGAAAGCTTAAATAATTTGCTCGATAAAATCTATTCTTCTAAATTAGCCCCATCAGCCGAGGCAGCAAATTTGCCCAAAGAAATAAATTAAGCTATACCCATTAAGATGTTCGGATTATTTAAAAAGAAGAAAATTGTACCCGAATTTAACTTCTCAAATATTGGAACAGATATGCATTCTCATATTATTCCGGGGATAGATGATGGCGCTCAAACGATAAATGATTCAATCGCTTTAGCGAAAAAATTTAAGGCCTTGGGCTTTAAAAAGTTAATTGCTACGCCGCATATTATGGCAGATTATTTCCGGAATACACCTGATTCGATTCATCGGGCACTTGATGTATTGAGAAAGGGACTGCAAGAAATTCAGTTAGATTTAGAAGTTGATGCTGCCGCTGAATATTATCTAGATGAAACTTTAGAAAGAAAAGTAAAGCAAAAAGAGATTCTCAGTTTCGGGAGCAACTATTTGCTTTTTGAATTATCGTACATCAATGCCCCTCAAAATCTGTATGATATCATAAAATTGATGCAAGATTCAGGCTATAAACCTGTTTTGGCTCATCCGGAACGGTATCCTTATTATTATGGATCTTTTGAAAGTTATCATCAAATTCGCGAAACTGGTTGTTTGCTACAGATGAACTCTATTGCCTTGACAGGTTATTATGGTTCGGGCGCTAAGAAAGTTGCAGAAGAAATGGTCGAAAATCATTTAGTAGATTTCATTGGCAGCGATATGCATCACCTCAAACATGCAGCAGCGCTTGAAGATAGTTTGTCAACGCCGTTAATGCAGCGTTTGCTTAGTCAGCATCAACTGAATAATGTTTTAATCTAACTTTCTCAGAAGAAGATTCATTCGTTATAGTTAAAAACCAACGATTAATTAAGCGTTAATTCACTATTCGTATCTCAACGCTTCAACCGGATCCAATTTCGATGCTTTCTTAGCAGGATAATATCCAGAAATAATGCCTACCAAAACGCATAGGGCAAAACCGCCAATAATAAAAAACCATGGTATAATAAATGCGCCACCCATGGCCAGGGAAATGATGTTCCCAAGCACAATTCCTAAAAATATCCCTAAAACACCTCCCATTAAACAAATTACCACCGCTTCAATTAAGAACTGGCGGCGAATCACCTGAGGGTTGGCACCAATCGCTTTTCTAATTCCGATTTCTCTGGTGCGTTCTGTTACACTTACCAGCATAATATTCATTAACCCGATTGATGCACCTAATAAAGTAATAATCCCAATAGCTACGCCACCTATAGCAACGAAGGCCAGGTTTTCAAATAATGTTTGTGCAATAGCATCACTTTTAGTGATTTCAAAATTATTCCCTTCACCAATCTTTACCTTACGGATATTTCTGAATAAGGCCGTAGATTCACCAATTACATTTTCCTGATCATTATTATCGGGAACCATAACGGTAATGGTATAAGAAGGGTTGGCATTCGCATTGATTTGTTTGGCCTTCAATAAAGGCACATAAACAGCTCTATCGCCACTAAATCCCATGCTCGATCCTTTTTTAGCTAAAACACCAACAATTTTAAAGCGGTTGTTCCCTACATTAATTAACTTATCCATAGGGTCAGAATCTTTAAAGAGCCTTTCTACCACTTCTCCTCCAACAATACAAACATTGCTTCCTAACGATACTTCTGACAGTCCAAAATTTCTTCCCTGAGATAAGCTCAAGCCTTGCGAAGCCAGGCCGTTTTCATCAATTCCCTGAACGTTAATATTTGGATTGGTTTTCAAGGTGCCATATTTTACGGTGGAACCCCCACTGGCGAAAACACTAACCGCAACTGTAGCCGGAGCATTTAAACTATCTTTGAATTTAACCGCATCTTCATACCGGATAGATTTGAAGGGTTTAGGCCTTTTTCCGTTACCGATTCTAATTCCCGTACCACGGTTTCTAATGGTAAAAGAGTTAGCGCCCATGCTGCTAAAAGCATCGGTCATACTTTTCTTTACTGCATCAAGCGTGGTTAAAATACCAACCAAGGCCATTAAACCTATTGCAATAATCAATGCGGTAAGCATGGTGCGCAAGCGATTGCCTTTGATGGATTCTAATGCCAGTCTGATGTTTTCTCTGTAATTCATTTAGTATTGCGCTAAGCGTTTGGCTGACAAAGCCTAGTAAAAAATAAAAAAAGTCCCGACGTTTAGACATCGGGACTGTACTTTATGTTACAATTATATTTTATTTATGCCGAGAAACTTGTTCCGCAACCACAGGTGCTGGTTGCATTTGGATTAACAAAAGTAAAACCACGAGAGTTTAAGCCATCTTGCCAATCGATCATCATGCCCATTAAATACATTTGATGCGCTTTGTTCATAAATACTTTTATTCCATCTATAAAAAATTCCTGATCGCCTTCCTTTTTTTGATCGAAACCTAAAACGTAATTCATGCCAGCACATCCTCCACCTTCAACGCCAACGCGTAAGCCGTAATCCTCACTAATTTCCTGCTGATCCTTTAATTTATATAACTCTTTTGCTGCGCCTTCTGAAAAAGTAACTGGTGCAAATGATGTGTCAACTGTTGTGCTCATGTTATTTAAATTTTATCTGTTACAAACTTAGATAAATTGCTTTTATATATATAATAATTAACATCATAAAAAAGCAATTTATCGTTCTCTCCTCTACCATTGAGAATATGTATTCATAGAGGAAATATAAATAATAATGCACATTTTTGCTTTTAACGGATAGTTAATACGTATTTAAACAATAGCATGAATATTCAACAAGTTTTAACAGATGTTGTGATTTTGTTCGCAGGCATCTTTCTGGCCCTGATGGCGGTTTACTATATCTTGAAGACCGATATACAACGTTTTTTTAACCTCAAAGATATTGAACTTAATAAAGAGAACCGAACACATATTTTGCCGTTGAGGCTACAAGCACATGAACGATTGATCATTTTTACCGACCGTATCAATCCTGCCAATTTGCTGGTGCGCTTGCACCAACAAGGAATTGGCATCGGCGCCTTGCAAGCTGGCATTCTTAATGAAGTACGCTCTGAATACCAACATAACATTACCCAACAACTTTATATAGATAGCGTTACCTGGAATGTTGTACGCAAACTTAAAGATGATACCATCGCCATGATCAATAACGCGGTACAGGGCTTACCTGCTGATTCAAATGGGATTGAATTGAGCAAGGCAATTTTGCAACATATGGCAAGCATCGACGAAAATCCATACGATTTAACTATTGAACTGATCAAAAAAGATATTCAGAAAATGTTTTAAATCTAGTTTAATTGATGAATGGCTATATTGATTTACTGAAAAGCATTCATGTGTTTCCTAGGCTTTGATCGGCTAATTAGTTACTCATGAACAATCACCATTGAACTAACCATTATGAGCGATAATAAACATACCACCACATCGGGCATCAATATTAAAGAAATTTATACTTCGGCAAAGCCGATGGATGAAGTGCCCGGTCAGTTTCCCTTTACCCGCGGAATTCAGAAGGATATGTATCGTGGAAGGCTTTGGACAATGCGGCAGTACGCAGGGTTTTCAACTGCCGAAGAATCTAATAGGCGTTATCATTATTTGTTGGCGCAGGGAACAACTGGCTTGTCTGTAGCTTTTGATTTGCCAACCCAAATTGGTTTCGATTCTGATCATGACATGGCCGATGGGGAAGTGGGGAAAGTAGGTGTAGCCATTGATTCATTAAAAGACATCGAGATACTTTTTGATGGAATTGAATTAAAGAATATCACCACTTCCATGACGATCAATGCTACGGCTTCCATTTTATTGGCGATGTATATTGCCTTGGCTAAAAAACAGGGGGCAGATTTAAAACAGATTTCCGGGACGATTCAGAATGATATTTTGAAAGAATATGCTGCAAGAGGAACTTACATTTATCCTCCTAAGCCATCAATGCGGCTAATAACCGATATTTTTGAATTTTGCAGCCGTGAAGTTCCAAAATGGAATACCATTTCCATTTCTGGCTATCATATCCGTGAAGCAGGATCTTCTGCGGTACAGGAATTGGCTTTTACCTTAGCTAATGGAAAAACCTACTTAAAAGCGGCCCTTGATAAGGGTTTGGATATTAATATTTTTGCAAAGCGATTATCGTTTTTCTTTAACTGCCACAATAATTTCTTTGAAGAGATTGCCAAATTTAGGGCGGCCAGGAGGATGTGGGCAAAAATTACAAAAGAACTTGGCGCCACCGATGAAAAAGCACAAATGCTGCGCTTTCACACTCAAACCGGTGGGTCTACACTCACTGCTCAGCAACCTTTAAATAATGTGATCAGAGTAACCAACCAGGCAATGGCTGCCGTATTAGGTGGAACCCAATCGCTGCATACCAATGGTTATGATGAGGCATTATCGCTTCCTACAGAGTCTGCCGCGAAAATCGCATTGCGCACCCAACAAATTATTGCGTTCGAAAGTGGGGTCACAGATACAGTAGATCCACTGGCGGGTTCATTCTTTGTTGAGAATTTAACAGATGAAGTTGAGACTGCCGCCTGGGCATATATAGATAAGATAGATGCAATGGGCGGCTCTGTAAATGCCATTGAAAGCGATTATATGCAAAACGAAATTGCCAGTGCTGCTTATCAATATCAAAAGGAAATTGAAACCGGTGAACGAATCTCTGTTGGGGTAAATAAGTTTACACAAACCGAGGAAGGTTTGACAGAAGTTTTCAATATCGATGATTCCATTCGTATCCTTCAAACGGAGAAACTTCACCAACTCAAATCACAAAGGAATAATACCGAAGTGAAAGAATCGTTAAAAGCTTTGGAACATGCTGCTTTAGGAAATGAGAACCTCATGCCCTTTATAATTGATGCAGTAGAGAAGTATGCAACATTAGGCGAAATTTCGGATGTAATGCGAAAAGTTTTCGGCGAATACTAGCCATAAGATTACTGCGTTCTTCTTTATTATGTTGATCATCCACAGAAAAATTATTTGGGCAATTTTGAATACAATGTGCGGAAGCAGTGGAAATATTACCACAGTTTTTTTTCGGTAAGGGGGATGGGAATTACATCTGCCTTTAAGGACTAAAACAATAGCTTTGATAATCAGCTTTTTGAGATTTCAAATATCAATAATCAGTGCAAAAAACCTTGCTGATCGTGCTCGTGGCTTAGAATTTGCTTTTCTGAGCATGATTTGAAATGATGTTTGAATACTGACGCTACATGAGCGGGAATGTGGATAAATGATGTTAATAAATAGTTATCAACACAAAAAATTGAGGTTAAGCAAGCTACCCTATTCCTTATCAGTACGTTACGATTTATTTGAAATTTTTGTTTAAAATGTTGATAATTTTCTCAATATTCGTAGTCCCGAAACGGACCATCCTATTATATCGAATCGGCACTGAAAACCAATAAATTATAGAAATCGCAATGGAAAAAACTTGTACAGAAGTGTGGAAGAACTGTCTTCAAATTATTAAGGATAACATCCCGAACCAAAGTTTCAAAACTTGGTTCGAGCCAATCACAGCCCTTAAATTGGAAGGTAAGGTTTTAACCATACAAGTGCCAAGTTTGTTCTTTTACGAATGGCTTGAAGAACATTATGTAGGCTTGCTACGTAAAACTGTAAAAAAGCAACTTGGAGAGGATGGCAGGTTGGAATACAATATCGTTGTTGATAAATCATCAAACAGCGGTAATCCTTATACTACCAATATGCCATCCAATGGAAATGGGGCGGAGGCAAAAGTTCAATCGATGCCAATTCCTGTTTCAATCAATAAGGATATTAAGAATCCATTCATCATTCCTGGATTAAAAAAATTAAATGTTGACCCTCAACTAAATGCAAATTACACTTTTGAAAATTACATTGAAGGAGATTGTAACCGTTTAGCCCGTTCTGCAGGTTATGCCGTTGCTGCCAAACCAGGTGGAACTTCATTTAATCCACTGATGATTTATGGCGGTGTTGGCTTAGGAAAAACACACCTGGCACAAGCTATCGGAAACGAAATTAAACGTAGCATGCCAGATAAACTGGTGATTTATGTGAGTTGTGAAAAATTTTGCCAGCAGTTTGTAGATTCATTAAAGAATAACACCATTAACGATTTCGTTAATTTTTACCAGGCAATGGATGTGATCATCATGGATGATGTACACAACTTTGCCGGCAAGGAAAAAACTCAGGATATTTTCTTCCACATTTTTAATCACTTACACCAATCTGGTAAGCAGGTAATCTTAACATCAGATAAAGCACCAAAAGATTTAGCGGGTTTAGAAGAGCGTTTATTAAGTCGTTTCAAATGGGGGCTTTCTGCTGACTTGCAGATTCCGGATTTAGAAACACGTATTGCAATTCTAAGGAAGAAAATGTACGCCGATGGTATTGAGTTACCTGGTGAAGTGGTAGAGTATGTTGCGCATAACATTGACAACAACGTTCGTGAGCTGGAAGGTGCTATGGTTTCTTTGCTTGCGCAGGCAACCTTGAATAAGAAAGAGATCGATTTAGCGTTAGCTAAACAAATGTTAAAGAACTTTATCAAAAATACCTCGAAAGAAATTTCAATGGAATATATCCAGAAATTGGTTTGTGAGTATTTTGAAGTTCCGGTTGATATGGTTAAATCACAAACTCGTAAACGCGAAATTGTTCAGGCTCGTCAAATTTCAATGTACCTGTCGAAAAGCCATACTAAATCTTCATTGAAAACAATTGGCGCTTTCTTTGGTGGTCGAGATCACAGTACGGTGATATATGCATGCCAAACGGTAGAGGATTTAATTGATACAGATAAGAAATTCAAGGCTTACGTTCATGATATTCAAAAGAAATTGAAAATGAGCTAATTAAGGTCTGCGGTAAAAGATTTAGGGTTTAAAGACCCCTAATTTTATGTCGATTCCTGAAAACAAAAAGTCCTGATTTGAACTTCAAATCAGGACTTTTTGTTTAAACATTAAACGTAGGTTACAAAACATTTAATTTATTACTGCGCATTTTGTTCCAATGCAGCAAGGCCATAATGCAGTGCGGCAACATGTATACATTGGGCAATCTTGTTTTCTTTGAGTAATTGTTTCACTTCATCAATAGTATATTCTTCTACATTTAAAATTTCATGCTCATCTAAATGTTGTTCGTGAGTTTTAATTCCGCCAGTTAGAAGATAAGTATAGGTTTTATTATTTGCCGTTGCGGGATTTGGATAAAGTTCAGCAATGAGCTTACAAGTTTTAAAAGTATAGCCTGTTTCTTCCTGCAGTTCTCGTTTTACACCAGCTTCCGGACCTTCATCACCATCAATCACACCGCCGGGAACTTCCAAAGAAACAATGTCTGCCGCATGGCGATACTGACGAACCAGAATCAACTTTCCTTCTTCAGTTAAGGCGATTGCAGTGGCCCAATCTGGATATTCCAATACGAAATAGTCATCCTTAACAGTTCCGTTCGGCAACTTTACCTCATCCACTCTTAGGGTAGCCCATCTCTCTTTTACTAAATATTTAGAAGCAAGTCTTTGCCACTTTTCTATCATCATGTCTTTTTGATTTTTTAATCCGAATTAAAGGTATTGTTGAATGGTTTCCTGTCGATGAAAATTCACCAGATGAACGATTTTATGTTTTTCAGAAAGGAACTGATAGATAGAATTTAATTTAGGTGCAATCAGTTTATTTCTTTCGGCACTAATTCCTAACTCATAATATAAAAATTCGCTCAATGAATCTAATTTTTCAGGAGAAAGATTGGAGGATTCCAGCCAGGCATTAAAAGAAGGTAAATCACTACTTTCTAATACCTCAATAGGTAAGGAAAAGTTACTAATCAAGGTTTCATTAAACATGATGTGAGCATCCTCTAAGTTACCTTCCAGTTTTAAACCCATAATTCTGGCTAAAACTTCAGCTAGTTTTTGTATTTCGGCAGTGATTAAATCTTTCCTATACATAATTGTTGTAATGTTAAATATTGAAAAGTTGGAAATTTATTGTAACAAACCCGATTTTACAATTTTCCAACTTACGGACTACTGACTACGGACTAAAGCTACCAGCTTCCGCTCGATCCGCCACCACCAAAACTTCCGCCACCAAAACCGCCAAATCCTCCGCCACCTCCGGAAGAACCTCCACCGAAGCCCCCGCTTCCCCAGCTATTTCCGCCACGGCCACCACCGCTTCCGAACAACATGGCCCAGAACAGGGCATTCGAAGCGCCACGTCCGCCAATCACTTCACTGCCACCTCCGCCACCACCTTTTCTCATAATAATGATAATTACCACCACGATGATAATAATTACCGCAACACTGCCAATGCCGCCTTTCTTACCTGATGGCGAAACTCTGGGCTTATCATTTTTATATTCACCTTTTGTATATTTAATGATTTCAGTTGTTGCTTGATCAAGTCCGGCATAATAATCTCCATTTCTAAAGTTGGGTTTAATGTCCTCGTCAATAATGCGTTTGGCATAAACATCTGGCAATGCACCTTCCACACCATAACCCGTTTGGATCGATATTTTCCGATCTCCAACGGCTACAACAATCATTATTCCGTTGTTTTTGCCACTTTGGCCAACACCCCATTTTCTGCCCAGTTCAACAGCATACTCATTTATGTCGTAATCACCAACCGATTTTAATATAGCAATAGAAATTTGTGTAGATGATGAATCATCAAATGCTACCAGTTTTTTTTCGAGCATTGCTCTTTGTTCGATTGATAGTGCCCCTGAATAATCATTAACCAAAGTGGATGGTTTTTCAGGAAAATCCTGAGCAAATGCAAAAGAGAATATTAAGCTGAAGAAAGATAAAAGGAATAATTTTTTCATTTGCTTATTTTTTTTCTTGATGATCCATGTAAACAATATCATTCGGCAATTCATTAATATCACCCATTTGAGGCGGAAAATACAAGGCTAATTTTTCGCCAGCGAGTGCAACTCCCGCAATAATTCCTTCGGCTAAATCGCCTTTGGCAAAATGTGCGGTCATTGCAATTTTAGTAGTTTCCCAAAAATCTTCTGGTACTAATCTGTTAATTCCCAAATCACCAATAATCGCGAATTTATGATCTGCATGAGCAAGATAAATTAAAACACCATTTCTTTGCGACGTTTTATCCATGTCCAGTTGAGCAAAATATTCGGTTGCCCTTTCAAATGGATCAACTGTACAATGTTTATCTATTGCTATTCTTATCTCACCTGATGTAGCTTTTTCAGCATTGGCAATTGCAGCAGCTATTTTATCTTGTTCTAAATCTGAAAACAACGACATGTCTTTATTTTTATAAGAAGTAAAAAGGGTAATGTCCGTTTATTGATGAAACAGGCACTACCCTTAAATATGTAAGTTCAATAATTAAAATTCTACTTTTGGTGCATCTTTAGCTGTTGCATCAGCTTCAAAATAGCCCTTAGGTTTAAATCCGAACATTCCGGCTGTTAAATTTGTTGGGAAAGATCTTATTTTGCCGTTATATTGCTGCACTGCATCGTTGAAATCTTTTCGGGCAACGGTAATTCTATTTTCAGTGCTTTCTAACTGAGCTGATAAATCGCTAAATTGTTGAGTTGCTCTTAATTCAGGATAATTTTCCGTAATAGATAATAGTTTTCCTAAAGCCTGACTTAATTGTCCTTGTGCTGCTTGATATTTCTGGATGTTTTCTGGTGTTAAATCATCAGCATTCACCGTCATTTGTGTTGCTTTAGCACGGGCTTCAGTTACAGCAGTTAAAGTTCCCTGCTCAAATTTGGCCGCACCTTTAACCGTTGCTACTAAGTTTGGAATCAAATCTGCTCTTCTCTGATATTGGGTTTGTACTGTTCCCCATTTCGATTTTACATTTTCATCTAGGCTTACCATGCTGTTATATCCGCATGAACTTAATGTGCTTACTGCAATTACAGCAGCAATAATTCCAAATACTAATCTTTTCATTTTTATGATTTTTGTGTTTTGTTCAAAATTAAATTTATTCAATTTACAAATTAGATATCAAATTGCATGCCTTTGTTACATTTCATTAAAATAACTGACAGATTGTGTAAAAATCAATTGTTATAAACGCTAATGAAGATATGCCGATTCATTATTATCTTTGCATTAATTCGGGATAAAAACCCGACGAACAACATGCAAAAAGATCTTGAAATTACGCTGCTCCCTCATCAGGTTGAGCAACCAGAAATAATCAAAGCTAAATTAGCCGAGGGCTTATCCATTCAAGAAAACCGTATCAAATCTTTCGAAGTTTTAAAACGCTCAATTGATGCCCGATCCCGAAAAGTGATTTTTCGCCTACAGGTAAAAGTTTTCATCGATGAGGAACCAAACATTGAAATACAGGTCATAAACTATCAAAATGTCAGTAACGCTAAACCTGTGCTTATTATCGGTGCTGGTCCTGCAGGTTTGTTTGCGGCGCTGCAATGCATCGAAAATGGATTAAAACCTATTATTATAGAAAGAGGTAAAGATGTAAAACAACGTCGCCGAGATCTGGCAGCCATCAACAAACAGGGTTTGGTTAATACAGAATCCAATTATTGTTATGGAGAGGGCGGAGCAGGCACTTACTCCGATGGAAAACTCTATACCCGATCAAATAAACGTGGCGATATCAATAAGGTATTACAAGTGTTTGTAGATCATGGTGCCGAGAAAGATATCATTATTGATGCCCGACCACATATTGGTACCAACAAACTGCCGCATATTATCACTTCTATTAAAGAAACAATACTGAATGCTGGCGGCGAAGTGATGTTCGATACGCAAATGACCGATATTATTACCGAATTCGGTAAAGTAAAAGGTATTGAAATTAATTTTGAAGATAAACTTTTTGCTGATCATATCATTCTTGCTACAGGTCATTCGGCAAGAGATATTTATGAGTTATTGCATAAAAAAAATATTTTAATCGAAGCGAAGCCATTTGCACTAGGTGTAAGGATAGAACATCCGCAGGAAATAATCGACTCCGCACAATATCACTGTGATATTCGCTCTGAATTTTTGCCTCCTGCCTATTATAGTTTGGTGGAACAAGTTGGTGCCCGTGGTGTGTTCTCATTTTGTATGTGTCCGGGTGGAATCATCGCACCTTGTGCCACCGGCGAAAACGAAATTGTGGTCAACGGCTGGTCACCTTCAAAACGTAATAATCCATTTGCCAATTCTGGTACAGTGGTTCAGGTAACGCTAGATGATGTTCAGGGTTACGATCCACTAAGAATGTTAAATTTCCAATCCGAAATAGAAAAATTAGCTTTCGAGGCTGGTGGCGGTAATTTAGTTGCTCCCGCACAGCGGATGATAGATTTTGTAAACAACAAGTTATCGATAGATCTCCCGAAAAATTCCTATCTGCCGGGAACCAAAAGTGTCATGCTTGATAATATTCTGCCAGAATTTGTTTCAAAAAGCCTGAAAGCCGCCTTGCCTTTATTTGGTAAGAAGATACGGGGTTACTATACAAATGAGGCGCTTTTGGTAGGGGTAGAAAGTAGAACTTCTTCACCAGTTCGCATCCCTCGTGATAAAGAAACCTTTCAGCATCCACAAATTAAAGGACTTTATCCTTGTGCAGAAGGCGCTGGCTACGCAGGCGGAATTGTCTCTGCAGCTATTGATGGAATTAACTGCGCCAACGCAATCTTAAATGCATCTTAAAAACTTTATATTGCTAGGCTTGTTGTTAAAATATGCTTAATATCACAAAGGAAATTCAAAAAGCCTTCAATGGCGATGCATGGCATGGAAATCATGTGATGCAAACTTTGAACAATGTTAAAGTTGCAAATGCATTTGAGCATTTCATTCCAAATGCGCATTCCATAGCTGAAATCGCACTTCACCTAACCTCCTGGACTGAAGAAGTTACCTCAAGGCTAATGCAGAATGTTGCATCCGAACCGGTAAGAGGCGATTGGCCAACTCCTGAAAGTAAAACACCACAAGCATGGGAGAAAATTATCTTCGATTTTAAGGTAGCCAATGAAGAGCTGATCAGGCATTCTATTGAAATTAAAGATAATCAGTGGGACGACAAGATCATTGGCGAAATAAACCCGGCATTAGAATCTGGCCTTACCTACGCAGAGTTGTTAAATGGTTTAGCGCAACACCATGCTTATCATTCCGGACAAATCGCATTGTTATCTAAATTTTAAAAAGAAAAAGATGAAAAAGACATTAATCATTGGTGCATCTCCCGATCCCTCAAGATATTCCTACAAAGCTGCCTACATGTTAAAGCGTTTTAATCACGAAATCGTGAATGTTGGCATTAAAAAGGGCGAAGTTGCAGGTGTTGAAATCGAAAAACCAATAGAAATTCATCAAGATATTGATACTATTACCTTATATATAGGTCCGGCGCTTCAGCCTCAATACCATAATTATATTTTAGATACCAAGCCTAAAAGAGTTATTTTCAATCCTGGAACCGAAAACTATGAGCTCGAAAAGCTTTTAGATCAGCATGATATCGAACCAATCCGTGCCTGTACATTAGTTTTATTGAGTACTGGTCAGTATTAATTATTTGGAAAGCACTGCAACTGCAGTTATATAAG
>NZ_AJLG01000076.1 GCF_000258495.1 Pedobacter agri PB92
TTTTTATGATTTAGTTACCCGTTGTTGCTCCAGACATGATCCAGAAGGCTAAAGGCAACCCATTAATATTATTTTGTAGCGTACATCACTTCTTTAACCGCCTTAATTACTTTTTCAGCATTTGGTAAGCTGGCAGCAATTAAGGTTGGTGAGTATGGAAGCGGAACATCAGCACAAGTGATACGTAAAACTGGTGCATCTAAATAATCGAATGCTCTTTTTTGTACCATGAAAGCAATTTCGCCTGAAAGCGATGCCAATGGCCAGGCTTCTTCTACAACCACTAAACGGTTCGTTTTCTTTACTGATTCGATAATGGTATCATAATCAATAGGACGAACAGTACGTAAGTCAATCACTTCAACGTTGATTCCTTCTTTAGTTAATTCTTCAACAGCTGGATTAACCACACGGGTTAACATTTTACCAAACGTTACAATGGTTACATCAGTACCTTGTTTGGTTACGTTTGCTTTACCAAATTCGATATAATATTCTTCCGCAGGAACGTCGCCTTTATCACCATACATTACTTCAGATTCCATGAAAATAACCGGATCCGGATCAATGATAGCTTGTTTTAATAAACCTTTTGCATCGTAAGGGGTTGATGGAACCACCACTTTTAAACCTGGCGTATTTGCAAACCAGTTTTCGAAGTTTTGAGAGTGTTGTGCACCTAATTGACCAGCATTACCTGTTGGGCCGCGGAAAACCATAGGGCATGAAAACTGACCACCACTCATTGATAAAATTTTAGCAGCACCGTTAATGATTTGATCGATGGCTACTAATGAGAAGTTAAACGTCATGAACTCCACAATTGGAATAAGGCCTGCAGTTGCAGCACCAGTTGCAATACCAGCGAAACCTAGTTCGGCAATCGGGGTATCGATAATACGTTTCGCACCAAATTCATCAAGCATGCCCTGACTTACTTTGTACGCTCCATTATATTCTGCTACTTCTTCACCTAATAAAAAAACGCGGTCATCTTTACGCATTTCTTCGCTCATGGCTTCGCGTAGTGCTTCTCTAAATTGGATTTCTCTCATTGTAAATTTTAATAACGGTGGCAAATATAATTATTAAAAGCATTGAAACCAAAGGCAATAATGCGTGTATTTTGTAATAATTATGGTTGATTGGAGGCCGGTTTTCAGTTGATGAATTATAATAACTTCCGACTTTAATTAATATTCGAAAATTATATTGCGGATATCACTTAGTGACGTTGTAATTGTATCAGTGTTTAAGACTTTTCCGAAATATTCTCTCCAAAATGGATGATATTGCCGTTGTTATCCAGGATCGAAAACTGGCGCATTTCCCAGGGCATATCTTTTATTGCGCCTTCAGGATGAAAGACATTTTGAATTTTATATTCTTGATACAATTGATCAACTTCGGTGACGTTAATGTAACAGCCTGTATTTTTAGGATATTCAGGATTATCGGTCGACCAGAAATGTAAATCTATGCCGTCTCTACTAAAAATTAAATAACCATCCCATTCAGAATGAAAAGTGAAACCTAATTTTTCGGTGTAAAATTTAATGGTTCTTTCGGTATTAAGAGATGCTAGAAATGGTACTGCTGCTTGGAACATATTTTAATGATTAGGATTAATCAACCCATAAATTTCACTATCTAAAAATTGCCCCCTGAAATAATAATCTTGTTTAAAGTGTGCCTCTCTAATAAAACCATGTTTGATAAGCATCTGCCTTGATGCATCGTTTTCTACATTTATATTCGCTTTGATGGTGTGCAGATTCATGTCTTCGAACCCAAAATCTATCGTCCGTTTGAGTGCCTCGGAAATAATTCCTTTTCGCCAGTAATCAGGGTGAAGCATGTAACCAATTTCTGCCCGATGATTTGCATAATCTGTTCGCCAGTAACCGATGGAACCAATCATTTGATTTGGATTTTCTTTTAGGGCAATTACCCAGGCCAAATTATCGCCGTTTTCAAAGCCTTCATTAAATGTGCTGATGAAGGTTTTAATTTCTAACAAATCTCGTGGTCTTTCGCGGTCGATATATTTCATCACCGTTTCATTGGTACGCATGGCAAATAATGCATCTGCATCAGCAAGTGCATGCTCACGAAGAATTAGTCGTTCGGTTTCAAGCGTGGGGAAATTGGTGAAATTAAGGGTAAGCATTTATAAATTTAAGTGATTAATCGCAAAGTGCACAAAGTTTTTCGCAAAGAAATGATGCTTAGGTAACCACAGAGCACACGGTGTTTACACAGAGAAATTGTTAGGTTTTGGTTTTTTTAGTCGGTCGTCATTGCGAGGTACGAAGCAATCTTAAAGCGCTTTATTAACTCAAAGTATTAGGATTGCTTCGTGCCTCGCAATGACGATGAATTGATGAATTGGCTCTAAGCTTGGCGTTCTTTGCGCTTTTTCTTTCCTTTCTTTGCGGTTAAATAACTCTACTTCCCAAACAGCGTTTTATAAATCGAATACTTATAATTATCAGGAATCTCGCTGGCTTTAAAATATGGAGCACCAAAAAGTTCAGTTAGTTTCTCTTTCAGCCGGGCTAAAAACAAAGGTTTAATTTCTTCCAAAAAGTCGCCACGTAAAACCTGGCGATTAGATTTAAACCAAACGCCGCCGTAAATCGGGTCGTTCATGGTTTTTACGATATACAAATTCGGCTCAACACAAGTTTTATTAGCCGATTGCTCATATGCATAGGTATAAAGCAATGTTTGAATCAACGCTTTATTAATATGCTTTCCATCCGAGTTGAAAAGTTCATCAACATCCTTAAAAGCTAACTTATCACTCCCGGTTTTATAATCTACAATTTTTGTAACGCCGTCTTTTACATCCACCCGATCAATGTATCCGAAAATTTTAACACTTTCTTCTTTTCCGTTTAGCGGGAAACTGATTTCGGCTTCTACTTTTTGCTCTAAACTAATAATTGTAAAAGGCGTTTGCGTGATATCCTGATTGAGAATGATATTTACATAAGCATCAACAATAGCAAGAATCACTTTTTGCATACCTTTATATTCCATTACCAAATCAGGATGATTAAACATTACCGCATTGAAAGCTTTTTGAATGAGTTGAGGAACTAATTTCTTCTTTTCTTTAATTCTTACTTCAGTAATTTCTGCGCTTTGTAAATCCTGATAGAAATATTCCATCACCTTGTGTAAAATCGAACCAATTTCATTCGCTTCCACAACGGCACTAATTTCTTTAGGTTCTTTAATGCCGGCGATGTAGTTAAAGAAAAAATCAATCGGATTGGAAATATATTGTGTTAAAGCCGATGGTGACAATATTTTTCTTTTGTCGAGGTATTTTTGCAGGGTTTCCTGAATAAATGCATTACCTGTTTTTTCAATATGCACTTCTTTAAATTGCTCAGTTTTTACTTCAAGATTCAATTCATTATAAGTGAAGTTAAAACCACTTTCATACTCCAGTTGCTTTAAAATTCTGCTGGCTTCGCCAGATGTTGATTCATCCGTTAGGCTATTATAAACAAAGTTGATGTTTTTTGCTCTTTGCATCAACCTGTAAACCATGTAAGAAGAAATGGCATCTAAATTTTCTAAAACCGGCAAACCATAAACGCGGCGAATAGAATCGGGAATGAAACTGTTCCCGATAGAGGATTTTGGAATGATCCCCTCGTTGAAACCTAAAATCACTACCTTATCGAAATTTAAATTCCGGGTTTCGAGCAAACCCATTACCTGAATACCATTCAGTGGATCGCCGGATAACGGTACCGCAATAGCCTGCAATGATTTCTGAACCAAATAAATAACAAATGGTATCTCTTCCTTGCTGATGTGATTGCTGAAGGTATCGTGTAGTCGGTTTAACTCCTGAATGGTTTTTACAAATAATTCTGCATCGATTTTCTTCAGCGTTTTTGCATTGGATAATCGGGTTAAAACGAAGTCTAAAACCTCCAATAAATTGGTAACCACAAACTGTGGATTTTCGATTTTCTTATAGAAAACATCAAATAAACCACTCTGTCTAAGCAAACGTTTATGGTCAATTTCAACCTGATTTTCGGCTAACAAGGCAGTCAGAATCTTATCACGCATTTTTTGCGTTAAGCCTGTTAATGGATGGGTTAAAAATGCTTCAACGTTTTTATAAGTCACTTTGTCGCCTTGTAAAATCTCCAGCTGACTGGTCAACCACAAATCTACCAAACCAAAAATACTGGAGGTTGATAAGGCAAAACCCATGGTAACATTCAGCTCGATTGCCGAACCCTCATAACTCGTAGGGATAGTCTGCAAAGTTGGAATGAGCAGACTTTCATCGGCTAAAACTACTACTGTTTTGCCAACTGCATCTGCATTGGTATAATCTTCCTTTAAGATATTATTGAGGATTTTGGCCTGTGCCGATTGGCCTTGAACCTTGAACACATTTACATCATGTTGCTGCGTTTTCATTAAACTTGCTTGTGTTGCAAATTCGTTTTTCAAGCCCAGGAGGTTTAAGTTTTTCCTTAAGAACAAACCTGCCTCCTGCGAAACATCATCTAAATAGTAGCTGTCAGCATCAAAATAAAACAATGCTTTTTCAGATTCCTGCAACTGCGTGAAAATCTTAGCTTCGGCACTGCTCAGGGCATTGAAACCGACAAAAATGATTTTACCCTTATCGAAATTTGAGATGAATTTCTCGTGACTGGTGATATCTCCCGCCAGGTGGCGATAAACTGAACCATTGGTTAAATATCCTTGCTCTTTTAAAGTAGCATGAAATTTATGGTATAGTTTAGGCATTCTGCGCCACATTTTAATAAAAAGCTCCTGCTGCTTTTTATGTTTTCCTTCGGAATAAGATGTCCAGAATTGAGAGAGAAACTGATATTGCTCCGGACTTAAATAGTCAAAGTCTTGGTTGATGACAGAAATATCTTCTAAATCGCGGTATAATTTTTCCGCATCTACTAAATCTGCATCAATCTGGTTAAAATCACTTAGAATAATTTTCGCCAGAGGGAAAAACTTATGACTGGAAATGGTTTCCAGTTTTTCTTCGGCCAATAGCTGATTATATATTCGATGCAAGGTGAAAAACTGCAGATAAAAATCGGCAATTTTATAGCTCGTTGAACAGGCAAAAAACTCCTGTATGGTAAAAAATGAAGGACTAAAAAATGGCTTTCCAATAATATTGGCAAAGTGTTTTTGCAAATATGCGGCGGGGCGTTTGTTGTTAAAAACAATCGCACAGTTTTCCAACTGCTTTCCAAACCTGGTAACTAAATCTTCGGCAACTTCTTGTAAAAATGGTTTCATCTGCATATTATACTAATTTCAATTTGCCTTTAACTGCGTAAAAAAGATAGGTTTTGATATTCTGGTAACCCATTTCTGAAAGCAGATTCCGATAATTGTCCACTTGCTGAATATGTTTGTCGCTTTCCTCGAGTGTGAATTTATAATCCAGAATGATTACTTCGTTGGCATTAATCAATACCCGATCTGGCCGATGAAGTTTTCCATTGGCATCAACAATATTTTTCTCAGTGATGCTTTCAGTGGCCTTACTTAAAATCTCTTTAAGTTCGGGGTGATTTAAAACTTCCAGCGCCGAATCAATCAGTTTTTGCTTTTCTTCATCTTTGATTATTCCCTGTAAAACGAGGTTGTTGGTGTAATCTTCTACACCTTTTTCGGTAGTTGCACTGGCCAGAATATCATGAAGCAAAGATCCTTTTCTTCCTGATTTCTCGATGTTAACCAAATGTTTTAAATGCTTCTCTTCTGATGGAATGTAAAGTTCAGATAATCGGGAGGTTGTTGGATAGCTTTTTAAATTGATGAAATTCAAGCCCTCAGATTTGGTCTCACTATATACATAATCTACAATTTCATAAACGCCATTTTCATCAAATTTATCATTGAAAGTGAGATTGATCACATCACCCATATTTGATAAGCTTACTTCCTTATTTCCTTTCGGTTCTGCCTTTCCCATCGTAGCAATATAAAGGAAGTCTTTAGAACGCGTTGTGGCAACATAAAGCATATTCAATGCATCCATATTGTTGTAAAGCAATTCTTCATAATAAGCTTTCGCGATGGACGAATCGGCTAAATCTTTATTGTATTTTAACGGAATGCCTCGAAGTTCTTTGTAAACGGTATCTTCTGATGAAACCCAGAAAGTTGAGTTTGTTTTGCCTTTCACTTCCCAATTGCAGAAAGGAACAAAAACCGCCCTGAAAGCCAAGCCTTTTGATTTATGGATGGTGATAATCTGTATCGCATCTGCACCTTCCGGAGATGGAAGTGATTTTTTAACGCCATCTTCATCCCACCATGTTAGAAATGAAATAATGCCTTTTTCGCCCAGTTTCCCAGCATTCGCCGTTAAATCTCTAAAAGCCAGTAAATAGGGCAGGTGCTGGGTAAGATTTTTCAAATCGTAAGCCTCGAGCAAAATTTCTACTAATTCTGGTAGTGGTAATTGTAACCACGACTGCCAATTTTCGCAAAGCGATTTCGGTAAAACCTTAGTCAACGTGCTTAATGAAACGTTGTTTAAATTTAGATAATGGTTTGCGTTAGCCTCCTTTTCATGTAGCGAATGGTAGAGCGCAATGCAATTAGCCTTGTATAATGCGGTTTGTGAATCTAAACCAATTAGTGCTTTTAATGTATTGATGATGAGTTGAACCGCCGAGTTGTTGGAAATTAACAACGCATCGCCAGACAATACAGGCAGATTTTGCTCCATCAGTTTTTGGACTGTGAGCATGGCTTCACTATTGGAACGCACCAAAATGGCGATGTCTTTCAACGCGTAGTTCTGCTCGTTTTTTAAATAAAAAATTTCCTCAATTACATCATTTAAGGCAATGTCGCGATAAACAGTTTCCGAAAAACGAGCTTCGTCTGGTGCATGGTCTTTGCCGAATTTTTTAATTTTTATGGTTCCACCTTTACCGGTATTGGTGGCGAAATTTTGTTTTGAGCCCGCGTAAATATCAGTGATGATAGAATGGTAGTGATTAGCCTGCCACCAATCTGAAATGCTTTCAGGTTTCGTTTCTAAATTCTGATTCAGCTCATTTTGTAAGCTAATGGGAATAGAGCGATAAAGAAAATTGTTAAAGGAGATGATGTTCTCCGTACTGCGATAATTTTCCTCCAGGCTATCTTCAATTACATTGTGCGCACCAACATCTGTTCTGGCATGTTTGTGTAAAATGTTCCAGTCGCCATTTCGCCAGCGATAAATGGATTGTTTGGTGTCGCCAACAATTAAATGGTCGGTTAAATCAAGGCTAGGCGTGGCAATGGCATTGCTTAAAAGCGATTTAAAACTTCCCCACTGACTGGTTGATGTATCCTGAAATTCGTCGAACAAAAAGTTACGGTATCGGTTACCCACTTTCTCCCAAATGAAGGAAGGATTATCGCCTGCATCTTCCGTAATTCCAGAGATTAATTTTTGCGCATCGCTGATTAAAAGATTATCATTTTCTGCCCGATATTCTTTCAACAAAACAGCAATTTCTTGCATTAACCGCAAATAATAAAGGTTTTTATTGAAAGCGATAGCAAGCTGATAATTTGGTAAATGCGATTGATAATGCATTTTAATCTTCCGAAGAATCGGATTGATCGTATCATAGGCTTCAGCTACGCCTGCATTTTTTTGAAACCATTCTTCAGGTTCATCGATGATATTAAAAATTGATTCTATTTTCGAAAAATCGCCGCGGGCAATAACGATTAGTTTAGTAAGTGGACTTCTAGATTTTCCTTTCAGCTGGTCGGTTTCTACACCTAAAACCTCTAGCGCCTCATGCGCATCTTTAGCCAGTTGAAAAATTTCACTTTCGAAATTTTTAATTTCATCCCTGGTAACGCTGATATATTTTTTGAAGAGTTCATCAATGTTCTCTAATCCTAATTCTTCCACAGCTGTTTCGAAAATCTGGAAACGTTCGGAGAAGATTTCACCGATTAGGTTATAAAGCTCAATTTTATAATTCCAGCTTTTGTTATCGCTGATGCGTTCAATGGCCAAATCGATAATCCACTGTAAAAGCTGTTTATTATCATTTAATGCTTCATCGAGTTTATTAACCAAATCATCTTTTACCTTATCATAATTCATTTCTAAATTATAATCGGCGTTTAAACCTAATTCAAATGCAAAACCACGAATTACTTTTTGCACAAAACCATCAATGGTACTTACCGAAAAGCGACTGTAATCGTGAAGGATTTTTCGGTAAATTTTATCTGCTTTGAGTTTTAAGCTTGCAGCTTCCAGCGCCGGGTAAGCTTTTAAAATCAGTTTACGGTAATCTTCTATTTTATTCGAAGGATTTCCCTGCGCTAAACCAACCAAAACCTCTAAAATTCTGGATTTCATCTCTTCAGTAGCCTTGTTGGTAAAGGTTACGGCTAAAATTTCGCGGTATTTATTTTCACCAGAAAATAGCAGGGTAAGGTAATGGGCCGTTAAGCTGAACGTTTTACCGGAACCGGCAGAAGCTTGAAGAATTTTAAGGGGTTGAGGCATAAATGATTTCGTTTCGGAATTTTAAACTTACAACAATTTAAAATTTTCCCGAAATCAGGATATCAACAATTGGCAGTAGGCTATTTTGATTTCTTTTTTCTTTTTACTAAGGTTTTATGGCTAATTCTTGCGGGACGTTCTGCCATCTCTATTTTTAAACCTAATAAATCGCGAATTACAACAGATGCACAAGCACCTCCGAAGGCTGCCGGTAAGTAAGAAATGGTACCGTAGGCAGAACGTTTGAAATTGCTTCCATCTGTCATAATCATCGAACTTTTATCTGTTTCCTCTGTAGAAAAAACCGCTTTTATTTTATCGGCGCCAACCAGTTTATTTAACCGTTTCCGTACATAACTTGCAAATACGCATTGGTAGGTATTTGGGAGCAAAGTTATTCTCAGCTTGGTTGGATCCATTTTACCACCCGCACCCATGGAACTCACAATCGGAATATTTTTCTCCAGAGCAGTAGAAAGTAGAGTGATTTTCGGCATTACACTATCGATACAATCCATAATGTAATCAAATTTCGACTCCAGAATTTCCCTGCATTTCTCTGGTGTTAAAAAAGTATTTACTACATGAAGTTTTAATTCCGGGTTAATGGATAACAAACGCTCTTGCATAATTGCCGCTTTACTCACCCCGTGATTGGTGGCCAGAGCAGGCAACTGTCTGTTTCTATTTGTTGGGTCAACCACATCACCATCTACAATGGTCATTTGGCCAACACCCGCCCGACAAATGAATTCGGCTGCGAAAGAGCCTACACCACCTAAACCAATCACTAGAACGTGTTTTGATTGAAGTTTTTCAATTCCATCATTTCCTACTAAAAGTGCAGAGCGTGAAAGCCAGCTTATATCGAACATTGTTTTAAGTCAAAAGTGTAAAGTAAAAAGTAAAAAACTGAAAGTAAAATAGTTATAGCAAACTCAATTTATTCCAGTTAGCAAAAATAAGTGCTTTCAGTTCATCAACCGAACATTTTTTCAAATTAGCTGCAGTTTCATAGATTTCTTCAATAGAGGTTTCAGCATCATCAGTTTCAAGAAAAAAATCATCATAACTTTTAAGCAATTTTGAAGCACCGGAGTTCTCTTTCAAAATTGCGGTTCCAAAGGAAAGTAAAAAGCCTTTTGAGATTAGCTGTTTGCCTAATTCCTCATTTTTATTAAAACCGTGAACAATCATTGGCACTTTAACTTTTAATCTTCCTTTTAACTCCATTAGTTCGGAGAAAGCTCTAACGCAATGTAAAATCAAAGGTTTATTCAATCGCTCAGCCAATGCAACCTGATGTTCAAGAATAAGGATTTGATTTTTCAGACTTTCACCTTTGAGCTTGTCCAAACCACATTCGCCAATTAATTTAACATTTGTTTGTTTGGCCAGCACACTCAAATATTTTAACTGAATTTCTAATTTTTCGATTGATGCATACCAAGGATGTAAGCCAATAGAAATTGGTTTCGTTTTCGGCATTGCCAAAAATATATCACTTGTTAGCGATAAACTTTGGATGCTTTCCACGCCTTTCCGCTGAGCACTTTTATGCGTATGTATATCTAGAAAGTCCATCAAGACGCAAAGATAACTTTTGTAGAATGTATTTCTTCTGTAAAGAATTTGATGGTAATCTATTAAGTTAGTCGACTTTATTATTTTTGTTTCATCATTCTTAAAATCATGAAGAAATTATTCACCATATTGGCGGCCATATTGATATCAACAGCTGCATTTAGCCAGACTAAAACCGGAGGCGTTCACATTTACAATCCTGAGGCAAATGCCATGGCCGACTTAAAAGCTGCCACTGAAAAAGCCGCAAAAGCAAATAAACATGTTCTTGTTCAGGTAGGAGGAAACTGGTGCACCTGGTGTATTGCTTTTCATAATCTGGTTGATACTACAGCCGTATTGAAGCAAACTATTAACGATAATTATGAATTTGTTTTGGTTAACTGGGATAAAGATCACCACAACGATGAGGCAATGAAATTTTTAGGTTTCCTAATCGTTTTGGTTACCCTGTATTTGTAGTTTTAGATGGAAAGGGAAAAGTATTGCACATCGAAAATTCCGCTTATTTAGAAACCGATGAAATTGGTGCCAATGGGAAAAAGAAAGTTGGTCATGATGTGAAGAAAACCATTTCATTTTTGAAAGGATGGACAGTAGCCGCTGTTAATCCGGAAACTTATAAGGCGAAGGCAAAATAAGCTGAAACTATTGCTTAATTGAAAAGCCGAAAATTCTTAGATACAAATCTGGAAATTTTCGGCTTTTTTTTAATCATCTGAATCGTCTTCATCATCTTTCAGGTCATCTACATTTAATTCGTATGATGATCTTGAGGCCTCGTCAGCTTGTTCCAACATATCTTTATCGTGTTCAATGTTGGTATCATCGCCATCCAGTTCATTGATGTTTTCGGTATCATCCTCTCTACGTAGCGCATCATTTGGGTCGTTCGAATAATCTTCGTCTTTTGGGTCTATCATAATATTAAGTTTTATAAATAGATAATGACTCAAAGTGTAGAATTGTTTTAAATTTTACCGACTACTATAAAGTCGTCATTTTCATTTCGAGTGAAGCCCGGAATCTTTGAAATTCTAAAGTCTGGCACAAAAACTTCTTTTCCAAAGCTTCGGGACCTCATTCCATTTGTAAAGACGAGTGGCGAAATGCAATAAAAAATGCCAGACGAATAAATCTGGCATTAACTTTTTCTCTAGAAATTTTTGAACTTTGCTAAGCCCTTCCTTTAGGGAAAGGCTGGGAGGGGCTTACATTCCATCGCCAAACTTATAATTTGGCAAAATGCTTACTGGTAATTTTCCTTTTGGTACCAGGCGATTATTAATCACGGCAGCTGCCGAAACCTGCATGTAATCTTCCTTTTGATAAGCCACCACCAAACCTTTGCTGTTTTCTAAACCTGGCAATGCCGATAAGTTATATGGGTTTGCAAACAATGAGAATACAGTATTTTTTGTGGACAGCTCTTTGATGAAATTTTTAACTCCAGCATTCAAAGGAATGTTATTTCCTGGTCTGGAGCGGCTATCATGAATACCTACAATAATTTGATCAAAGGCGCCGATTTCGCGGGCAACATTTGAAATTTGCGTGGCGGTAGCATCCTTATCCAACACGTAATAAACAGAGTTATAAAATCCTTTCGAAATCTCTTTCTGAAATCTGGTTACCGTTGGTACGCCAATACTGATGATAGCGGTTCTTCTAATCGGGACCATATTTTTGATATAATCTTTTCCTCTTAACATCGTAACCGAAGCATTTGCCAATTCCTGCACTAACGCATTGCTGCTGCTGCGGTTAACTCCTGCAATAATGCCTTGTGTTACCACGGTATCGCGATTTGCTAAACCCGCCCAATATTTTGCAGTCAAAATTTTCCGAACGCTTGCATCAATATCTGCAATGCTTATCCTGCCTTGACGAATGGCTCTTCTAACCAATTTTACGGCTCTGTCGCTGTTTTCCGAAAGTTCCAAAATATCATTCCCGGCAACAATACCCATTACATCAGCTTCGCCATCCTTAAAAAACTTTACTACACCTTTCATATCCATGGCATCCGAAATAACTAAACCTTTAAAGCCTAATCGCTGCTTTAAAATGCCGGTAACAATCGGTTTTGATAAAGTAGATGGTAAATTTGGAGTATTATCCAATGAAGGAATGTTCATATGGGCAATCATTACACCAGCTGCACCCTGCTTAATTAACTCTTTAAAAGGATACATTTCTAAGCTATCTAAACGGGCAGCGCTGAAAGTAAGTTGTGGCAAATCGTAATGCGAATCTACATCGGTATCGCCATGACCTGGAAAATGCTTTAATGTTGTCAGCAAGCCACCATCTTGCATACCCATCATATAAGCAGCCGTTTTTGTGGCAACATTAAATTTGTTTTCGCCGAATGAACGATAATTGATTACTGGATTTTTAGGGTTGTTATTAATGTCTGCATCGGGAGCAAGGTTCATTTGCATACCCAAACGTTTAAAGTCTTTTGCAACTTCCTGCCCCATCCTGTAAATTAAATCCTTATTCTGAATAGCACCTAAAGTCATTTGGTAAGGATAAGAAATGGTACTGTCTAAACGCATTCCTAATCCCCATTCGCCATCATTCGCCACAATTAAAGGTACATGACTTACTTTTTGGTAAGCATTAGTTGCACGGGCCTGTCTTACAGGTCCGCCTTGAAAAAAGATTACACCACCCAGCTGCTCTTTTTTGATTACCAGACCAACAGAGTCGATATATTTTTGACCTAAATTTGTATGCGCCCGTACAAAAAACATTTGTGCAATTTTTTCCCTGCGGTTTAATTTTTTAAAAACGGAGTCAACCCATTGAGGTTGGTTGGCCAGCATTTGTAAATAGGATGGCTTTTGCGCATGCGCCGAAAAGGTAGCAATGCATAGTATTGCTACCAGGATTAAGTTCTTTTTCACGTTGTTTTGTTGTAACGGCTAAATTAATAAGTAATAATCGAATAAAACAAAAACCAATCCAAGTAATCGATTTAATACAATTTAACAGGATGAGTTGTGAAATTCTTAATTATCATTTATGCTGAATAATTTGGAAAACAAATGTTCAGTAATACGATCACAACAGCAGTCCTGCTTTCTGTTACAATCTTTTTGCAATACTGCCATTCTCGTATTATCGTCATTGCTGTAACAAGAAGACGTAATGATCTTTTTCGTTATTCATCAAAAAGTATTTTCACGGCAATCAGGTTTATTAACAAAAGATTGTGTTTTAAATAGCAAGTCCGGATGAAAAAGGCTGGGAGCAAAAAAATTAAAACATAATCTAAAATCAAAAGTTAATATAATAACGCTTTGAATAATGTTTAACTAAAATTTATAGCCATGAAAAATGTAAATACACCGAAGAACAATCCAACAACACAAGGAAGTTCAATAGCAGACAGAGCAAACCACGATGTTAAAGTAGATAAAAAAATACAGGGAATAACCAATGGCGGTGGTCAACGTTCTGATCAGACTTCGAATAAAGATAATCAGCGTAAATACGATAATAAGAAATAGTTGAGATGTAAGGTGGAAAATGTAAGATGGACCAGTGTTCCATTCCACATTTTCCATCTTACATTTTCTCGATCACATCATGCCTCTTCCCTCATACATCCTCCATTTTCCATCCCTAAGACGGCTCATTTGCCAATGCGATAATATCTTTTCCCTCTAAAATTCTTCGTTCGCTGTTATGACTTAAAGTGTTGATCATTGCGTCACCCAATTCGGTCATCGTACAAAAACCATTAGCGAAAAACTTTCTGCCGATTGGAAAGATCCAGTTAATATATTTATAGAAATTATGGGCGTATTTTTGTCCTTTAATAGGTTTAATAAATCCAGGGCGGAAATGATAAACCTGCTCAAAAGGTATCTTTGTAAGATCGTTCTCAGTTTTCCCTTTTACTTTTTGCCAGTTTAACCGGCCATTTTCGTCTGTACCACTTCCAGAAACATAGCAGAAAGTCATCTTATCATTCAGTTTACTCAATGTTTCTGCTACATGAAGCGTTAAAGTGTAAGTCATCCGGTAGTAAGTATCATTATCTACGCCTACCGATGAAATTCCAAGGCAAAAAAAACAAGCATTATAACCTTTCAACTGATCTTCAATTGATGAAAAGTTAAAAAAATCCTGATGTATAATTTCTTTGAGTTTTGCATGATTATACCCGCAAGGTTTTCTGTTAATTACTAAAACAGCATCTATTTCTGGACTATTCAGGCATTGTATTAATACGCCCTCACCAACCATTCCGGTACTTCCGGTAATAATCACATTATTTATTGCTCTTGTTTTTCCCATTAAAATTGATGTTTAAATAATTAACTGATAAAGTTAATCTTTGTTTGTTTTAACAAACTCAGCATAACTTTTCTTCACATACATCAATATCTCATAATCATTCATTTTTCTTATTTCTGCTGATGAAGGACGATATCGATCAATAAAGCTTTGTAATAAATCATCTTCCAATTTAGTAATAGCGTTGATTTTTTCAGGCGAAAATCTATTATTGATGTAATTGGTTTCTTCATCTTTAAGCTGAACTTTTTTAAGCTTTGAAATAGATGATTGATTTTTATTTAATAAGCCAATGGTTTTTAAAACATCAAAACTTAATATAGATGAGGTGGAATTCGATACCAGGTTAGAACCGAAAGTTGGATATCGCAAACCTTTTTTTACCAAAACATCTTTAATTGTTGGGGCTTCATAGGCAAAAACTTTGGCAAAATCTTCTCTCATTTGAAGGGAGTCTTTAAGGTAATCTCGTTTAGAATAGATGGTAACATCATCTAAACTAAATACAGTAGATTTTAAAAGTACCACTACATCCTTAAAATTACTGTTCAGGTTTATTTCGTAATCTTCGTAGCCGAGTTTTTTGATTTTAATCATTTGAGCAGATGCATTTCTTGAGAATGAAAATTTTCCAGTACCCGAAGTAATGTTGACCTGATTGCCATAAGTGATTACTGCGTTTTCTACAGGCAGTTTGGAAAGATGATCCAATACCTGACCATTAATTTGCTGTTGTGCAAATAATTGATTGGATGTGATGATTAGCGTAATGATGAATAAATACCTCATGTTAAGCTAAGTTAATTGATATCGAATTACGGCTTAGAAGTTTAACAAAGCTTAACTTTTCTATTCATAAAAAAGGGGCTCGACTGTTGATCGAACCCCCTCTTTTTATCTGATTACAGTACCTTGCATTTTATAATCTTTCGGTGGCTCTGCACCCAGCAAATGTTGTACAAAATAGTCCCATCTTCTCCTCATCATATATGGAGAATAGGCACCATATCCATGGGCACTGTTTGGGAAAATAACTAAATCAAAAGATTTATTTGCTTTTTGTAATGCTTCAACAACCAACAAAGTATTGTATGGTGGCACATTATCGTCCATCATTCCATGAACCAACATTAGCTTTCCTTTTAGATTTTTAGCATAAGTTTGGTTGGCTTGTGCTTCATAATCTACATTTTCTGCTAAGCCATTGTAACGTTCGCCCCAATCATCCTCGTAGTTTCTATTGTCGTGATTTCCTGATTCAGAAATTCCAACTTTAAAGAAATCAGGATAACGGAACATGGCTGCTGCAGTGGCAAATCCGCCACCCGAATGCCCCCAGATACCAACTTTTGTCGTGTCAATCGGATATTTCTCCGAAAGTTGTTTAATGGCTGAAATCTGATCTGGCAATGTGTTTTCGGCCATATTACCATAATTCATATCGTGGTAGCTTTTGGAGCGACCAGGATTACTTGTTCCTTCAATTACCACTACAATAAAGCCTAATTCAGCCAAAGCCTGATGATCGCCACGTGATGCTGAAAAAAACCAACTGCCCATACTTCCGCCCTGCGGACCAGGATAAATGTAATCAATCACTGGATATTTTTTGCCGGCTTCCATTTTGTTTGGCGTAAAAATTAAGCCGTAAATATCAGTTTTACCATCATTTGCTTTTACTGAAACAGGTGTTGGGGCTTTCCATCCTGTAGCGCTCAATCTGGAAATATCAGTTTTTGCCAGTTCGGTAATTAATTTTCCGTTTATATCTCTAAGCGCTACAACAGCAGGAACGTTTGGTTGTGAGTAATTATCTATAAAATATTTTTCAGAAGGAGAAAAACTCACCATGTGGTTTCCTGACTCAGGAGTAAGATCTATAAGTTTTTTACCATCGAAACCGATTTTATAAAAGTGACCGAAGTACGGGTTTAATTTATCCTGACCGTTTGCCATAAAATAAATGGTCCGTGTTTTCTCGTCAACTTTTATCAAGCGGGTAACTGCCCAATTTCCTTTGGTAATTTGATTCTTTACTTTTCCTGTAGCCGCATCATAAAGATAAAGGTGACCCCAGTTATCACGTTCCGAAAACCAGATAATCTCTTTGCTTGCTGGGAGGTATCTCCAGTTAATAGTTCCCTGTCCGGATTCGAATTGTGTTTTTACGGTTTCTTCGAAAACTTCACGTACTGCTCCGGTTTGAGCATTTGCAATACGGAATTTTTCGTTTTTATGGTCACGTGAAGTCGAAACAAATGCCACTTCTGACCCATCTGCTTTCCAATCAATATCATCGAATGTTCCACTGCTCGAAATATCATCGCTCAGGGTGCCACGGTGTTGGTCAGGCGCAACATTGATTGCAATCACTTTCGGGTTTTCTACCTCAATGATTACTCTTCTGATGGTAGCGATCGATTTGTCTCCGGGCAAAGGATACTTCCAGGCCTCTAATTTTGGTGCACCTACATTTGTGGTTACCAGATACATGTCTTTTGAGTTTCGTTGATCCTGCTGAAAAGTGGTAATCTTTTTCGAATCCGGCGACCAGCGCAATATTGGGGCATCGCTATGTTTCCAGCCAGCATTGTCAGTAGCATAACCGTAATCTTTTATTCCATCTGTGGTTAACTGCGTAAGTTTTCCCGATGCAACATCTTTTACGTACAAATTATAATCTTTGATTAAGATTGCCTTTTTGCCATCTGGAGAAAGCACCTCACTTCCCGAATTTCTTCTTCTATTAGGCGATGCTGGTGCAGATGTGCCACTGCCATAGTCAGTAGTAATTGTTTTAGTCTTTTTTTCGGGATCTACCAAGAAAGTTTGGTTTCCGGTAGCATTTTTCAATGTAAACCAAAACTTATCTCCTTCCAGCCAGTTTGGAGAAACGCTGCCATTATCGATGTATTTTGCAGTGTGGTAAGCCATAAAGCTTTCAGCATGTTCATAATCTTTCGCAGTTAAAACTTTTTGCTGCGCATTTGCGGTAGCAGCAAGTGCAAAGGCTGATAAGAATAGCCAATATTTATTCATAATAGTTAGTTGGTTGATCTTTGGGATAAAATTAATACTGTTTTGGCAGATCAGTTTAATTTAGCAAGAATAATACAAATGATAAAGGCCAAAATGGAATTCGGAAGTATACTAACAAAAAATGCCATCCTTTTTCAAGGTGGCATTTTTGCGGAGAGGGCGGGAGTTTGGTTTTTCGCCACTTTCTTGCCTTTATTTTTGTTTGAGCGTGGTTTTGATAGTCCTATCATAGTGTTTTGTCCCCGTATTGTACCCGAAATGTCCCTATTTTTGGGTGAGTTTTGTTAAAAGCTCAAGTATTTTAGCTTGATTTTGCTCTATCCTATCCAGTCTTTCATTGATGTCCTGATTGGTCGGATCAGCTAGGTTATTGTACTTATCGAATGGTCCTTTTGGATCGAAGATTGGAAGACTATTCTTAAATATAAATTCCGGATTAATGTGGTATTTAAGAATCAATGTCGTCAGGTATTTTATTGGCATATTCCTGCTAGACTTCTTAATCGCATTGACATTACTTTTTGGATAGTCGATTGACTTAGCGATCTCACTGGTAGTTGCAGCAACTCCCATTCTCTTTATAGCATCAATAGCTACTACAGCATTTTTAGTTTCCTGATTTTGTTCAAACATTATCGTACCGGCTTAGATATATTAACAACGTTCAACATTTTATCGACCTCATCCAGGTGAAGTTCGAAATCCGGATATCGATCTTTGTCCGGGTTTAATGAATGGCAAACGATAATTCCCGTTTCGAAATCATGTTTTGTGATTTGCTTGACCAGCACACCATCGTTTTTGGTTACGATAACCCACTTCTTATATTGATTGATATGAAACCTGTTTTGCCAATGGTGTCTTGGAAGATCCCTTCCAGTTACAATATCGCCATCCTCAATACTCTCATGGGAACCGTCAAACATGCTATCTCCCACTGATTCGAAAGCCATATACTTTCCTGAATGCCTTTTATTAACTATGAGCGGATGCTTAGGGAGTGACTCTATATATTCAGGATCTGCGAAGCCAGCAAGATATCCATTACGAGCATATTCATTTACTAGAGGGACCAACATCATCATCTGGCCGTTTGGCAATTCGATGTAAGGATTCTCATCATCTTCAGATTCCAAAGGGTAATGTATCTCTGCTAAATGTTTTGCATTTGTGTTCTCATTGGTAACGGATTGCGAATCTTTTTTGACATTACTTTGATAAACATTCCACATTGGCTCAACACCTTTTTGCAAAAATTCCTTGTTTGCATTGTATTCCTCGACTAAAACGTCTATATATTTTGAAGGAATCTCCCGTAAACCCCTTCTTGCATCACTTAATTGTGATGGATTCATCTTTATCTGTTTACAAAACGCTGCATTGCTTTTAACAACGTGATTTTCAATTAAATAATCGACGATTTTAAGGAATCGCGTCGTGAGAGTCTCCATTGATGTTTTAAAATGTGTTTAAAATGTTAATAACTTTTTTTCAAATAAATTTTGAAAGTGTACACAAAACGTTTACTTTTGATTAATTATTTAAACAAACATAAACAAATAATAGCACAATGCAAGACATCTTAATCCCTAAAAACAAAAGAGAAAAGCTTGATGAGCTTGAAATTGGTGGATCAATTGCGATTGATGATGAAAAAGAGCGTAGAAAATTTCAAACAGAAATGAATCGATCATTTCACGCAATCGAAGGAAACTTGAAAAGATTTACAATTCGTCAAGGACGTGTTTACCGTCTTGAGGATAAAAAATAATTATCTCATGAAGATCGCCTACATCAATAAGAAAGCGGAAGTAACTCCTGAAGTTAATGAGACATTGGAACTGGCCTACATGAAGGATATCAGAATTCAGTGGAACAAAAATAGGGAGAAGCTACAGGCTTTAGGATTGGATGAGAAGGGGTTTGTATCGACAATGAGATCCAGATTGCAAATATAAAAACCAAAAAAAAGCCTTAGCTGTCGAGGGCTAAGGCTCCATTTACATCCAGTTCACAAGAAACTAAATATAAAAACCATGTCAAAAGTACAAAACTATTATCAAAATCAAGCTTGTCGAGAAGCTGAATTTGAAAATTTTCTAAAAGAAGAGCTTTTGGAAAAGGAATTAAAAGATCAGCACGATGCTGATCAACAGGCTTACAACAGTGAGCAGCAGAGACAGGAAGCTGAGGAAGCTCAAGCCGAATATGAATCTTTCAACTGGAACATTAACTAAAAATCATCATGGGATATACTCACTTAGTAGCAAGAATCGATAACCTATTGGAACATTCAGATTCTGACTTGATGGAGATCTTCGAAGGATCTACCACCTGCAAAGATGGCGCTGAAATAAGAGTTCATCTTGAGTGCCGCAAAGCCTATGGCGATGTGTTTTTAGGTAATTCAAATTGCGAAGGCTTCAGTCCTATTACTGGGTGCCCAGGCCATGTAGATAAACCCTCAATTCCTACCAAGATGGTTTTGCTATTGAGAGAGCTTGAGGCAAAAAAATCAAGCCTCAAAATGTTTACGGTTCATTCTATGGCTCAAAAGGCAGCTTATCAGGATGCCATCAACTTAATCAATGACATGTACAAAGATGAATTGGGGGTGTATCATGGGTGAGTGTGGCAATTCAATTTCAAACAATCATAAACAAGAGGTTTACGATCGCTTACTGGCAAATCAGATTAAAACTGGTTTCGTTCCGGTAAATCATCAAACTGATTACAAGCTTAGGAATCTCCAGGTGTTTACGATGCTCCTTTTCATTTTCACCCTTTTACACCTATTGGCAAGATGAACGGGGTGCAGGTCGATCGAATAGTTTATGCAACACTATTCATTTCAGTAATCATAACAGCAATAATTTTTTAAATCTAAATATAAAAACCATGTCAAATCAAATCGCACTAACAACAGAATACATCAAGGGATTGACTCCAATTGAAGTATTAGAAGACAAAGCCATTGGCGAACATTTCGTCAACAAATTTATGGCTGTGTACAGAACATCAAAAGATCAAGCAGTCGCTTATTACGAACGTGAGATCGATAATTTCACTAAACGTGTAAATGAAAGTGAAGATCTTGCAGCATGTACGCCGATGTCACTATTCGTAGCTCTTATGCAAGTTGGCGGCTGGAAGCTAAGCTTTGAAGGTGGAAGCCAGTCCGAAGTTTACTTAATACCTGGAAACCGCAAAGTTGTCATCGAAGGCAAAGAAGTATGGATCAAAGAGGCTGTGGCTCAACCTTCGCCTTATGGAGAGAAAAAAATCCGAGTTGAGACACGTCAAATCAGACACGTCGGAAATCCTACAGTAGTTTATGAATGCGATCAGTATTCGGAGTCTGTAAAGGATGGCCGTACAATGGTAGATTGGACCAAAGGCAAGAGAGATGAAACATCACGTATAGTAGGCGGCTTCATCTTATTGGAATATCCTGATGGATCAAAGGAGTTTAAAACTTACGACATGAACGATGTGGCTTCATGGGAAAAAGCATCTGAGAAAAAAAATAAAGGTAAAGCCAATGCCTTGTACGGTTGGGGTTGGGTTGGATCTGGCGCAAGCTCTGTTTACAAAAAAATAGAAGGTAGTCAGATCGATAAAAAATTCTTTGAGGGCAAAATTCTTAAACATGCTTTTAAGTTATTCCCTCGTGTAATTGCCAACCAAACGCTTCCAGAAAACTTCGTTCCATCGCCGGAAGTATCTGTTCGTGAAGGTTTCGATATGAGCGAGTTTACCGAAGATGTAACACATGAAGATCTCACTCAAAACGAACAAGATGACTTCGATCAAGCATTGAAAGAAGCTGAATCTGAAAGTCAACCTCAAACAGTAACCGTTTCGGAAAACGTCGATGACGACGAACCAACCTTTTAATTAATTAACCCAATTATAAACCCAGGCGGCCGGGTAAAACTGTGTTTCTCAATTAGTCTTGAGTGACCGGCCGCCTTAACCATTCCAATTCTTAACAATTAATATAAAAACCATGTCAACAACAGTAGAAAATCAAACACAAGAACTGATCAAAGTCGAAGAGATCACTTCAACAATGGCCGGAGCTGGCGAAGTTCTAGCTAAAAATCAAAATTTATTAGCGAATGCAGTAGCGAAAGCAAAGCTTTTAATTGATACTGCCGCGTCTGGAATGAGTGATGAACTCGATGCAGAAATCAATACCTGGCAGTTAAATGCTAAAAAAGCTTTAACCATCATGAACGATCGCCGTTCGCCAATTACTCAGCTGATGACTAAAATGGCGAAGGTATTCACAAACATGGAAGCTGATCTTGATCCTACGAAGCCAGCTTCATATTATACTCAAGCTCAAAACTTGCGTAACCAATGGGCTAAAGAAAAAGCCGAACTGAAACGAATTGAAGAGGCAAAAATCAAAGCTAAACAGGATAAAGATAATGAGGCAATTAATTTAAAAGCTGAAATTGCTAAACAGGTTCGTGACCTATATAACCAGAAGCTATTTGCTTTTAAAGGCTACATGAGTAAGTTATTTAATGGCCTTGATCTTACTAATGCAACCGAAACATCAGCGAAAATAAAGGCAGTTGCGCAGGTTTACCCGGTTGATAAATTCAATGAATTGGTTCCTACACTATTTGCTAGTCATCATAACAACGAAGAGCTTACTGCATTGATTACTGAAATCAGAGATGGTTTATACCAGGAGCTTTCGGTGAACTATACCAAAAATATAGAGGCGGAAAAAAATCGCTTAACTGATTTGATTCCTTCACGCATTAACGAATTAAATGCTATTGCTAAATCTAGCAAAGCCGAAAAAGAACGCCTTGAAAAAGAAGCGAAGGAACGTCAGGAACGGGAAGCCGCTCAACTACTGAAAGATCAGGAAGCTCAAAAGCTTGCGGACCAAAAGCGCATTGACGACGAAAAGAAAATGAACGAAGCTGCAGCTGCTTTCGACGCTCAAGCTTCAATCGCTCAATTAACTTCTGAACAGGCTAAAACTAAAGAATCGTATGTGATTGAGGTTTCGGATGCTCAGGGTTGGGGTGCTATCTTCCTATTCTGGTTTGAGCATGAAGGTAAAGGTTTGACTCCTGCTGATATTGAAAAGAAAACCATGAAGCAAATGAAGGCATTCGCAGAAAAGAAAGCCGGAATTAAGGGCGGAGGTGTATTTATCGATAATCCTTATGTGGCCTACATCGATGAAGTTAAAGCCGTAGTAACTAAATAAGCCATGGCACAAGATCCTTATTTCGGCCGTCCGGAAGTTTCCAACTCTGACTTAACAGCACTTAAGAATCTACTTTATCCTCGTGAAGAGCACGGGGGTAAGGAAAGAGCTTACGCAAACGGAACATTGCTTGATAACATGATTACCGAGATTGACAAGGTTGATTTCTACAATCTGACAGTTAAGTACTGCGATTACCAGTTTACCCAGGAAGAGTTCGACACAGCTAAAAAAATGAAAGCAGCTTTCTTAAAAGATCCATTTGCAAAAATGATCAACGATGCGGCCGACTTTCAAGCGATTACTCTGAATCACAATTTCGATATCGATTACAATGGTTTCAAATTTCAATTGAGCGCTGGTGTTCGCTGCAAGTGGGATTTATTAGTTCGTGACTGGAAAATGGGCGGCGATATAAAAAGCACGGCCGCTACAACTCAGGACCAGTTCATGACTGCCTGCCACTTTTTCGATTACTTCAGATCTCGTGCCTGGTATATGGATTTGGAAGGAACAAATAAGGATGTGCTCATTGGGATTAGCAAAAAGAATTTTCAAGTATTTAAAATCTTCATCGATAAGACAGCGCCCCTAACGGATCCCGCCAGACAGCTATATGAATTGGGCAAGGCTCAATATCAGGAGCTGGCTTACAAATACTGGCTGCTTATGGATGGAC
>NZ_AJLG01000077.1 GCF_000258495.1 Pedobacter agri PB92
GTAATAAATTGTTATACTTTTTGTACGGTTATCTACAGCAAGTAAATGGAAATAATGCGACAGCAATTCTAGCTTATGATAAAGCGCTTGATAGTGACCAAAATTATTTTGATGCACTTTATCAATTAAGTCTGGCTTATATCAATAGCGCAAATGAAACGCTCTCGAAAAACGAAGCGGACAAAGCGAGCAAATACAATAATCTAATTAACAGGGCGCAGTTTGCTTTACAAAGAGCAAATGAAATCAATCCCAACGACAAAAAAACAGTTCAGTTACTTGTTGACATTTATACCAGAAAAAATGCAACAGACAAAGTTCAGGAACTGAATCGCAAACTACAGGAACTATAAAATAGCAAAATTACAGGAATAGGATAGTTAAAATAAATATCAACTTAACATAATATTAATTATAAGACTTATTATTATAATACTTAATATATCAGTCATCATATTAAAATTGGACGCTCAACCACAAAACTGAGAATTTAGATGAGCCAATTCAATAACCATCATGAACGTGTAAATAAATCGTTAAATCCAGTTGATTCCTTTTTTCAGAAATTGCTGTGTTTTATACTCATCGGTATGATTAGCTGGCTGAACATTATAACCCCAGTTGGCTTGTGGCGGCAAACTCATTAAGATGGATTCAATCCGGCCATTGGTTTCCAGGCCAAACTTGGTTCCGGAATCATAAACTAAATTAAATTCTACGTAACGGCTGCGACGCTGATATTGCCATTCTTTTTGAACTTCTGTAAATTTCTTATCGCGGTTTCGGTCAATCAATTCTGTGTAAATTGGCAGAAATGTTTCACTAACATTAATCGAAAAATCTAAAATTTCTTCCCAGGATAAGTTGGTATTTTCTGGTTTCAAGCGATCGTAAAAAATGCCACCAATACCACGGGTTTCTTCGCGATGCTTGATGAAAAAATAATCGTCAGCATGATTTTTAAATTTCGGATAAAAATCAGCACTAAAATCATCGCATGCCTGCTTCAATTTATGATGAAAAAAACGGGCATCATTCTCAAACACATAATGCGGTGTTAAATCAATTCCACCGCCAAACCAACGCGTTTCTTCATTTAACTCAAAGTAGCGAATGTTCATGTGGATAATTGGAACCAGCGGATGATTGGGATGAATAACGATAGATACTCCAGTAGCGAAAAAATCATCTTCAGTTACATTGAAAGCCTTTTTTACCGGTTCCGGAAGTTTTCCATATACGGCAGAAAAATTTACACCACCTTTTTCAATAATCGAACCGTTTTGCATGATTCGGGTGCGACCGCCTCCCCCACCATTTCTTTCCCAAAGCTCCTCCTGAAATTTTCCCTTTCCGTCAGCAATTTCTAATCCCCTGCAAATTTCATCCTGTATTTGCCTATAACGTTCTGCAACTTCTTCTTTAAACATGGTGGTGTGATTAAGTACGCACAAATTTAAAGCTATTAAAGGAGCTAAATTGATAAATGTTTAGATAGTACATTGGATTGACATACTGATTTTATATCAGGAGCTTTGTGGTCAAAATTGCTGATTATTCTTCCAGATAATCAAGATCTTTACTAAAGCTTTCCTTTAACTGACTTAATCCAAACATGGCGATGATGGTTAAAATACCCATAACTAAATAGCCTGCCGAAATTAAACCATATTTTTTTGCCAGAAATTCAAACAAAAAAGTAATCGGAATAAGTGCACCGCGTACAAAATTAGGAGCTGTTGTAGTCACCGTAGCACGAATATTAGTTCCGAACTGCTCTGACGCTATGGTTACGAAAGTAGCCCAATATCCTACGGAAAAGCCCATAAATAAACAAATCCAGATAAAGGAATCACTTGTTAATCCATAACTGGTTAAATAAACCACCACGCTGATTGCCGAAAGCAAATGGAAAATGAATACGGTTTTCTTACGGGATTTTAACACTTGAGAAAGCAGGCCCGTAACCACATCGCCAACTGCAATACCAAAATAAGTGAACATAATTCCAGTTCCGGCTTTTAAAGGCTCAGTGGCGCCTAATGCCTTCCCAAATTCTGGAGCAAGTGTAACTAGAATTCCAACCACAAACCACAATGGAATACCAATTAAAATACAATAGAGATATTTTAGAAAACGCTTCTTATTGTTAAAAAGCATAAAAATGTTTCCTTTTGAAACGTCAGCACCGGCGGCATGTTTAAACATTCCTGATTCAAAAGTACCAACCCGAAGAAGTAATAAAACCAGCCCCATTCCACCACCTACGAAATATGAGGTTTGCCAGGTATATTTTGAAGCTACCGTTGCGGCTACGGCTGCCCCCAGCAATCCAATTGCGCCAACAATCATGGTGCCGTAACCACGCTTTTCTTTATCCATGGTTTCAGCTACCAGCGTAATCCCCGCTCCAAGCTCTCCGGCCAAACCGATACCAGCAATAAACCTGATAATAGCATAACTATTTACCGATGTAACGAAACCATTCGCGATATTAGCTAAGGAATATAACAAAATGGAGCCGAAAAGCACTTTGATTCGGCCAAGCTTATCGCCCAATACTCCCCAGAGAATTCCCCCGAGCAGCAATCCAAACATCTGAGAATTGATGATCAGGAAACCATCAGATTGCATGTTTTCAGGTGAAACACCAATTTCAGTTAAACTTTGAACACGAACTACCGAGAATAAAACAAGATCATATATATCAACAAAATAACCTAGAGCGGCTACGATGACTAAAAATATAACATTACGATTGTTTGCTTTAGATTTTGGATCCATTTCGATATTTGGTTTATTTGCTGAAAGTACAAATTAGCACAAATAAATAAAACAGATTATAAAAATAAATGCCACTCTTGATTTAGAGTGGCATTTATATTACTGCATCGGAGGTGTTTTTGTTGTATCCGGTGGTGTAGTTTTAGATGTATCTGGCGGTGTGGTTCTTGTCGTATCCATTGGCGCCGTAGTTGCTGTAGAATCCATCGAAGTACTGTCTGATGAACCAGCCATATTCTTAGATGAATTGCATGCTGATGTGGCAATCATCAATGTGCCAGCAAAAGCAAGACTTAAAATTATTTTTTTCATAGTTTTTTATTGTTATCTATACACTTAACAACCTTGTAATCATTTAGTTTTAATTTTGTTATCAAGTATAGGCGTTTTTAGATATGTAGCTGATTCATAGCTGCATTTTCAATAACGTAGATTACTAGAATATCAGCCAGCTTGAAAGGTTGATCCTACTGGAAATAAGTTGCAAGTTTATTAAATAATCATGTTTAGTACTGGCTGCAACCTAATTAAGTTAATTTTACTTTCCCAAAAGAGTCATGCATCATCCTTATTTACTGAAATATTACTCAACATCAGGTGTAAAAACTTTAAAAGGTGCTAAATCTTTCTGATATTAGGCAATATGATTATTTCTCAAAACACCTTGAAATGGGTAATGCGCTTTTATCCACCTTTATTTTTCCAGCGCATTTGGGTGAAGAAATTTGAAGATGATTTTAGAAGTTGCACAGTTAAGCTTAGCAAAAGCTTCCTGAACAAAAATTATAATGGTTCTATTTTTGGGGGTACCATTTATGCAGCCACCGACCCATTTTATGCACTGCTATTTGATCAGCTCATGCAAAGAAGAGGTTTTAAAGTTCGCGTGTGGTTAAAAAGTGCATCTATTCAATATTTAAAACCTGGAAGATCTAATTTATATTTCACCATTCGTGTAACCGATGAGATGATAGCTGAAGCCGAAGATGCTTTAAAAACCGTTGGTAAATTTGTGAAAGCTTTTCCTATGGAAATTACTGATAAAAACGGAGTACTTTGTGCTACCGTAATGAACGAAGTTTATATCCGAAACCTGCATCAAGGCGAAATGCCAACTGTTGCTTACTGATCTATTATGCCAAGTATTAAAAATTTAATTCTGCAGGGCGAAGGTGTGATGCTCGATTTCAAAAAAACGATTACCAACACTGAAAAAATTGCCAAAAGTTTAGTTGCTTTTGCCAATAATAAAGGTGGGAAATTACTTATTGGCGTAGCGGATGATGGCTCCATCAAAGGGGTAAAATCGGAAGAAGAAGAAAAATACATGATCCTAACGGCTGCGCACCAGTTTTGCAAGCCTGCCATTGAACCTTATTTCGAAGAAATTTATGTTGATGAAAAATTGGTGTTAGTCGCCAACATTCCGGAGAGCGATACTAAGCCGCATTATGCACTAGATGAACATAAGAAATGGTGGGCATATATCCGCATTGACGATAAGAGTGTACTGGCGAGCAAAATCATTGTTGAAGTACTTAAAAATGATCATAAAGATGCAGGCATCTTGATTTCCTATTCTGATAATGAAAAAAAGCTTTTGGAATATCTAGATCGCAATCAGCGAATTACATTGAAGGAATTAAGCAAGTTATTACGCTGCTCGTATCGGAAAGCACAGAAAATCCTGGTGAATCTCATTCTCACCAACGTAATTAAAGCCTATACTTCAGAAAAGGAAGAATATTTTGTAGCTGTATAATGACGCAATCTTTTTCCCGTTGAAGGGAGGAGAAACGCATCAATATAATTGGCAATTATTTCGCATAATTAATCAAAGATATCTTTTTTCATGTTAAAAAAGCTGACCTTTGCAGACTTATGTTTTCTAAAATTTACACCAAATACAAACCCTACTACAAGGAAAATCTTCACCTGGCATTGCCAATCGTTGGATCGCAAGTTGGGCACACTTTGGTACACATGGCCGATAGTGTAATTGTGGGCCACTTCACTGACACTACACAGCTTGCTGCTGTATCGCTTGTTAACAGCATCTTTATTTTGATCATGGTGATCGGTTTAGGTATTTCATACGGATTAACGCCTTTAATTGCGCAAGAACATGGCCGCCAAAATGATCAGGAATGCGGAAAACTTCTATCGAGCAGTTTAATAATTAACATTTTAGTTGGTGTTTTTCTTTACATATTGGTGCATTTTGGAATGTTGCTGGTAATCGATCATTTAAATCAAACACCAGCAGTTGTATCTTATGCGAAGCCGTATCTGGGATTGCTATCCATATCCATCATTCCTTTACTGGTATTCCAAACCTTTAAACAGTTTGCCGAAGGTTTAGGCTTTACCAAGCAGGCAATGTATGTTTCAATTTGGGGTAATGTTTTAAATATCACTTTAGGGATTATTTTTGTAAAAGGATTGTTTGGCGTAAAGCCGATGGGCGTAAGTGGAGTTGGCTTAAGTACGCTGATAGACAGATCATTGATGGCTGTTGTAATGGCGATTTATGTACTGCGGTCGAAACATTTTAAAAAATACCTTATTGGCTTTAAGGCTACATTTATTGATAAGGTTTATGCCACAAAAATTATTAAAATTGGTGCACCGGTTGCGATGCAGTATTCTTTTGAAATCAGCGCTTTTAGTGGTGCAGCTATTCTAATTGGAACTATTGGTGCTGTAGAACAGGCAGCACATCAAATTTCAATTAGTTTAGCATCGATGACATATATGATTGCCAGCGGTATTGCTTCTGCAGCAACAATTAAAACGGGAAATAATTTTGGTAAAAAAAGTTTTGATGATCTCCGCAAATCTGCCATTGCGAGTTACCATGTCATTTTACTTTTTATGAGTTGTACTGCGATCATCTTTATCGTAGCGCATACTATTATGCCGTTCATCTATACTGATGACGCCAAAGTTGTAGCCATTGCCGGACAGTTGCTGATCATTGCAGGCTTTTTCCAGCTATTCGATGGAACACAGGTAGTAGGTTTAGGGGTATTGCGTGGCATCGGCGATGTGAATATGCCGACGTTTATCACATTTTTAGCGTATTGGGTGGTAGGTATTCCGGTAGGTTACCTACTAGGATTTACCTTTGGATTAGGTGTATACGGGATTTGGTATGGCCTCACCTTTGGTTTGCTAACCGCCTCTATCCTATTGTTTTTGAGGTTTCAAAATAAAACCAGAAACCTCAATCAATAACAGGCGCCTTTTATTTAAATGTATTTACAAATGACCTTTCAACTCACATCGCTCATTCATGAAAATTTGAAAAGTCATTAAGTTAAATTTTATTTCCCACCAACATTCACCACCACCCCGATGGTGAAAATTGAATTCCCGGCAGACATATAATCTCTGTTCTTCAGGCCAATATTACTGCTTGTAGTATATTGTAATTGAATGGTTTTGCTTAATCCCATTCTGGTAAAAAAGATTGGCTCAAAGAAAATATTATCCTCTTTGGGCTGAAGGACGCCATTTAAAAAAAAGCGGTCCATCTTTACATGACTAATTCTCAATGCCGTACCATAATTGATCGGAAAATCTTTGCCGAACAACTTTAAATTGTTTTTCTTTTTAGAACTATAATTTACCTGAAGGAAAGATTTTCTATAATCCACTTCCTGAAGTTCGCTACTTACTAAAACATCATTTTTAAAATCTCTGAATGTGATGTCACTCCAACCCTTTCCGACGCCAGCATAAATTTCGATAATCCGGTTATTATCCGGCCCGAAGGTATCAAAATAACCACCACCTATTTCGATCAATTTGTGCCCGAAATCTTTCGATCGGCGTTCATTGTTCATCGTAGATCCGCTGAACAAAACACCTATATGGTTTGAAACGGCATAGGCACCATTAATACTGGCATTACCTTTTAAGGAGATATGGCCGCCACCACTAAATTCACCCTGCTTACTTAGCATTGGTGTATTTGGTACATTGGGCATGTAAACGGAAGAACAACTGCTGGCAAAAAGCGCTAAAATTGGGAAAGCTAAACGTAAGTATTTATTCATAGATGTTTTATAAACAGTTTTTCGTTATAAAAATTGTGTTAAAGCTTCATTTTCATGAAATCCATTACTCTTTTAAACTCGTCATGTAAATCTGCTTTTAAGTGGATTTCTTTTTGGGTTTTAGGGTGAATAAACTTCAATTCTGATGCATGGAGCAACATCGTTGTCATATTCCATTGTTCGAAGAAAAATTTATTTTGCTTATTGCAGCCATGAGTTCTATCGCCAATAATTGGATGAAGAATATGACTGAAATGTCTTCTCAACTGATGCATACGGCCGGTTTTTGGAGTTGCCTCAACCAATGAATACCTTGAAGTTGCATGTTTACCGAATGCTACATCTACTTCTGCTTTTTGCAGGGTTATAAATGAAGTAAAAGCGTCCTGGATGGTTCCATTCTCTTTAGCCAAAGGATAATCAATATCCATTTTATCGGGCGTAAAGCCACGTAAAATCGCTAAATATTTTTTTTCAGTAGCTGCGTTCATAAATTGCTGGTGCATAGCGATCTCCGATTCCTTATCAAATGCAAATAGTAAGATTCCACTGGTTTTTCTATCTAGCCGATGTACCGGGCTTACATGTTTACCAACCTGATCGCGTAGCATTTGTAAAGCAAATTCTGTGGCGTCTCTTGCAATAGAAGATTGATGTACTAATAAACCGTGTGGTTTGTTAATGGCAATCAAATGTTCATCCTCATAAATAATCTCCAACATGCGGCGAAGATAAGGATATTGAATCAAGTAAATAAATCAAAAGCTAAACGATAAGTATTACAATGCGCATCAACAATATCTTTGATATCTGCGGAATAGCCACCACCCATGCTTATCTGCAGCGGAACACCTTTGCTTTTACATGCCTGAAGGACCATGCGATCTCTTTCTTTACAGGCAGCCTTAGTTAATGCTAATTTACCTAGTTTATCGGTTGATAGCACATCGACGCCGGCAAGATAAAACACAAACTCCGGATTTGATTTTTCGAAGGCTTGTTGTAGATTGACCTCAAGCAATGATAAATATTCATCATCTCCGATATGATCTTCCAGCGCTACATCGAGATCGGAAATTTCCTTTCTGAACGGGAAATTTTTATCGCCATGCATGGAAAAAGTAAATACCCTCGGTTCGTTACGGAAAATTTCGGCTGTGCCATTTCCCTGGTGTACATCTAAATCAACAATTAATATCCGGTCAACTAAATTTTTATTTATCAAATAGTTAGCTGCAATTGCCTGATCGTTAAGTAAGCAAAAACCCTCTCCCCAATTGCTGCCAGAATGATGGGTTCCACCTGCAGCATTAAAAGCTATTCCATTTTTAATAGCGTAGCCCGTTCCGTCAATCGTTCCTTGCGTTATTCGTAATTCACGCTCAACCAGTTGCGCATTAAGTGGAAAACCGATTCTCCTTTGTTCTTTAGGTGGAAGTGTAAGTTCCCTCAACTGCCTCCAGTAATTCGCATCATGAGTTAACAGGATAATATCTTCATCAACCAGGTTCGGACTAAACAAATTATTTTGATCAATTGTACCTTCATGAAGAAGCTGTCCTGGAATGAGCTCATATTTTAACATCGGAAACCGATGCCCCTCAGGCAAAGGATGTGCGTATAAGGGATGCCAGGCGATTTTGATCATCAGTTCAAAATCTCCTCAATGTGTTTCTCGATATTATTCGAAATCTGATCTACTGGCAAATCATTCGGATCATATCCAAACGGATCTTCGATCTCTTCGGCAATTAGCTCCAAACTTGCCAACACATAAAGTATAAAAGGAACAATCAGAACCAGGTAATAACCTAAGCTAAATACCCATCCGATAGGAATTGTTAGTACATAAATGAAAATAAACTTCTTAATGAAAACGCTGTAAGAAAATGGGATCGGCGTATTTTTAATCCTTTCACAACCTCCGCAAATATCCGTAAACTGATTCACATCATTTGTTAATACAATGAGCTGCTCCTGGGAGATATATCCTTTTCGGGTTAACTCATATAAACGTGAAATCATACTGCTGGCGATTTGATTTGGAATATGCTTGCTTTCCTCAACTTCTATCAAGAAACTATTCTTTCCAAAATATTTTTTTTCACGAAGATGCTCTTTGAGTGCAAAAGCATATTTTGGAATGCCGTATTCGAAAAATCTTATTTCCTCGTCTGGTAAATTAAGTGCCTTGATTTTCATGGCGAAGTTGCGGCTTACATTTGTTAGTGCACCTAGCAACCTTCTTCCTTCCCACCATCGGTCGTAAGAGGTGTTGGTTCGAAAAACGAGCAACATAGAAATCACAAAGCCCAATAGGCTGTGCATCATCCCGATATTGCTCACATAATCACTTTTCGATAACTTAAATACGTTTAGTTCAAGAAATGCCACAAAAGCGGAGAATATTGATATGCTGATCATCAATGGCCATAACTTTCTGAAAGTATCGCCTTTATGAATGTGGAAGATAAATGTAAACCAATCTTTCGGGTTGTAATGAATCATATTATGCTGTGGTTAATATCTTTCTGGTCACTTCTGATAATGCCTTGCCTGTTTGGTAAATATCCTCAAATGAATTATAAAGTGGAACCGGACTTAAACGAATTACGTTTGGCTCACGCCAGTCGCCAAGAATTCCATGTGCTAATAATCCATCAAAAATTTCCTTGCCATTTCGAGCTGCAATGATGGATAATTGAGCGCCTCTTTCTGCTGAATTCTTAGGCGTAATAATTTTATACTGCTCTTTTTCCAATTCTATATTTAATTCATTTACAACAAATTCTAAATAACTGGTTAAACTGATACTTTTATTTCTCAAGGTATTCAGAAAGCCAGCTTCCTTAAAAATCTGTAATGAAGCATGATATAAAGCCATTGGCATTACCTGCGTACAACTTACCTGCCAACCATCGGCTCCGGCTTCGGGAACAAAACCTTTTTCCATTTTGAAGCGCTTATTTTCCTGATAACCCCACCATCCAGCAAAGCGATTGAGTGCTTTGTTTTCAAAATGCTTTTCATGAACGAAAATTCCACTAATCCCACCTGGACCAGCATTTTGATATTTGTAAGAACACCAGCAGGCGAAATCTACATTCCAATCGTGAAGTTTAACCGGAACATTACCTGCAGCATGCGCTAAATCCCAACCTACCATTGCACCAATGCTATGCCCGGCTTTCGTAATGTTTTCCATATCATACCATTGACCAGTGTAGTAGTTTATTCCACCAAAAAGTAACAGTGCAATTTCATCTCCATGTTCCTTGATTTTAGCAACGATATCTTCCGTTCTAAGTATCTCCTCGCCTTCTCTTGGGAAAACCTCGATAATCGCATCACTCGGATCAAACCCATGAAACCTTACCTGACTTTCTATTGCATACTGATCAGAAGGAAATGCGCCACCTTCCATGATGATTTTAAATCGCTTACCTTGTGGCTGATAAAAGCTAATCATCAACAAATGTAGGTTCACCGTTAGTGTATTCATCGGGCAGACTTCACTCGGGAGCGCACCCACAATAGGCGCCATTAACTTTTTTAGCTCTTTATGATAGTACATCCAGGGTTCCTCGCCATCAAACCAACCTTCTACAGCAAGATTAGCCCAATTATCCAATTGACTATTAATAACCTCTTTAGCCACTTTAGGTTGCAATCCTAATGAGTTACCACACAAGTATATAAAAAATTTATCCTGATATTTAGGAAACAGAAATTGATCCCTAAAATGTTTAAGTTCATCTTTTTCATCCTGTTCTTTTGCGAAGGCTAAAGTATTTTCCAATTTCATTGCCTCAATATTACAAAAAAAGCAGGTATTGTTTCCAAACCTGCTTTTAAAAGATCAATGTGAATTTAAAATTTCATCGTGTCATGTTTGCCTAAATCCGGAGTATCTCCGGTGACTACGGCTTTCAACATACTAAAAAGTACAACAATTTTCGACGAAGAAGCATCCCAGTATTCAGCCTCATCAGGCGTTACCTTTATTAAAATCAATCTTGGATCCTCTACACCATCCGGAAACCATGCCTTCACAAAGGGTGAAAAATAGGCTTCTTTCCTAACCTGATCATCTACCAATTCGGCTTTTCCTTTTACTGTTAAATAAGTGTTTTTGGAAGGATCACTGTATGCCAATAACACATTGTTCTCTTTCGAGATTTCTTTCGATTTAAGAGAATATTCATTGGTATAAAACCAGATGCTTCCATCATCTTCTATTTTGGCGGTACCCATTGGTCGGCTACCTAATTCATCACCAGTAGAAAATGTGGTAAACATACAAGTGCGTACACTCTCTGCCATTTCTTTCAATATTGCTATATTTTTCTCGTTTTTCATGATTGTAGATATTTGAAAGAAAAACAGCAACACGGATGAAAAGTTTGAATTAAACTAAACCTTGTTAGGTTTGCTCACATATTTATTGCCTTTAATATAAAAACGCCACGGCAGTGCAGCATGTTCCTGGGCATATGCAATTCCAACTCTGGGAACAGCCATGATCTCATTATCATCCATACTGATTTGATGATCTTCAATCCAAATTTCGTTTCCGGTTAGGTCTTTAGCATTAAAAGACCTATCAATGCCTAAAGCTTTTGCAGCAGAACCTGGGCCAGATGAGATGGCAGGCTTTGCAAACACCATTTTCCTGCGTTCTTCCATAAGCTCCTTACCTATTAAAGGTTCTATCGCTCTGATCAGTATGGCATGAGGATCATTTATTTTTGAACTTACCACGTTAAACAAATTATGCATGCCATAACATAAGTAAACGTAAGCAACACCACCTTCACTAAACATAGTTTCAGTCCGGTTAGTTCTCCTCCCGCCATAAGCATGAGAAGCTTTATCACTTATTCCGAAATAAGCTTCAGTTTCAACAATAATTCCTGCCGAGACTTCACCTTGAATGTTTGTAAAAAGAACTTTTCCAAGCAAATCTTTGGCAAGATGTAGCACATCTTCATTTACATAATATCCCCGAGATAATTTCAATTCAGATATACTATTAATTTAATAAAACTGAAATAACCTGCTCTAAATAAACACGATCTGTTTCATCAAAATGATCTAAAAATTCGCTATCCACATCTAAAACGCCAATTACTTCTCCATTTTTTACAAGTGGCAATACAATCTCGGATTTTGATGCTGAGGCACAGGCGATGTGTCCTGGGAATTCATCAACATTTGGAACGATTAATGTTTTATTTTGTGCCCATGATGATCCGCAAACACCTTTGCCCTTTTTAATTCTGGTGCAAGCAACAGGTCCTTGAAATGGCCCTAATACCAACTCTTCGCCTTTTACCAGATAAAAACCAACCCAAAACCAATTAAACTGTTCTTTTAGCGCTGCGGCAACATTGGCCATATTTGCTACGAAGTCGGGCTCACCACTCAACAGGGCGTTGATTTGCGGAATTATCGATTCATATTGCTCAGCCTTGGCGGCCGTTCTATTTATTGTTAAGTCTTCTGCCATTAATCAAAGTTAATCAGGATTTTTCTGATTTTTGGGCTAAGCATTGATAATGACAAAAAATTGAATGATCAGCTATATTAATTTCCTTAGTTTTGGATTTAATAACCACCAAAGATGATCGTTGCATTAACCATTACGAAGTTTAGTAGAATCGCTATCCCCTTTGCCTTTATCGGAATGGCAGTATTACGTGTTCCATTGTGGTTAAACCAGAAATGTAAATTTTGGAAATTAATGGGGAGCGGCAAAGATGCTCAGGTAGATCTGACCCCTGATTTTAAACACTGGGCGATTTTAACAACCTGGAATAATCAGTTAGATTGTGACCACTTCTACAACAAGTCCTTTGTATTGAAATGGTTTAGGTTCTTCGGCTACGAGGAATTTACAATCTTATTAAACCCTTTATCTTCTCATGGCTTATGGTCTGGAAAACAGCCTTTTGAATACACTAGAAGCACCAATGCGACGAAAGGTCAAATAGCAGTAATTACCAGGGCAGCAATCAGATTTAAAAAGGTTAAGGAATTTAGAAGCAACATTAAACGAGCTGCGAATGAGATGAGGCGAGCAGACGGCTTCATACTTTCAGCAGGAATTGGAGAAAATCCATTTTTAGATCAGGCTACGTTTTCCATATGGGAGGACGCTCAAAGTATGAAAAACTACGCCTATAAATCACATGACCACGCTGATGTGATTAAACTTACCAGAGAACGCAAATGGTACTCAGAGGAGCTTTTTGCCCGTTTTGAAATTATCAAAAGCTGGGGAACATTGAATGGCAAATCAATCCAAAACAGTTAGATAAATCATTAATAAATAAAATCAATAAAACTATATGAGAGTTATTGCAGAGCTTCCACACCCGGAATGTAAGATTAGCATCTTTTCAATGAATCAAAAATACATCGTGAAATTTGAACAGGGTACTTTTGAGCAGAGTTATAAACTTGCTGAATTAGATTTGAGCGGAGGTGGCGTTAATGATGTTTTTGAAATCCTGGATGAGACATTTATTGCTTCGGTTATTGAGCGATTTAAACAAATGCGTTCAGATTTCACAGCTGCTTATAAAAGGCACCAATTTTAGTTAATAAAATGGAATAAAATACTGATTATTAATTAGATAAATTCATGAACAGAATTTTGTTTGGCTATTTCGAGTATTGCAACTGAAAAATCAATCTTGTAGATCATGTATAAGTTTTAGTTAAACTAAATAAGTACCTGACAAAAAGAACGTTATAGTTATAAACAAAATTTTGTTTTGCAGGTGATTAATGCCAAATTAATGATAGGAATCTCTTTTTTAAAACAATTTCATCTGATTAATCATTTTCAAACGCAGCTAATTGAGTTCCTCATAACATGCCTCAAAGTGCGATCATCATGCCTTAGGTACGGGAAAAGACGCGGCTAAATTCCCACTCATCAATTAAGAAATAAAAGTATCATGTACTACTACCCTATACCAATAATTAGAAAATTTTTCTACGGCGTCGAGATGAATTTTGTCTTCCTGATAGACATTGTGATCTTCAATATTATCAAAAGTGATCGTAAGCGAATAGGTAAATGAGTTATCTGTTACTGCCCGGACCGGGGTGTTTGCTGCTAAGCCATAATGCAGGCTCTTGATCAGTTTTATTGGCCTGAGGCTTTCGAAAAAGTTAGCGAAGTTTTGGATTTCGACCTGGGTTAATTGAGGTTTTAACCAAAACAATACGAAGTGTTGAATCTTCCCTTTATTTAAATTTGTAGTAATCATACTTTTGAAATAAATTTAGGCATAAAAAAAGCGGCCATTGAATAGCCGCTTTTAAAATAAATATAATTTTGATGATTACTGCACTCTACCAGATTTTTTATCTTCGCCTCTACCAATCAGGTAACCACCTCCTGCTCCAACTAAACCGCCTATAATAGCGCCTCTACCTTTTTTCTTGTCAATTAACGCACCACCAACTGCACCAGCTGCACCACCGATTACTGCACCTTTTGCACCATCACTCCAGCCTTTTTTCTTAGCGGTTGGTTGTGTACCACCGTATGAACTTGAACTACTACCTCCAGAACTTGCGTATGATCTTGATGATTTAGATGATGCTGCTCCAGCTTGCCTAGCTGCAACTAACTCTCTCTGGTGTTGCGCTTTCTTTTTCTGCTTCAATTTTAGCTGTTTCGGCTCTTTTGAAACTATCTAATCTTAAACTATCTTTAACGGCTTTAATGGCAAGTTGCTTTTCAGCCTCTTGTTGTTTTAATGCTGCTTCTTCTTTTGCTTTGTTATTACAAGCGAACATTACTGAACTCAATGCGATTACTACAAATATCTTTTTCATAACTTTTTGTTTTATATGAATCTTGCTTTGCTACCTAACCTCACAAAACAGGTTTCATTAGGATGTGTATTTTAGTTAATTATATGTAGTAAAGAAAAAATGATGCCAAAATGTTTTGATACTTCGATTAATTTATTAAATCGATATACCAGAAGCCTATTAAAGGAATTTCAGTATTATCATTCCCGCTGCTTTGATCAACATTTCTAGGTTGATTATAAGTCCGGAAAACTTTCTCTCCTAATTCAAATGGAATGTTTTCTTTAAAAATCGGTCCTTCGAAAGCAAAAGTATGAAACTCACCATTTTCTCCACAGGGATCAATATCAGGTGGCAAACTTGCAATTAAGTCACTGGTAATTATTTGTCCACAAAAAACTTCTAAGTTTTGCTGCGTACAAACAATGATGGTTTTATAGTTCAGATTTAAAAACTCGCTGATGAGTTGCATAGTATCTAATTTCCAGAGTGGAAAAATAGCTTTTAATCCGACTTCCGCTAATTTTTTCTCCCTATATATGCGAAGATCTTCTAAAAAAATATCACCAAAGATGGAATGGGTAATCCCCTCTATTTTAAATTTAGACAAATGCTGTTCCATCATTTCGTCATACGAATTCATGTCTGGCATTTCGCCCAAACGAATTTGGTATAAGGGTATGCCGATGCTTTTGGCCTGAGCAATCAATAAAGATTCTCTTACACCATGCATAGATACGCGATTATATTTTTCAGTAACAGTTGTGATTAAGTATTTTATTTCAATCGTAGGATCCTGAAGTGCGTAGTGAAGTGCCAAAGTGCTGTCTTTACCACCACTCCAGTTAAAAATACAAAGTTTTTTAGTTGGCATTTAGCAGCATGTGTTTTAATTCAGCTACACCTTGAACAGCATTTTTTTCTATGGCAATTACATTCTGATATCTTTTCACATCAGGTGTTCTGGGATCAATAATGTATTTTGTAACCCCTTTTGGAATAAAATCGATTAAACCTGCGGCAGGATAAACGGCTAAAGAAGTACCAATAAGCACGAAAACATCTGCCTGCTGGCAAATATCAGCTGCGACCTCAATCATAGGCACAGCCTCGCCAAACCATACCACATGTGGACGCAGTTGCGATCCTAACTCACATAATTCGCCCATATTAATGTCAGAACCCTCAATTGAGTAAGTTAAATTAGACTTTCGATCGGATTGCGATTTCGTAATGATGCCATGAAGATGAGTAACTTTTGTTGAGCCCGCCCGCTCGTGTAAATCATCAATATTTTGGGTAATAATTTCGATATCAAAATTTGCCTCCAGTTCAGCTAAAATTTGGTGTGCCTGATTGGGTTGAGCAGCAAGCACCTGCCTTCTTCTTTCATTGTAAAATTCCTGAACCAATCCAGGATTACGCTCCCATGCCTCAGGAGTTGCTACATCATGAATATGATAACCTTCCCATAATCCATCAGAATCTCTGAACGTTTTTAGTCCACTCTCAGCGCTTATGCCTGCCCCCGTTAAAACAACTATTTTCATTAGGATTAAATATTTAAAAGGATGATTGCATTATATAGGATTCTGATAACCTGCTGAATTTGTCTTTTACGATGTCATCAGCTTTAAAAATTTCTGGATGAAACATACAAGCCAGCGCCTGAATCCCATGCACTAAAGTGCCGATGCTCGGCTGTGTGAACATATCAAAATCGGCGAGGTATATCTGATTATTCTTTACGGCATCGAGTTCGCTCCAATTACTTTTAGCAGACAGTAAAGTGATTTCCTGCAGCGTTCTCTCTTTATCAAAACCACATGGTGCAATAACTAATACTTCAGGATTATACTTAACAACTTTTTCCCATGACGTAACAATTGAATCTCCGGCAGGATTTGATAACATATCTACCCCACCAGCAGCTGCAATTTGAAAAGGAATCCAATGTCCGCAGTTATAGATAGGCTCTATCCATTCCATTAACATTACGCGTTTCAGCGGAGCCTTATTTGCCCTCAGTTGATCTAAAATATTATCTGTTTCTTTTTGAAGCTTTGCCAGGTATTTTAGTGCAACCTCTTCCTTCCCTAGTGCTTTTGCAATGGTGATGGCACATTCAAAAACATCCTGAAGATTGTTTGGTGACAATGGAACGAGTTTGGGTATTTTAGATAACTTCATCACGGCAGTTTCCGTACAAACGGTATCGATATTGCAAACCTCACATACATCCTGCGTAAAAACGATATCCGGAGCTATGCTTTCCAAAAGTTCATCATCAACCCAATATAAGCTTTTACCCTGCGCTTTCGATGCAGAAAAGATCCGGTCAATTTCAATGCTCGAATAGTTTTTACCTTCAAGAATACAGCGTACCACTTTAGGTTGCGCTGCAGCTTCTTTAGGACATTCGAACGTAACGCCGTACAAATATTCCTGCAAGCCCATGTCGTAAATCATTTTGGTAGCGGCAGGTAAAAAAGAAACAACTTTCATTAGAAATATTTTAAGGATGACAAATATTTGGGTTTAATGGCCTGTAAAAATATAAAGTTAAAAAAAATCCTCTTTTGAATAATCAAAAGAGGATTAATGAAATATCTAAGTTAATCTAAACGCTTTGCGTTTGAAGCTTTAATACAGGATACTTCGCCTTCAATAATTCAAACGCTCCGAAAAGTAGTGTACCATAAATCAACGTGCCTTCTAAAAATCTGATTTCAAATGGAATTGCTCTTTCAAGGCATAACCAAAAGCCAGCTAAATCTTGCGTGTATGAAGGGTTTTGAAACCATACCCCAAAATCAGTAACAATCCAGTGAATGAAAACAATTGTTAAGGTTGATGAAAGTAAGCTAACTACATTAATCTTTTTCAGCAAAACTCTTCCAACTAAAACCATCAAAGCAAAAGCCAGATAAGTCCAATACCAACCTTCGTATAAAAAACCATTACTGTATTTACTAAAAATTGTATTAGCCAAAATGAAGTCGCTTAAAAATAAACTGATTAACGGAAAAGCAAACGCTTTCAAGTGATCTTTGAAATATGCGCCACCAAAAAGTGCAACCGCTCCTATCGAAGAAAAATTAGCGAATTGAAGCTCATCTGAGTTGAAGGTTACCAATAAACGAAATAAGGTAATCACCAGAATCATCAATAACAAAATAAGATTACGCGGATTAAATTTTAAATTAGACATATTATGGTATATAGTAGTTGGTATCTGTAATAAATAAGATTTTTGAATTCAAAAATTCAAACTCATCCTTAACGCAAAGTTAAATTTTATTGGCGGATATTAAAACTACTAATCTATATTAAATTAACCTCAATTAGTAACACTGAACTTTGATAAATCATTTTGATGAATGGGCAATAAAGAACCTTCAGTAGATGTAAAATAACTGATGAGAAACGGCACATTTACGTTAATAGTTTACCTTTATATTTTAATAAGAAAACATGAGAACCTCTCTTTTGATCGTTTTATTACTCAATAGCATATTTACGATGGCTCAGAAAACGGATACAACTTTTCTTAAAAAGTTAATGGAATCCCGACCAGAATTGTTCAGTTCAGTGCTGAACCATCCAGACAAAAATCAGGTGCAAATTTTATATACACAAATTACAAGAGCTGCCAAAAATAAACCAAGTTTTAAAAGCTATAGCTTTAATTTAAATCCGCACCATTATTTCTATCCAGCCAGCACAGTCAAACTTGCTGCCGTTATTTTTGCTCTGGAGAAGGTTAACCGATTGAAAAGCACAGGACTAACGGTTAATAGCAAAATGATTACAGATAGTGCCTTTCGAGGACAGACAAAAGTTACCAAAGATACCACTACCAAAAATGGTTACCCAACTATTGAGCACTATATTAAAAAAATTTTACTCACCAGCGATAACGATGCTTTCAACCGATTGTTTGAATTTATCGGTCGTGCTGAAATTAACCAAAAACTGAAAAAATATGGTTTTAACGACAGTCGAATTTTAAACAGACTTGCTATCGGTGATGCTGGGGAAAGCTCGAAGAACACGAATCCGATTCAATTTTATCATCAAGATCAATTGGTTTATGATCAAAAAGCCCAGTTTGATCCGCTGGAATATGAATTGAATTTAACGAATTTAACCATGGGTAAAGGATATCTGGACAGCGCTGATCGTTTGGTAAATAAACCTTTCAGTTTAGCAAACAAAAATGCCTTTGCTATTAATGATCAACATCATTTAATGCAGAAGCTGATGTTTCCTGAAGCTTTCCCGGCAAAGGAAAGATTTAATCTCACATCAGCAGATTATCATTTGATTTACACGTACATGAGTAAATATCCAACAGAGAGTGATTACCCAAAATATAATGCGGACGAATTTTGGCCCACCTATGCAAAAATGCTGTATTATGGTAGGGAGAAAAGTATAGCGCCAGATCCCAACATTAGAATTTTCAACAAATACGGAGACAGCTATGGTTATATTATCGACAACGCTTATTTAGTGGATTTCAAAACGGGCATCGAATACTTGCTCACTGCTGTAATTCAGAGCAACGAAGACGGCATTTTTAATGACAACAAATATGAATATGACACCGTATGCTTTCCATTTATGAAAAACCTCGGAAGAACAATTTATGAGTTTGAAAAGAATCGCAAGAAACCCAAGCCAGATTTGAGCAAATTTAAGCTGGATTATTAAAAGTATTTTAGAAAAAATTTATCAATAGAACCAAACAGTTACTGCGTTATTCGTTCAATAACGCAGTTTTAGTTTCCAGTAACTTCCCTTGCTCTGTTTCATCTAAAACAGGGAATTTAATATTTAAACTTTTTAATTTGTCGGCAATAATTTCACTAATGGCTAATCTGGCAAACCATTTTTTATCTGCCGGAATAATGTGCCACGGCGATTCTTTAGTGCTGGTTTCGTTGATGGCATCTTCGTAAGCTTTCATATATTCATCCCATAAAGCCCTTTCTTTGATATCACCTGAAGAAAATTTCCAGTTTTTAGTGGGATCTTCTATTCTATCTAAAAACCTTTGTTTCTGTTCGTCTTTGCCAACATTCAAAAAGAATTTAAGTACAACTGTTCCATTTGCGGCCAAATGATTTTCAAAGTTCCTGATGCTTTGGTAGCGCTGTTTCCAGAAGTTTTTATTTACTTTTTTCACTTCATCAAAACCTGGAATACTTTCACTTAGAATATACTCGGGGTGCACTTTACAAACCAACACGTTTTCATAATGCGAGCGATTGTGAATGCCAATACGTCCACGTTCGGGCAGAGCTTTAATGTGTCGCCATAAAAAATCGTGTTTGTATTCTTCGGATGTTGGAACCTTAAAACTGAATACCTGGCATCCTTGTGGATTTAAACCACTCATTACATGTTCAATGGCACTATCTTTACCAGCGGCATCCATGGCCTGAAAGATGATTAAGAGCGAATGTGTTGCTGAAGCATATAGTTTCTCTTGTAAATGGCTAACTTCAATTTTTGATTTAATCAAGGCATCTTTAGCTTTCTCTTTATTGTAGTCTCCCGTAAAATCAGTTTTGGCACTTTTGATCGAAAATTTTTTATCGCCCTGTACAATTAGCGCCTTAAATTCGTTTTTCATCTTTTATAGTAATTTAGATTATTTCAGCATCAAGGTTTTAAATATAGTACTAAAAAATTAGTAAATTAAAAACGTGAATTTGCATAGAGAGTTTTTTATATTTAACGCCACAGCATTTACCAAAATATCAGCCTATTTAATATGTTCAAAGAGATAAAAAACAAGTACTTACGTTATTTTACAATCTTTATATTTTTTATAATTATTTTCTTTTCGGCACTTCAACTGAATTTTCTGTGGCTATTTGGCTATTCTCCTAGTTATCGTGATATTAAAACACCAACCTTGCGTGTGGGCTCCGAACTATACACTTCTGACGGGAAATTGATCGGTCGGTATTTTAAAGAAAACCGAACTCCTGTTAGTTTTGGCGACATCGCACCTAGCGTAATAAATGCATTGGTTTCCACCGAAGATGTTCGTTTCTACAAACACTGGGGAATAGATGCACAGGCTGTGGGTCGTGCAGTTGTAGGCATGGGTAAAGATGGTGGCGCCAGTACCATTACCCAACAGTTAGCTAAAAATTTGTATCGCACCAGATATAACAAATCGCAAGGTTTTCTTGTAAAAATTCCATTGGTAAGAACCTTAATTGTGAAACTAAAAGAATGGTTAACCGCAGTTAAGCTGGAATCGAACTACTCAAAAAATGATATTATTACCATGTACCTGAATACGGTATCATTTGGAAATAACACCTACGGCATCAAAACAGCGGCGAGGATTTATTTTGATAAGGAAACCAAGGATTTAGCAACTACCGATGCAGCAATGTTGGTTGGTATGTTAAAAGGTACAAGCCTTTATAATCCTACTAAAAACCCTGAAAAGGCATTGGTACGCAGAAATGTTGTATTAAGCCAAATGAATAAAAACAATAAATTAAGTAAAGATAGCTTGGCTATACTTTCCAAAGAGCCCATCAAACTTAAAGAAGGTAAAATGGAGGATGGCAGTGATGGCGATTCATACTTGAGGGCTGCGGTATCGAAATATCTGGAGAAGTGGTGCACCGAAAACGGCTACGACTTAAATGAAGATGGCCTAAAAATCTATACAACAATCGACTCGAAACTTCAAAAATATGCAGAAGAAGCAGTAGCAGAGCAAATGAAAACGTTGCAACGTAGATTTTACAGCGTTTGGGGAAATGAAGATCCATGGTATGATTCTGAAAAAAATAAAGTGGATTATCCCGACCGGGCGATGAAAAATCTTCCAATCTATGCGATGCTCCAAAAGAAATTTCCAAACCAACCAGATTCAGTTACCGCCTACTTCAATAAAAAGAAAAGAATGGAAATCTTTACGTACAAGGGCGATCGGGATACGTTATTTTCTACTTTAGACTCCATTCGTTACTATGGGAAAATATTAAATACTGGCATGATGACCATGGAACCTGCCAGTGGTAAAATTAAAGTTTGGGTGGGTGGTATAGATCATAAGTTCTTTAAATACGATCACGTGAATCAGGCCAAAAGGCAGGCGGGATCTACTTTCAAACCATTTGCGTACTTGACTGCATTAGAACAAGGCATGAGTCCGTGTGATAAATTTACGGACAAGCCCGTAAAAATTGCTTTTCAGGATAAAGGGCAGACTAAATACTGGGAACCAAAAAATGCAGATTATAGTGTTACCTATCAGGAAATGAGTTTGCGTTGGGCCATGGCCAGATCGGTAAATACCATTACCGCTCAGGTGACCGAGAAAGTTGGATGGGATAACGTAGTAAAATATGCGCATGAATGTGGTATCGACAGTCATCTTGAATCTGTTCCGTCAGTAAGTCTGGGTTCAAATGATGTAACTGTTTACGAAATGGTTAAGGCTTACGCTACGTTCATGAACAAAGGCATTAAAACCGATCCGATCCTGGTTGAAAAAATCACAGATTTGGATAACAATGTAATAGAGGAATTCAAACCTAAAACAAAAAGGGTTTTATCTGAAGAGATTGCCTGGTTAATGACTTATATGTTTCGTGGGGGTATGGAAGAACCCAGAGGAACATCGCAGGCTTTATGGGAGTGGCCAAATCTGTTTAAAAAGAACAACCAGATTGGTGGCAAAACCGGCACTTCATCTGATTATGTTGATGCCTGGTACATGGGCTTAACCAAGGATTTAGTAACCGGCGTTTGGGTTGGTTGCGATGAAAGAACTGCCCACTTTAAAAATGGAGAACAAGGTGAAGGATCAAGAACTGCCTTGCCAATTTTTGCCAAATTTATGGAAAAAGTTTACTTAGACTCATCAACAGGTTATACTTATGGTCCCTTCCCTAAAGCAACTGTAGAAATTACCCGAACTTACAACTGCCCAAGTCCGCAGTATGTTAGAGATACAACCACTACTGATAGTGTTGTCGTGGATTCTACAGATTTCGAAGTTCCGGAACCAGAAGTTGCACAACCAGCAACACCAACAGAGCAAGAAGTTAAAAAAGAAGAAAAAAAACCTGAGCCAGCACAAAATCAACCTGCAACAACTGGTCCCCTAACAAAAAAGGAAGAGCGTGAATTAAGGAGAAAACAAAGACAGGAAGAACGCGAAAAGAAAAAAAATGAAAATGGCGGCCAGTAGAAATTTCGGCGGCGACTAATCGGGTATTAACTCCTTTAAAAAGTGTTAAAATTTAAATACTAATTTAAAGTATTACTATTTTTATTTTTCCGATCCAGCTTCCAGATAGTAATTATTGAATACAAACTAAACACACATTTATGAAAATAGGCGCTACTTATATTAGGCAATATATTCCAATATTGCTTTTGCTTATTCTTTCTTTTTCTGCCCAGGCACAGTATTTCGGACAAAATAAGGTTCGATACAAAAAGCTTGATTTTAAGGTTTTGCAAACCCCACATTTCGAAATTTATTATTACCTGAAGAATGATAACATGTTAAAGCGTTTTTCGCAAGATGCAGAAACCTGGTATAAAATGCATCAGGAGGTTTTCAGGGACACATTTTTAACAAAAAATCCAATCATTTTATATAACAATCATCCAGATTTTCAGCAAACTACTGCCTTGCAGGGAGAAATTGGGATTGGAACCGAGTGTGTACGT
>NZ_AJLG01000078.1 GCF_000258495.1 Pedobacter agri PB92
AAGCCTGGCACCGATTACGATACGCTATTCAATTCCGCACATTGCCGATCTGAATCTGACTGGCTTGTTGGCATGAATGCAACACAGGCTTTGAGCATTTCTGCGGGCAACCGAACTGTATTGTCGCTTGGTAGAGTTCAAACACCTACCCTTGCCATGATTTGTGCCCGCTTTTTAGAGATTAAGAATTTTGTACCGCAGATTTATTACCAGATCAGCATCCAGCTGGTTAAGGATGAGCAAAGTTTTAAAGCGGTTTCTACTACAAACTATAAAGAAAAGGAAGAAGCTGAAAAGCTTTTCGCTTTAGTAGAAGATGTGGCATCCGGATTCCCAACTGGTGGAAATATCACAGCAGTTGAAGCTAAACCCCGTAAAGAACCACCACCGCTTTTGCATGATTTGAGTAGTTTACAGCAGGAAGCGAATAAAAAGAAGGGATACACGGCTGATCAGACCTTGAATATTTTACAGAATTTGTATGAAAGCAAACTCGTTTCTTATCCTCGTACAGGATCAAGATATATCGGCGATGATGTTTTTGCCGGTGTTCCGGATTTGATTACCAAATTTGTTAACCATCCTGATTTTGGTAAACAGGCAGCTTTCCTTCAAACCATTAAACTAAATAAACGTAGTGTCAATGCAAAAAAAGTAACCGATCACCATGCCGTTTTACCAACTGGTGTAGAGGCTTATGGACTTAGCAGCGATAAACAGGCTGTGTATGACATGGTAGTTGGACGCATGATCGAAGCCTTCCATCAGGAATGTCTAAAAGAAATCACCAAAATCACCATCCAATCTGGACTTACTTTTATTGCCAATGGAACCGTTATTCGTTCTGCCGGATGGCGTTCGGTTTTTAATGAAAGTGAAGACGATAAAAAAGATGAAGATAACGCCGCTTTGCCAAAGGTTATTGTAGGTGAACAATTACCAATTACAGAAAAATCCTTATTAGAGAAGCAAACAAAACCAAAATCAATGTACAATGAAGCATCTCTTCTGAAAGCTCTGGAAACCTGCGGTAAAGAAATTGAGGATGAGGAGTTGCGATATGCGATGAAAGACAGTGGCTTAGGAACGCCCGCTACTCGAGCTTCTATTATTGAAACCTTAATCACCAGAGAATATATTACCAGAGAAAAACGGAATCTGGTACCTTCAGCCAAAGGATTGGCGGTTTATGAAGTGGTGAAAGATAAACAAATTGCTCAGGCTGAACTTACAGGTCAATGGGAAAAACGATTGGAAGAAATCAGATCGGGATCGTCCGTAAAAGATTTTAAATTTGAAATTACCGAATATACCAAAATGATTACCAACGAATTACTGATTGCCGGCGCAAGTATTTCGGGTAAATTGCAAGAAAACAAACTAGAAAAGGTTTAGCCGAAAGCTATCTTCAGGGCATCTTCAATCGCTAAACCCATCTCTTCATCTTTTTGGATAAAGGCTATTGCCCCTGCTTCGGTATATTGTTTCTCGAGCGTAGTTTTATCATTACCGGTAAACATGCAAACTTTTATTTCGGGCTGGATAGCATGAACTTTTCGTACGGTATTTGGATTACTATCGCCCCTTGGCATATTGATATCCAACAGTAAAAAATCAAATTTTTCACGGTTTAATAAATCAAAAGTATCAGGAAGATTTGTAGTTTCAAATACCTTAGACGAAGGTATTAATTTCCGAAAATAGCCCTTCATTACCATTCGCATCAATTCATTATCGTCTGCGATTAAAACCCTTGCACCTTCTTTCATTTTGTTGTTGTATTGGTTAGCTTTAGTAACGGTCATCGCGTAACCTGTTTATACAACATAACTAAAAACAAAAAAGTTCATGGTTTTGCTAAAGAAATAAGGCAATCAGGATGATTTATTCAAATATAGACATTTCTTTGAGGTTTAAACGTTTAGATATCTGATTATACATTTATAAACTCCCAGGCACTATGGTAAGCGTTAAGTTTTTCGGCATAGATAATAAAATCTGCATAAAACTTAGCCTTTGAAAGTGTTGCACTATCCCCTATTACCACTAGCTTCTTCCTTGCCCGGGTCATGGCTACATTCATTCTTCTGGTATCAGCTAAAAAGCCAATGGAGCCGTCTGCATTGCTACGGGTTAAGCTAATGTATACAACATCCCGCTCCTGCCCCTGAAAACTATCGATAGTATTAACAGAAATTTTATCTTGATGGGCCATTAACAATTCATTTTCTTCAACCAACATCTTGACAATTTGAACTTGCTGTTTGTATGGAGAAACGATGGCGATTGAAGGAAAATCAACGATTGTTTCTTTTGATTCAAGTTCCTGAATTAAAGCACTCAAATGCGTCACTAAAAAAGTGGCCTCATCAGGATTTGTAGTACTGGTTCCATCTAATTTTTCATCAAAACTACATCCGGCTGTGTCTATGAAAGCAAGCGGCTCATCATCAGCAAAAACTAAATGTCGGGCAACAGCATGATGGGCATGGAGCTGACTGTTATAGAAAACCTGAGAAGAATATCCCATGATACTTTCATGCATCCTGTATTGTTCATTGAGAAGCACAACAGATTCAGGGTGAAGGCTAACTGACTTTTCCAGTAAAGTTTTACTTAATCCATTTCTGCCGGCTTCGCTGGATTTTATTGTTGGCGATAATTGGAAATGATCCCCTGCAAGTACCACTTTTTCTGCTTTTAAAATGGGGATCCAACAGGCGGGTTCCAAAGCCTGTCCGGCTTCATCGATCACTACCGTATTATATTTTAAATTGCGAACAGTATAATGGTTTGCGCCTACCAATGTTGCCGTTATAATCTGCGCCTTACTGAACAGATTATCCATAATATACTGTTCCGTTTTTTCAACTTCTTTGCCAATTTTGTGTGCTTCATCAAATAAAGCCTTGCGTTGATCGCGTTCAGCTTTCCCGAAACTTCGCTTATATTTATGCGCCATGTTTTTGAATTCGTTGGCCTGCTTTTTTAGAGATTTAACGGACTTCATGTCTGGATGATCAGCCATTTTATGCTCTAAAGTTGATGCCAGTAACCGATCAGAAACACGGGCAGGATTACCTATCCGAATGACGTTAAGCCCCTCTGCTGCTAATTTTTCAGTTAATAAATCTACTGCGGTATTGCTTGGTGCAACTACCAGGATCTTTTGATCGTAATGCTTCGTCAGCGATTTTATTGCATGTACCAGTGTTGTGGTTTTGCCGGTACCAGGAGGACCATGTACAATTGCTAAATGATTGGCCGTAACGATTTTATGAACAGCCTGTTGCTGTGATTCATTTAGTTTGTTCGGGATGAAGAATTTCTCCTCATTCTGAAATGAAGGTTTTTCCCCCTCTGTTAGAATGCTAATCAATTTATTTTCCGGTTGATGGTCTGCCAGATTTGAAGCCTGCTTCAACGCATTTTGCATTTCATCGTAACTGTTATTATCGAAAAGCAAATCAACCCCTAATTTGCCGTCACGGCTCCAATCTGGTAATTCATCAACCCTGAAACTAATTTTCATTTTATTCCCGGTTTGATGTGTGATGGTTCCCTCCAGCCTATCTTGTTTTGCATCGTGGTTGGAGAATAAAACCACAGAAGATCCAAACCTAAACTGATGAGAAATATCCTGATGAGTGGTACGCTCCAATTCGACAGTCAGGTAATCGCCCCGGCCGATTTCATTGTTGCGAATAGCAATGGGATACCAGGTTAATCCTAATAATCGGCGGTCTGCAGCCGAAGTATTTTCAGTAAGTTTTAAATATGCTTGTAAATCTTCATCACGCTCTGTTATGAGGAGCTCCTGAAGTTTTTTAAAATATTCTTTCGGCAAGGATAGATTGATTAATTGCTAATAGTTGATTTCTTTTGATTAAAACGACTTTTTGACTTACAGTTACAAAACCAGTTCTTTATGAAGTCTTAGCATCGTTTCGTAAGGATCTGTACTAAAACCAGGATGCACTTTTGAACACTGTACTACAGTACTTCTCGTTGCCGTTAACCACCTGAATCGTGAAGCCTGATCATACTGGCCAATCGGGCCACCATTTTTTGCACCAGCACTGATCCGTTCGAATGCTGAAAGATTCGCATGAATGTCATCCATATCAATTTTACCTGCTATGGCGCTGATCTTTTGCTCGTCTACTACGAAAATGCTTTGTAAGAACTTCTTCTTAGCGCAATAAAGGATAATGCCTACATTAATAAATTCCTCCCGTTCTACCCTCGGCATCACGCGGATCACGGCATACTCAAATAAGAATCTCTCTTGCATGCTGTGCTTCTTTTAAAAATGTTTCAGAATTTGCTAAACGCATTTCCAGGAAATAAGCATAAGCTTTTCGATGCGCTTCCTTACTTTCAAAATTTGTTTCGCCTTCCAGCCAATCATCTGGAACGATATTAATTACTGCCTGAATTTTCTCAGGGTTAAGAATTGAACGAAATTCCTGATCTACCGCTTCAAGTTCAGAAGCCCAGGGTAGTAACACATGATCTTTAACAAGAAAAATGGTCGTGTAGCCTGTTCTTCCCAATTTTGCCAGGAATGATGAAAGTACAACGATGCGCCATGATCAATAAGCCAAAGTTCCTTGTGCCAAACCAGCATATTGGTATTGCGGCATGTGCGATCCATATTGGTTAAAAAGCAATCTAACCAAACAATTTGTGAAGCTAATTTGGCATCAACAACGGTAACTGTAGGATCAAAGGTAATGGCACCGGATAGATAATGGAGGGCTAAGTTTAAACCTACACTCGCCTTTAGTAAATCCTGAATCTCTTCATCAGGTTCGGTTCTTCCAAAAGCCTCATCTAAATGGGCAAATACCAATTCAGGTACGCGTAATCCCAAAATTCTGGCGATTTCTCCACCAATTAATTCAGCAATCAACGCTCGGGTACCCTGGCCAGCGCCTCTGAATTTAAGTACATACAAAAAATCGTCATCAGCCTCGGCGATGGCTGGCATAGAACCACCTTCACGTAAGGGTGTAACGTAGCGGGTAACATTAACTTCTCTAAGCTGGATATTGTTCATAAGAAATATTAGAAACCATACATCACATAATGGACTTTCTAATTCAGCTGCAAATTTAGAACAATATTGTCAATATTTTCCGTAAAGATTTTTGATTGATGCTGCACTTAATCGTGACCGAGATATGCATTGCCTGCAGGAGTCATTACTGCCGCCCATTGAACAGATTCGCGGTTGATTTTAACCAGGCCCATACTTTCCAACTCCTCATAAGCTTCTTCCATTCCTCCTAAAATTGGAGAATTAACTTGCTGATTAATGACCTCAAGTAGAGATACGATTTCTGATCTTTCCATAACGTTGGCTTTTGGTTATTAAACAGCAATGTCGTTAAAATGTTTATCTCATAAGTTAAACATTTTACTTGCTAAGAGGTTGTATTTAAAAGAGCTAATTTCATGGAATCGCACATTTACTATTTATTCGTTTTAGCATTGCCCGTTGCCTGTATTGCCTGGACAGTTACCAAAGAAGAAATTTTTAGGGAGGCGAGGGAATTTTGTGTTGACCGCTCAAAGAATTGTAACAAGCTAATCAAACGGAAATTTTTCTATGTGTTTACATGTGAATATTGTTTCAGTCATTATGTAACGGTAATTATTTTATTTATCACAAAATACACATTGATTTATGCCAGTTGGAGAGGTTATCTCATAGCTTTTTTTGCAATTGTGTGGATAGCGAATGTTTACATGAGTTTGTACAACATCATCAGGATTGATTTAAAGAAAGAGAAAATCAGGGTTGCTAAAGAAGAATCAGAACTAAATGGTGAGTAAAACCATATCCAAATTCTACTGTTAAATTGATTAAATATTATGCCATCATGTGTAATCGATCATTTCAGTTATGATGCTAATAAAAAGTCACTTCAAATAACTTTTGTTAGCGGATTAGTTTATCTGTACCGAAACGTGCCGGAAAAAATTTTCAATATGCTCAAAGCTGCAGGTTCGAAAGGCAGATATTTTAATCAGCACATTAAAAATCATTTTAAATTTAAGAAAATAGAAGATGCCTGAAGGACCATCAATTGTGATATTGAAAGACTTGATCAGCGACCTACATTTGGGTAAACCAGAGGTATTGGAAGTTGCCGGAAACGTGAATACCATTGATAAGGAAAAACTTCTTCACAAAAAAATTAAAGATTTCAAAAGTTGGGGTAAGCATTTTTTAATTTGTTTCGATGGTTTTACTATACGTATCCATTTCATGCTTTTTGGCACCTACCTCATTAATGAAACGAAGAAGACGCCATTAAAACTTGGCTTAACACTTAAAAATGATCAGTTAAACTTCTACACCTGCAAAGTTGATTTGTTGGATGGCGATGTAAATGATCACTACAATTGGAAAGCAGATATCATGTCTGAACATTGGGATCCAAAACTCGCATTAGAAAAACTGAAAGAAACGAAAGAAACCTATATATGTGATGCTTTATTAGATCAGGATATTTTTGCTGGCGTTGGCAACATTATCAAAAATGAAGTACTGTATAGAAGCAAAGTTCATCCGCTGAGTAAAATAGAAAACATTCCTACTGCTAAACTCAAAGCGATTATCAAAGAAGCGCAACGGTATAGCTTCGATTTTTTAAAGTGGAAAAAAGAAAATACATTAATTAAACATTGGGAAGTTTATCAGCAAAAAATTTGTGCCAGAGAACATAAGGTAACCAAAAAAGCACTCGGAAAAACAAACCGGCAAACCTACGTTTGTAATGATTGTCAAAAAAAATATCAATAATTTTTCCCAGAGAAAAATCTTCAAAAATCTAGAAATCAGTACATTGCTTCACATGTAAGCAATGAAACTAAAAAGTTACTTTTATTTGAACGTAAAAGAAATGTTAAACTACTAGGAATTGTACAAACAAGTCCTATATTTGTCCTCGAGAGCGTTAATTTAGATACGGGTATATGGCTTAGGCTGTATGCCCGTTTTTATTTTACATCAGTTGAAATATGGCTGATTACCTTGTCTAAACAGATCTTTAGCCATGGCGTGTATGCAGTTGGATTGATGTCGATATCATTTTTCAAATCCTCAAGTTTGATATACTTGAAATCCTCCACCTCTTCATTATTAATTACTGGCTTATCATTAGACTTGCCAAAAAAAACATGATCTAATTCATGCTCCGTTAACCCGTCATCGAACACTGCCTTATATAAAAAATTAAAACCATAAGCCAGATCGCAGGTCATGCCCATCTCCTCTTTTAATCTTCTTTCTGCAGCGGCCAGATTACTCTCGCCTTCACGAGGATGGCTGCAACAAGTATTTGTCCACAATCCACCAGAATGATATTTATTTCTGGAACGTTTCTGGAGCAAAAGTTCTTGATGATCAATTAAAAAATAAAAATTGAAAAAGCACGATGTAATAATCCCTTTTGGTGAGCCTCCATTTTTTCCATCTTACCCTGAGGCAGGTCATCTTTATCAACTAAAATTACATGTTCTTCCATTGCTGCTTAAATCGCGTTTAACTTATGGCGTATCATTGAATCGAACATCAAGCCAATTTTATGATGGTTTGGAATGCGAATGCGTTCGGTCATTATTTTTTCGGCGCTCAGATTTTTGATCTTATTAAATAGTTTTTTATAATAGATGTATGATAGGTAAACACCGTTTCTGGATGTGGATGGCAGCATTTTTATTCCTAATAGAGCATCCTTAAATTCGTCTTCTATCTCCTCTTCTATCTTGCGTTTTTCCTGATCACAGAAAACTGTTAAATTCACATTTGGAAAATAGTTGCGGTTTAGTGATTGATGATCTGCCTTTACATCACGAAGAAAATTTACCTTTTGAAAAGCGGAGCCCAACTTCATGGCAAAGGGTTTTAATCTGTTGTATTCTGCTTCATCCCCATTGGTAAATACTTTTAAACACATTAAACCAACTACTTCTGCCGATCCTAAAATGTATTCCTGATATAAATCTTCGGTAAATAACTGATCTTCCAGATCCATTTCCATGCTTTTCAAAAACAATCTAATTAATTCGTGATCGATTTGATATTCGTTTACGACTTTTTGAAAAGAATTGAGAACAGGATTTAAACTAATACCTAATTCGATGGCTTCAAAAGTATCCTGTTTAAATTTCTCTAATAAATACTTTTTGTCGAAATTATGAAAGCTATCTACTATTTCATCTGCAAGGCGGACGAAACCATAAATAGCGTAAACAGGTTGTCGCAGTTGTTTTCCCAGAAAATAAATTCCGAAAGAAAAACTTGTGCTATAACTCGTTGTGGTTAGTTTACTGCACCTCGCCGATAACTGATCAAACATTTCTTTCATCTTTAATTTGGGTTTTGAATGGATTTTTCAAATTCTTCAAGCGTTTTAAACCAATTGATATGGTCTATATTTTTTAATTTTTCAATCACCAAACCATTTCCAGCCAGGTGTATTTTTGCAGATTTGCAAACCTCAGATAATTGTGTAATATATTTTTGTGCACCAGCCTCTAATCTTGCCCTGACCATAAAAAGCAAAACATGATCAACATTAATACTCGAGATTACTTCTTCGATAGAGTCTAGTGGAACTTTGCTTCCCAAATAGATTACTTTTTGATGGTTCAACCGAAGCATATAATTTGCAAAGATTAATCCGATGTCGTGATCTTCATCTTCAGGCAGAAAAAGCAACCAGGTTTTTCCACTATCGGAAGCTGATTCGGTATTATTAATTTCGGAGAAAAGTTTTTGACGGATCAAACTGGAGATGAAATGTTCATGAGCAGGACAAATCTCATCTTTTCGCCACATTAAACCTAGGCGTATAAGTAAAGGATATGTTACGCGGCGATAGGTATCGGCAACGCCTAACACTTCCACACAATCGTTAATTAAATTGGTAAATGCAGCATCATTAAAATCTAATCCATATTTGATTAACCTTGTAATGTAGAATTCAGCTAATTCATCATCAGATCGATAACTATATTTTTGATCCAGTAATTCTTCTACAGCCTCATCGGTTAAACTACAAATTTTCGAAATTTTTAATCCGGATTGATTGAGGCTCACAATATTTAATAGCCGTTTTAGCTGGTTATCATCATATAGCCGGGTATTTCCTTGTGAGCGTTGAGGTTTTAACGCATTATACCGTTGCTCCCAGATCCTTATCGTATGAGAATGAATGCCTGACAGCTGTTCCAGATCAGAAATGGTATAAGTCATTTTTGTTTAAATATATCGAATAAAATTTAAACAAGAAGATTGATTAATAGTTTTAAGTACGCATAAAATTATTAAGATTTGTCTAGACATTTTTTTTGAAAAGATACACCAAGCCATGCTTAATGTATCTTTCGTAATTAATTATATGCTTTTTCGGTTAGCAACAATCCCTGCTCGCCGTTACCGGTAACAATTTTGTGTACATGTTTGTACGACTGGCTGAAGAAATCGTAACCATGCTCCGTTGCTTCAATGGACACGGAACTCATTGGATACTTTCTATTGGTCTGCATGCATAGCAGGCTGCCGTTGGCCAGTAAAAGGAAATCACAATCGTATCCTTTTTCCTGCAATTCTATCACTTTTTTGGTAATGGATACATTTAACCTGTTGGTTACACGGGTTCTGTTTTTCATAAGATTAGGTTTTAGGTAAATGAATTGCCGCTAATCTGCAATATCATATATTTATTTACGGTAATAAATACAATATATTGTAATCCAATCAATTAAAAAAGAATAGTTTTGTTCATTTGTGATCCAACCTCTTTATTCATTTTTATAGACTAGATTATGGTTTGATCATAGTGACTAAAACTAAACAAACGCTATCAAAAACTTGATGAATATGCTCAATACCTTGACCAACATTATAAATTTTAATTTTTGCGAATCATAGCGTAATTTGCCATCCATCTTCTCTATCTATCAAATGAAATTAAAATGTATCGTGATTGACGATGATATTCATGCTATAAATGGCATTAAATCTTATCTGAACACACTATCAAATATTTCGCTTTATAAGGCATATACTGATCCGTTGCAGGCGCTTACAGACATTACCGGCGGAGCAAATGTTGATGTTATTTTCATGGATGTAGACATGCCCATGATTTCGGGAATCGAGTTGTCAAAGGCTATACGTCATAAAACAAGCAAACTAATTTTTACTACATCTCATTCTAAATACGCTTATGAGGCATTTGAAATGAATGCCAGTGCATACTTGCTAAAACCTTATACTTTTGCTCGTTTTGCGGAAACCCTAAACCGGCTATTTCCACAAAGCCCCAGCCTGCCAAATATTTCTATTCAGCAAGAAGAAGATTATTTCTTTGTACGAAATAAGAATGAAAAAAATAGTTTAATAAAAGTTAGGTACAGCGACATAGTTGCGGTGGAGAGTTTACAAAACTATGTCAGGATTTACACCACTAACGAAACCATAGTCACTTATATCGCTTTATCAGAGATTAAAATTATACTGCAGGATTACCCAAACTTTGCACAGGCACATCGATCATTTATCATCGCCAAAAACCATATCGAGAAAGTTGAGGGAAACACGCTGAAAATGGTTAATAATTTAACTGTAAATGTTGGAAACAGTTACCGGGAAGGAATACAGGAGTATATTAAAGAAAAAACAATCAGAACGAGCAGATCCTAGCACACCCTGCAAAATGCATTAAGGTTTAAAATTTTTATGCAATTTTGCTTTTTGAAACATCATTACCAGCAGATACCCTATTAACAAGCTTTTTCCTCAATGATTAACATCAAAAAATCACCGCCTTTCATCCGCATTCAAAACTGGCTGGCTTACAAAAAATTCCACATCATCATCTGGCTGGTTTTTATGCTGTATGAGTCTGTAATAGTAGGTCTGTTTAGTGGACAGTTTGGAAACCTCATTAATTACATTCTGTTTTATTCTTTAAACATCTCCATGTTTTATGTACATACGCATATTATTTTAGAGAGCGGTTTAAAACGTAAAAATCAAATCTGGTGGAAGCTTCCGGTTCTTTTATCACTGGAGTTATTAGTTTATCTCATGATCTACATTGGCTTTGACTATCTGATCACTGATATACTGAAATATTTCCGGCCGAGAAAGATTGGAATGACTATGCAATACATCCTCGGGCCGGTTTATCGAGCCATCTATTTCATGTTTTTCTCTACAGGTTACTACTTTTTACTTAAGTTTTTGAGCGAGAGGAAGAAGACCGAGGAACTGGAGCACCAGCGATTGAATAATATGATCCAAATTGCGAGATCAGAAAATGCTTTCTTAAAGGCACAAATCCAGCCACATTTATTGTTTAACACACTTGATTTTATCTATCAGAATGCTCGTGATCATTCTCCTATAGCAGCAGAAACCATACTCTCACTTTCAGAAATGATGAGATATTCGGTGGATAGCAATAAGGATAAAGATTTCATTTCACTTGGTGAGGAAATTAACCAGGTAGAAAACTTAGTTAATTTGCATCAGCTACGCAAACACCACCAATTGCAAATTCGGTTTTGGTATGATGATGACATTAAAAAAGTGGAAATTATACCTTTGATTTTAATTACATTGGTTGAAAACATATTTAAACACGGTAACCTGCTTTCTCAATCTCACCCCGCAGAAATCAAATTGTATTTACAAAATAATGATTTGATTATCGAAACGTCGAATCAGATAGCAAAAGTGAAAGAAAAACCTGGCTTTAACTCCGGCATAAAAAATATTACCAAACGGTTGGCCTACGCTTACGGAGACCAGTCGACATTTGAAAGTGGTACGACCGAGGATAACTATTACAAGGTAAGGGTAACAATTAAGGTAAAACATACCATCGATTAAAATTGACAACTACAAACAATTACTTCAATAAATACAAATAAACACTACAAAGCTATAGTGGAGAATAAAAAAACCTTTTACAAAATATTTTTTTTCATTTTTAGCTGTTTTAGTTGTATTTTGCATCATCTAAAACTCGAAAAATGTCAATAAATTGCATCGCAATAGACGATGATCCACATTCTTTAGAAAATCTAATTGCTTACATGGAAAAGTTGCCAGAATTAAATCTTGTGCAAACTTTTACCGAACCTTTGCAGGCTTTGGCAGAAATTTCGGTAGCTTCTCCTGTAGATATTATCTTTTTAGATGTGGAAATGCCGACACTTTCCGGGATTGAACTTGCAGGATTACTAAGACAAAAAGCAAAGCACTTAGTTTTTACTACTGCACATCCAAGATATGCACTTGATGCCTTCAAAGTTGATGCAGATGCTTACCTGTTAAAACCATATTCTATATTACATTTCGCCAAAACTATAAACAACTTATACCCGGCTGGTTCCAGCGAACAGCAACCGTTTTCAATTTTTGATGATCATTTTTTCTATTTGCCGCTTCAAAACGGCAAGAGTGAACTGGCCCGGATTGATATAAATGAATTGATTGCTGTAGAGGATCACCAAGAAGATGTTAGGTTTATCACCACAAAAAATATTTTTACAACAGCCAAGGTAAACTTTGTGAAAATGATGAAGATGCTAAAACAACACCCTGGATTTATCCAGATTAGTGCTGCAGGCATTATTTCCAAACAGCATATTAAAAGTGTTTTAGGCAATCAGGTGTTATTATCCGGCGAAGTTTCTTATGCCGTAGCAGATAGCCATAAATCGCTTTTTGCCGCTTTTATTCAAGATAACTTACTCAAAGGAAAGTCATAAAATCGATTGCATTTCCGCGGTTAAAGTAATTTTAAATCATTTCTGCTGCCAAGCAAAACATTCTTCGTATTACTTTGTATTAGCATTAGTTTATTATTTATTTATTGATTAACCATTTTGAAAAGAATATTAGTTGTAGATGATGACCCCGATATATTGGAGGTTTTTCAGATGGCACTAGAAACTGAGCGTTACCGAGTATACCCTTTATTATCACCGAGATTTATTTTTAAAACCATTAAAGAATTTAGTCCAGATTTAATCATTTTGGATATTATGTTGAATGGCATGGATGGAAGAGCTGTTTTCAGGGAATTGAAATTAAATCCTGAAACAGAAAATATTCCGGTTATTATGGCATCGGCCCGATATGATGAAAATTATATTATCTCACAAAGATTAAATCCAGACGACTATCTGGAAAAACCTTTTAACATCACCGATTTACTTCAAAAAGTAAATAAACTAACCGCCAATTAAAAATAAAAATATGCAACTAAGATTACTAACTCCAATAATATTGCTTTGCGCAGCAATATCTATTAAGGCAAGCGCACAAAGCAGCCGTCCCGATAAACTTTATTCCATGAGTGGAATTGGTTTCGCATTCCCTATGGGAGAAACATCAGACTATTTTAAACCTAAATTCTCTACCTCTTTAGGTGTAAACCTAGCTGTTGGAAATGGTGGATTTTTCGTTTACCCAAAAGTGAGTTTACATGCTTTTACTTTTAACCAGCAAATTGCTGATGCAGGTTACAGCTATACTATTCAGAAAGGAAGATCAACTACGTATTTATTAAATATAGCTTTAGGCTACAGAAAAATTGTAGATAAATGGGCGTTTTACGGATTTGCAGGCGCCGGTGGCGGTTTCATTTTAACACCCCAGGCAGGTGTAAATGCAAGTACTTTACAAGTAAATATGGATAACAAAACAAATAGCTTAGGTATTGCTGAAGGTGGTGGTGGTATTGAATATAATATTGGAGGTGCAAACCTTTTTATCGAAGCCAGCTATATGTACGGCTTTGGAAAAATTCAAAATCGAGTATTTAATACTGTGCCTATTAGTATTGGTATTAAACCAAACTTGAGTAAATTATTAAGCAAACTTTAAGCTTTTGGTATACTTGATACTGAGCGACTGCGTTATAACGTAGTCGCTTTTTTTGTTTGTACGTTTACCAAAATAATTTCGCTAAAAAAACTATCAAAAATTAACAAAGCATTATTTTTATTACTAACTATTTTAGTATAGATTTGTAGTTGTAAAATTTATCAATGTTATACGCAGTTGTAGATATCGAAACTACCGGAGGCCACGCTTCAGCAAATGGAATTACTGAGGTTGCCATAAATATTCATGATGAAAATAAAGTGGTCGAGTCATTTACCACTCTGATAAATCCTCGCCAATCCATTCCTGTTTATATTACAGCCTTAACAGGAATAGATGATGCAATGCTTGTTGATGCACCAACCTTTGCAGATGTAGCATTACAAATTTACCAGTTGCTGCATGATAAGATTTTTGTTGCACACAACGTAAACTTCGATTATTCATTTTTGAAGCATCATCTATCTGCAGCTGGTTATGAGCTAAATTGCCGGAAACTCTGCACCGTTAGGATGAGCAGAAAAATTATCCCCGGGAAAGCATCGTATAGTCTCGGAAAGTTATGCAGTGTATTACAAATTCCTATTCATAACCGTCACCGGGCCGCAGGTGATGCTGATGCAACAAGTATATTGTTCAACATGTTATTAGAGGCAGATCATGAAGGCATTATCGCTGAAATGCTGAAGAAAACTTCGAAGGAACAGGTTTTACCACCACATTTAGATCGTGCTTCGATATTAAGATTGCCAGATCAGCCAGGTGTTTATTATTTTAAAGATAATAAGGGTAAAATTGTTTATGTAGGCAAGGCTAAAAACCTAAGAAAAAGGGTAATAAGTCATTTTACAGGAAACAAGCCAAATAAACAAAGACAGGATTTTTTACGCACAATTTATAATGTTGATCATGTGGTATGTGGCACGGAGTTAATGGCATTGATTTTAGAAGCAAATGAGATTAAAAGACTTTGGCCAGAAAATAACAGAGCCATGAAACGATATGAACATAAATATGACTTATACGTATTCGAAGATCAAAATGGCTACATGCGGCTGGCGATAGATAAGCATAAAAAAAACAATAAATCTTTACAAAGTTTTAATAGCTTACTGGAAGGCTACAATTTCTTAAACCACCTTATCGAGAAATATCAGCTTTGCGCAAAATTATGCTATCTTCAAAAAACTGCAACAAAATGTAAGGCACATGATAATGGACAATGTTTTGGCGCCTGCAGCAGCATTGAAACTGTAGCCGTATACAACAAAAGACTGAGCAATGCTTTAGATGATATTCAAAGCTTACAACCTAGCTTTGCATTAATTGACGATGGCCGCGAGGAAGAAGAATTAAGTTGCCTGGTTGTTGAAAATGGTAAATTCTATGGTATGGGATATTTCAAGGATAAAGCTTATCTCGAAGATGGCTTAGCCCCTATCAAAAATGATTTGTCCATCTATCAGTCGAACAGCTACATTCTTAATTTAATCCTGACGCATGCTGAACAGTTTCCCCAAAAATTGTATAAATTGTAAATGATATTGTCCTGCCGATCAATTGAAGTCAAGTTAAACCTTCTATGTTTTAATAAACCATGGAAAATCTCAAACTTATAATCAAAATTGATGTAAGTTTGCCTTTTAAAGTCACTCAATAATTAGTATGTTGAGGCATTACATTAAAACCAGTATTATGATAACCCCTGATTCTTTTAGAGCACTTGCCTTATCTTTCGAAGAGGTAGTTGAAACACCAAACGCAAATAAAAATTCATTCAAAGTTGACGATAAGATTTTCATTACCGTTGACAATGCTAACCTGAAAGCTGTTTTTCGGTTATCACCAAAGGATCAAAGCAAGTTTTCTGATCTAGATCCTTCCGCAATTTACCCGGCACAAGCTGGTTGGGGCAAACAAGGGTGGACGATCTTTGAACTAAGTTTTATTGAATCAGAAGTATTGGAAAATGCGCTTAGACTATCATATTGTACGGTAGCACCAGAAGAGCTGGCGAAAAAATATAAAAAGAAAACGAGCAAAAAATAAATTTGTTATCCTATTTTGCTTTCATGTTTTGCCAGTCTATCTCGCTTAAAACATTTAATATTTAAATCAAACATCTGAATATGATTAAGTCACTTTGGGTAAACCTACCTGTAAAAAACGTAAAGAATTCTAAAGATTTTTTTACTAAAATTGGATTTCAGCTGAATTTAAAACACGGCGTACGTGACGACTCCGCCTGTTTTATGGTTGGCGATGACAACTTTATCATTATGTTTTTTGAAAAACCATTGTTTGAAGATTTTGTAGCAACTTCAGTTGCCGACAGTCGTTCAGGAAGCGAAGTCTTATTTTCTTTTGATGCTGAAAGTGCGGAAGAAGTTGATGATTTCGCTAAAAAGGTGGTTGAAGCAGGTGGAACGTTATATGCGGCACCCGGTTACAAAGATGGCTGGATGTATGGATGTGGTTTTATCGATTTAGACGGACAGCGTTGGAATATCCTACATATGGATCTGGGCAAAATGCCGCTTGGGTAAACCAAATTTTAAATGCATATGAACATAAAACCATTAATTATTGAAAGCGTTTACGATGTAAGCGTTGAGAAGGTATGGGAGGCTCTTACTCAAAATGAGCAATTGAAAGAGTGGTATTTCCAGTTAGATGAATTTAAACCAAAATTTGGGTTCAAATTCGATTTTATTGGTGGAACCGATGAAGGACCAAGATATTTGCATTTTTGTGAAATCGTCGACGTTGTAGCGCACCATCAAATCACCTATACCTGGAAATATGATAACTACCCCGGAAATTCAACGGTTAAATGGGAAATTTTTCCGACTGATAAAGGGACAAGAGTTCAATTAACACATACAGGCATTGAGAGCTTTGAAGAAAACGGAAAAGATTTTACCAGAGAAAGTTTTAAAGCTGGCTGGACTTATTTCCTTCATGAGGCATTGAAGAAATTTCTTGAACCATAAAATTAAAAATACAAAGTTCGTTGAAAAACGAACTTTGTATTTTTAAAATAGATGTGATATAGGAATTACTTACAGATATGACTGCTTTAATAATTTGACTACTGTTTTATCAGTCTTAAAAGTTATTTCATTTATGTCTAAATCACGTATAGCTACCCAGCGAAAAGCCTGAAGTATTTCGCCTTCGGCGTCAAAATCAAATATTTTTGTTTTAAATGCTAACTTTAACGGCACCAATTCGCGAACAATGTAATATACGCTTATCACCTGACTGTCGTTAAAAGAAGATTTTTCAAAAAAATCTGTGGTATAAAAATGCGATAAAACTTCGATTTCTGCGTTGCACTCTTCCATAAATTCCCGCTTTAATCCGTCAATTAACCCTTCCCCAAGCTCTAATCCACCACCTGGAAATTTGCTAAAACGGAAACCATACTCCTCTTCATCACTAACCAGAACTTCTTCATTTGCATTGATAAGCAGACCGTAAACACGCACATTAAAATAACTCATTCTCGAAATGTTTTTTGTTTTTAATCACTATTTCCGGGGTCCAGACAATTTCCTTTTTAAAGGCTTCTGCCCTAACCGGGCACTCACTCATGTGGCAGTAGTGGCAACATTTTGGTAAACAAGGATCAGCATGAATGAACAATTCTGCTTTTCGAAATCCATTTTTATTAATGAGTTCATCTATTTGTGAAATTTCACGATGTACCTGGTTTAAGTCGAAATAGTAAGGAAGAGTAACATGGCAATCAATGTGAAATTCGGGACCATATTGCTGCGTACGAAGGTTGTGTACATCAATCCATGGATTATGCCTGTTGTTCTGAAGTACTTCTACCACCTCTTCTACCAAAGTAAAGTCACTTTCATCCATTAGGCCACCAACAGAACCGCGTGTAAGTTGATAGCCGGAATAAATAATATAAAAGCCAACCAAAACAGACAATAAGCTATCTAACCAAATAATATTTGTCAACTGAATTAAGATCAGGCCAACAACAATGGCAATACTGGTATAAGTATCAGTCAGTAAATGTTTCCCATCGGCCTGCAAAGTTACAGAATGCTCCTCTTTACCAACCTTTATCAGATACAAGCCAACGAATAGATTAATCAATCCTGTGCTACCGATAATGATTGTTCCTTCTAACAGCTGACCAACTGCATGTGGATAAATAAGGTTGTAGGAAGACTTGAATATGATGATAACTCCAGCCAAAAGAATTAAAATTCCCTCAACAAATGCAGAGAAAAACTCTACTTTTCCATGTCCGTAAGGATGATTTTCATCTCGAGGCTGAGTACTTAAATAGATGCTATAAAAGGCAAAAGCACCTGCTATAACGTTTACAATACTCTCTGCAGCATCGGTTAGAATAGCATTTGATCCCGTTATAAAATAGGCGATAAATTTGGCTAACATTAGTATAACGCTAACAACCAATGAAATTACAATTGCTTTTTTTTTAACGGTCACGAGATCTTTTTTACAAAAATACGCTTATCGCATAAATTTAATGAGAAAAAGTATGGCTTTTTTAGTGCAGAATAATATTTGGTTTATATATTTGCGCTCAAAGTAATTAACCATGAGCACCTTATCTAAAAGAATCAACAGTTTATCAGAATCCGCAACCCTAAAAATGACTAAATTAGGCCGCGAATTAGCATCTAAAGGCATTAATATTATCAGTTTAAGCGTAGGCGAGCCTGATTTTAATACCCCTGATCATGTTAAAGACGCTGCTAAAAAGGCGTTAGACGACAATTACACACGCTATTCACCAGTTCCAGGCTACCCTGATCTGCGTCAGGCAATCGTTAATAAACTAAAAACTGAAAATAATTTAGATTATGATGTTTCTCAAATTGTAGTATCTACAGGTGCAAAACAGTCACTATCAAATGTCATTTTAACATTGATTGACCCGGATGATGAAGTGATTATTCCTACACCGTATTGGGTTTCCTATTCTGAGATGGTTGTTTTAGCTGAAGGCAAATCCGTTTTCATTGATACTGATATTGAGAGTAATTTTAAAATTACTCCAGCGCAATTAGAGGCTGCAATTACACCTAAATCGAAGTTGTTCATGTTCTCTTCTCCATGTAATCCAACCGGTTCGGTTTACAGCAAAGAGGAATTGGCCGCTTTGGTTAAAGTTTTTGAAAAATATCCCGATATCTACATCCTTTCTGATGAGATTTATGAGCATATAAATTTTGTTGATCAACATGAATCTATAGCGCAATTTGACAGCATCAAAGATCGTGTGATCATCGTAAATGGTTTTTCTAAAGCCTTTGCCATGACCGGATGGAGATTAGGTTATATCGCAGCAAACAAAGAGATTGCTGCCGCTAATGATAAATTACAAGGTCAAACTACCTCAGGCACATGCTCAATAGCCCAACGTGCTGGTATTGTTGCCTATGAGCAAGGTTTGGAAAGTGTTCTAAAAATGAAAGAAGCATTTCTACGCCGCCGTGAACTGGTTTATAATTTGTTAAATGAAATCCCTGGTGTTAAAACCAATCTTCCAGATGGTGCGTTTTACTTTTTCCCTGAAATCAGTTCATTCTTTGGTAAAAAAGATGCTGACGGAAATGTAATTAAAGATTCTTCAGACCTAGCACTTTACTTATTAAATGTTGGTCATGTAGCTACTGTTGGCGGTGATTCATTCGGTAATAATAACTATATCCGTTTATCTTACGCTGCTTCTGACGAAAGTTTGGTTGAAGCTTTAAGAAGAATTAAGGAAGCGCTTGGAAAGTTAGCATAATATAAATTCAGGCAAAATAAAAAATCCTCGTCAGCTAATAAGTGGCGAGGATTTTTTATAGCTTTTTTTTTAAAAAATATAGGTCAATTCTTATCGATGATAGCAGTCCTTCTTTCTGCTTTAAGTCCTAGCTCAAATGAAAAATTGGGCTTACGAGCTTGCCGCTTCAATTAGGTTTAATCTCAACATTTTGCTGCAAAACCTGAAACTAACTTCTTATTGCCTCAACAGGATCTAACCTTGATGCTGAAAATGCTGGCCAGAAACCGGAAATGGTACCAATTACAATTGAGATCCAGATGCCTAGCAAGATGTTATTCAATCCTAAAATGATATAAAACCCGCTTACTGCACCAATTAATAACGAAACAAGATATACCAATAGTAAGCCGAGCAAGCCACCCAAAATACATAAGGATATGGATTCGAAAATAAACTGGAGCAGAATGAAATAGTTTTTAGCACCAAGTGATTTCTGAATGCCAATAATATTGGTTCTTTCCTTAACGGAAACAAACATGATGTTAGCAATACTAAAACCACCCACCAAAATTGAGAATCCACCAATTATCCAGCCTGCCCAATTCACCATAGTAAACATCGAATCGAGTTGATTGGAAATAATTGTTGTTTTGTTTAGTGCGAAATCTTCTTCCTGACCTGGCCTAATGCGATGAATAGACCTCATTAAACCTTTTAATTCACTTTCTACTTCTTCCAACGAAACATTATCATTTCCCCGAACCGTAATTTGAGGACCATAGCGTTCATTTTGAATATCCAGCACGCTCTTGGCAAAATTAACAGGAACATTAACATTTTTATCCAGCGAAGTTCCAAGCATGTCTTCTCCCTCTTTTTTGAAAACACCAATTACGGTTAATCTTCTTCCTAAAACTTGTACTTGTTTTCCTATCGGATCATCCCCGTCAAATAAACCATCTGCAATATCAGCACCCATCAACAATACAGGCGCACCATTGTTGCTCTCTGTTTCAGTGAAATATCTACCTGCTTGCAATTCGAAATTCCAGGTTTTATCAAAATCATGTGATGCTGCAGAAACGTTTATTCCTTCTACTGAATTGCTTCTGTATTTAATCGTTCTATCGCTGGTAGAAATCTCAAAGGTAATGCCCTGAGCGTTTTCCATGCGCTCTCTTAAGGCTGCAAAATCTCTTAATGAAGGCTGTGGCCGATTCATATACTTCCACCAGGGATAATTATCGCCAAAACTCCATGGCCATTTTTGAACATATATGGTATTCGACCCAAGCTTGTCAACACTCGACTGGAGTTTACCGCGAAAAGTATCCACCGCTGAAAAGACAGCAATGATGGTAAAAATACCTATTGTAATCGCCAGGAGCGATAACATTGTGCGCATTTTGTTTTGGCGTAATGCATCAAAAGCAAAACGAAAACTCTCACCTATTAGCCTAAAAATTATCATAATTACAGGTTAGATGCAAAGCGCTTAAAAAGGTTACAAGTCATTTTCAAAACTAATTATTTTTATATCGATATATCGAACGCATCCATATTTTTCTGTTAAAAACTGATTAAAACATAATATACCTTAAATGCGTTTGATAAAATACGGAAAAGAAAAATTAAATTCGTATTTTTGCACCTCAAAAAATTCATCAAGAATGAAATTATCACAATTCAAATTTAACTTACCAGAGTCATTAGTAGCTAACAATCCAGCCGAACAACGCGATGAAGCACGTTTAATGGTTTTACATAAAGACAGTGGTAAAATTGAGCATAAAATTTTTAAAGACGTACTAGGTTATTTCGATGACAAAGACGTAATGATATTAAACAACACTAAAGTTTTTCCAGCCCGTTTATATGGTAATAAGGAGAAAACTGGTGCTACCATCGAGGTTTTCTTGCTTCGCGAATTGAATAAAGAATTACGTTTATGGGATGTTTTGGTAGATCCAGCTCGTAAAATCCGTGTTGGTAACAAATTATACTTTGGCGATGACGATTTGTTAGTTGCTGAAGTTGTAGACAATACCACTTCACGCGGACGTACCATTCGTTTCCTATTCGAAGGTACTGATGAAGAATTTAGAAGAAACGTAGAAATTTTAGGCGAAACGCCACTTCCAAAATACATCAAACGTAAAGCAACTGCTGAAGATAAAGAGCGTTACCAAACGATTTTCGCCAAGCATGAAGGTGCCGTTGCTGCTCCAACCGCTGGTTTGCACTTCAGTCGTGAGTTAATGAAACGCCTTGAACTTAAAGGTGTAGAATTTGCAGAAGTGACATTACACGTTGGTTTAGGAACGTTCAGAACGGTTGAAGTGGAAGATTTGACCAAACACAAAATGGATTCTGAGCAGTTTATCATTGAACAAAAGGATGCTAACATTGTAAACAAAGCAATAGAAGAAAAAAGAAGAATCTGTGCCGTTGGTACCACTTCAATGCGTTCAATTGAATCAGCTGTTTCTGCTAACAAAACATTAAAAGCTGCTAACGATTGGACAAGTAAGTTCATCTTCCCACCATACGATTTCAGCATTGCAAATTCAATGATCACCAACTTTCATACTCCTGAGTCTACCTTATTAATGATGGTTAGTGCGTTTGGTGGTTACGAAAATGTAATGAATGCCTATGAAGTTGCGGTGAAGGAAAAATATAAGTTTTATAGCTATGGCGATGCCATGCTGATTATATAGATATTAGCATATGGTATTTAGTATTTAGACAAATTTTATCTAAATACTAAATACTATTTTCTAAATACTTCGAATGAAATACTACGCTATAATTGTAGCAGGCGGTTCTGGAAATCGGATGCAAACGGAAACCCCAAAACAATTTTTGTTGCTCAATAACCTTCCGGTCTTGATGCACACCATTAGAGCTTTTGCCCAAAGCGATGCCCAACCTAAAATTTTATTGGTTATCAATACAGAACAGCAAGGTTACTGGAGAAGACTTTGTGAAGAGTTTAATTTTAGAATTCCTCATGAGGTTATCGATGGCGGGTCAGAACGTTTCTATTCGGTAAAAAATGCTATCGATTTTATTGAAGAAGATTGTGTTATAGCAATCCATGATGCTGTTCGTCCATTGGTTTCAAAACAGTTAATCGATCACTGCTTTG
>NZ_AJLG01000079.1 GCF_000258495.1 Pedobacter agri PB92
ACGTACACACTACCGCCATTCCTTTTGGAGCATTCAGGCCGCTGATCCAGGTGGCATTCTTGATTGTTCCATCTAAATTTAAAATGGCAACACCGCCTTTGCCATCTTTCGCATTTCCCTCTCCGTCGATAAGAGAAACGTAGAGTTCTTTTCTATCTGCCATGTAAACTACCGATTCTGGTACCGGAAGCTGCTCGGTTGATTCCCATTCTTTTTTCAGAGTGATGGTTTGTGCATCAATTCGATTTGAAAGCAGCAGACAAATAAATAAAAAAAAATTTTCATAAGGACTTAGCTAAAGGATGATTAGGCAAATTAGCCAATTTAATAAAGGGATACAAATTGTTGTCGAAATCGACTTGAAGTAACCAAAGGATTTGGTGATAGTTGTGCAAAAGCCAAATGTAGAGATCGGTTAAAGCACTTTAGTATATCGGTATTACAGCATCATCCAAAAATCCTTTGGATTAAAAACTTGGGGTTACTAAACTCAATATGCTTTTAATTGCACAAATGTTTAAGCTATCTTTGTTCTCCTTAGAGGATTATCTTAGATAAATTGATGAACGAGATTGGAAAATTGCTAAGCAAAATAATTGCTGAAGATCGTGTGAAAACGAGATTGATAGATTTGGTGTCTTATGCCTCTGATGCAGGCTTTTATTACCTCAGGCCAAAAGCAGTTGTGCAACCAATCTCTATTAATGAAGTGATCTCACTGTTTTCGTTTTCACAGCAACATCAAATTCCAATTACTTTTCGAACAGCGGGTACCAGTCTCTCAGGGCAATCTATTTCTGATGGTATTTTGGTGGATTTAAGTCAGTACTGGAATTTGGTTAGGGTAGAAAGCAATGGTGCACAGGTTCGGGTACATCCGGGCGTTACGGGTTCGGTAGTCAATTCCGAGCTCAAAAAATTTGGGAAAAAAATTGGCCCTGATCCTGCAAGTATTAACTCAGCCATGATGGGAGGAATTCTGTCAAATAACGCCAGTGGGATGTGCTGTGGCGTGAGTAAGAATTCTTATCATACCTTAAAATTCATCAGGTTTGTGCTTCCTAACGGCAAGCAATATAGCACAGAACAGGCTGTAGATTATCAACGCTTCGAGGATGAATGTCCGGAAATTTTTAGGGGCATCCAATCCTTGAAAATGGAAATTGCCACTAATAAGGAAATCTTCGAACTGATCAGGCATAAATACAAGACGAAAAATACAGTCGGTTACTCGGTAAATGCGTTCATTGATTATGAACATCCTCTGGATATTTTGGCGCATGTGCTTGTTGGTGCCGAAGGAACGCTGGGTTTTATTGCTGAAGCTGTACTGAATACAGTTGACGATTATCCGCTCAAAACTACAGCGCTGTTGTATTTTCCTAACATTTTTGCGGCTTGCAATGCGATTGTACCTTTAACCATTTCAGGTGCAGAGGCAGTAGAGTTGATGGATCGTGCTTCATTGCGTTCGGTGGAAGACATTAAAGGAGTGCCGGCAATATTGAAATCGCTGCCAGATGAAGCAGCTGTGCTTCTGGTCGAGTATCAGGATCATACCCAGGCCCAGCTGGACGCAAAATCAGCGCAATTTCTCTCTGTTGTTGATCAGCTTGAACTGATGTTTGCACCAGAGTTTACGAATGATCCGGTGGAGCAGGCTTTTTTATGGAAGATCAGGAAAGGAATGTTTCCGTCAGTAGGATCGGTAAGAGCAAGTGGAACCACTGTTATTTTGGAGGATATCGCCGTGCCAGTTGCCGAGTTAGGCAATTCAATTTTAGATTTACACGGTTTATTCGCTAAATACCATTATGATAATGCTATTATTTTTGGTCACGCGAAAGATGGAAACATCCACTTTGTGGTTACCCAGGCATTTGATACTGCTGCGGAAATCAGCAGGTATAATAACTTTTTAAAAGAAGTTGTTGTTTTGGTTACTGAAAAATATAAAGGGGCTTTAAAGGCAGAACACGGAACCGGGCGGAATATGGCGCCCTTCGTGGCCACTGAATGGGGCGAGGGAATTTATGAGGTGATGAAATCGCTTAAAAACTTAATCGATCCGCATTATCTTTTAAATCCAGGGGTGATTATTAATGAAGATCAAGGTGCACATATCAAAAACTTAAAAGACTTACCTCAAGTTGAAGAGGAAGTTGATAAATGTATGGAATGTGGCTTTTGTGAATATAAATGCCCAAGTAGAAATATCACTTTAACGCCACGCCGGAGAATCGTTGTAAGAAGGGAGTTGCTCAAGTTAAAGCGGAACAATGAAAACGGCAGCTACAAAGAATTGCTTGATGAATATCAATACGACGGCCTGGATACTTGTGCTGTTGATGGCTTATGTGCTACTGCCTGTCCGGTTGATATTAATACAGGGTCTTTGGTGAAACGCTTAAGAAGAGAGAACCACAGCAAGTTTGCAAACGGACTGGCCTTAACGGTTGCTAAAAACTTTAAGCCGGTTACAACAGTAGTTAAGTTTGGCATTACCGTGGCCTCAGGCATTAATAATGTATTTGGAGCCAATGCAATGACTAACCTCACCAAAGGTTTTAAGAAAGTAATTCCCGGCGTGCCTTTATGGTCAAACCAAATTAAACCCACCAAATCATTTAGCCAGTACCAGCATAAATTAACTGCAGCGAATGCGCCTTCAGTGGTTTATTATCCAACTTGCATCAGCAGAACAATGGGTGGAACGTTGGAAGGACAAAAAAATATCATTGAAACATTTATTGAAGTTTCAAAGAAAGCTGGTATTGATTTTAGAATTCCTAATAATATCTCAGGTACCTGTTGCGGGCAGATTTTTTCTTCAAAAGGTTTTAATGATGCATTTCGCTTTACTGTGAATGATACCATCAGCAAGTTATGGGAGTGGAGCGGCAACGGAAAAAGTCCGGTTGTACTGGATATTACCTCATGCACCTATACTTTACAGGAGTGCAGGCCATCGTTAACAGATGAGAATAAAAAGAAATTCGATGCACTAACCATTATTGACAGTGTGGATTATATTTTGGATTATGTGCTTCCTCATGCTAAAATTCTAAAGAAGAAAGATAAAATTGCACTCCATCCGGTTTGCTCATTACAAAAAATGGGACTCGAGGGCAAGTTTGTAAAAATTGCGAATCAGTTGGCTAATGAGGTGATGATGCCCCTCCATGCGGGTTGCTGTGGAATGGCAGGCGATCGAGGATTTTTATTTCCCGAATTAACTGCTTCGGCAACGTTACCAGAAGCTAATGAGGTTAAAAAAGAAGAATACGATGGCTACTATTCTTCGGGTAAAACTTGCGAAATCGCCATGTCTGAAGCGGTAGGTAAGAATTATGAATCTATCGTTTACATGCTGGATGAATGTATATAACTACATTTTAGATCTTAATTTGGTGGGTGGATAACCGAATGTTTTCTTAAAAGCAATACTGAAGTTGGATATATTTTGGTAACCCACCATATAACTTATTTCCTGCACCGAAAGGTTTTTATCCAAAAGATAATGCCTGGCTTTATTCATTCTGATTTCTTGTAAATACCCAAAAACAGTATTTCCAAATACAGATTTGAATCCCTCTTTAAGTTTAGTTTGATTGATGCTTGCCTTGCGTGCCAACTCTACGATGGTGAATGGTTTGTCAAGATTTTCTCTAATTAATTGAGCGGCAAATTCAATTCTTTCCGTATCTGAATGAGTTAATTTAAAATTTTCTTTTTCTTCAGCTAATCCATTAAAGCTTAATGCGATCAGTTCGTAAACTTTCGATTCCAGGTAGATCCTTCTTGTAAGTCCTACATAAGGACAGTTCTTTATATCCTGTATCACACAAAACTCTTTCGCACCAATCTTTATTTCATTAGGTGCTAAAACCGTACTGATGTCTTTATGGCATTTGTTCAAGAATCGATCTAGTATTTTGGATTCACCTTCGTACTGTGCCAGTGTCACAAAAGGTAAATGAATATCGAATGTGTTATATTCTATATTCTCTTTAAAACCGATTTTAGCCTGATTATCCTCCGCTGTAAGGAATGTAATGTTTCCAGCCATTGCCGAAACACTATCCCGGGCTGTAGCCTTATTTTTATAATAAATGTGTTGATCGGAAAGGTTGAAGTGCATCTCTAAAAGAGATGAATCCCCTTTTCCATTAACGCTAATGTTATCTCCAAAAAGATAATTGCCATGTAGAATGGATAAATCCTCCCGCACGATGAACTGGTCATAAGTAATTTCCCCCTTTGGAGTAACAAATTTTAAGTGTTCAACAATTCCGTTAGCGGGTTTAGTAACCTCATTTTCTACCTTTTGATCGTATAAAAGGAAATCATCAAAATCGCTACCATCCAGTTTATAGCTCATCTATTAATTTCTAAATTCATAACAAAAAATTCCATTCTCATAAATTCCGGCTAGGCAAATCTACTACTTTTGCGGTTATAATTTATAATCAGTTTAAATAAAGATAAATTGACTAAGAGATACTTATCATTAATTTTCCTTTTTAGTGCGTTTTTTGTTTCAGCAAAAGCTGCTTGTCCTGTTAGCATCTATGTTGATGATTCAAATAAAAATCCACTTTCTGCTATTACCATCATCATTGATCATAAATCGGTTGGAGTAACTAATGCCACTGGGTTAGCAAATATTTTACTAGATGAAGGCGTTTATCAAATTGAGCTAAAAAAAGGCAACTCATCAATTAACCGTACAATTAGGGTAAGCTGTAGTGCCGAAAATTATTTTGCTTTCACTTTGAGCAATCTGGAAATGAAAAGTTTTGAGCTTAAAGAAGTCCAAATTGTTTCTAAAACTACTAAACGGCAGATAGAGACTTCGCCATTTTCGGTTCAGGCAATTGACCTGAGAAAATCGTACGATAAAGGCGGCGATGTGAGTGAGGTTTTGAATAGGGCTTCTGGTGTAAAATTAAGAAGTGACGGAAATCTTGGCGCTCCAGTTCAAATTAATTTAGGCGGCTTGCAAGGCAAGGCCGTAAGGTTATTTAAAGATGGTATCCCAATTGAGTTGTTCGGGCATGGGTTCAGTTTAGGCACAATTCCGGTAAACATGCTCGATCGGGTAGAAATTTATAAAGGCGTATTGCCCATATACCTGGCAAGTGATGCTTTAGGTGGTGGAGTAAACCTCGTTACCAGAACTGGTTTAGATCAATACGCTGAATTATCATATGAAGGGGGCTCTTTTAATACCCATCGTGCAACACTAAATGCATTGTGGCAAGATCGATCTAAAAAGTGGTATCTGGGAACGAATAGTTCATTCAATTATTCAGATAATGATTATAAAGTGAATGCGCCCTTTTACGATACCCAAACTTCCGTAACCGAATACCGCGATGCCAGAAGATTTCATGATGCAACAAAAAGTTATTACGCAGAAGCTTATGCAGGTTTGCAAAATCGTTCCTGGGTTGATGATTTACGTTTAACGTTGATCAATTCAAGCTTTGATAAAGAGCTGCAGCACGATGCAGAAATGAACAAGGTTTACGGGCAGGCGTTTTCGAAAGAACTTAATAATACCGCTTTATTGAACTATAAGAAACGTTTTTTTTAACGATAAACTGAATATTAATCTGTTAGGTAGCTTTAGTAGTTTCAAAACAAAATTTGTGGATACGGCTACGGTGCGTTATGGCTGGGATGGACAGATCATTGGCAGTAATCTTCGCCCTGGAGAAATTAATTTGGGAAACAATCAGCAAATCGATTATCAGTTTTTCTTCTCCAGATTGATAGCATCCTATCAACTGTCGGCTAAACATACTATTGACTTCAGCCAAATGCATTATGAGCAACATAGAAAAGGAAGCGACCCACTTGGTGCCATTTCTGCTATTGAAAGGATAGATGTACTTGGCGTACCAGCAGTTTACCAAAAAATAACCTTGGCCTTGGGCTTCGTTCAAGCTGGCTTGGTGATCACCTGGAAAGTATCGTTGCCTTAAAATATTATCACTTCAATACCAAAGGATACACAACTGATAATTTTGGCTTGGGGTGGCAGTCTTCCAGTAGTGGAGAGCAACTGGGTTACCTTGGGGGTTTGCGCTGGAACACTGGTCGCTATATGTTTAAGGTTTCATATGAATATGCGAATCGATTGCCTGATGAATATGAAATTTTTGGTGATGCCAGATTGATTAAGGAGAATATGGAGCTTAAGCCTGAAAAAAGTCACAACGTTAATTTAAACGGTCAATACAGCTTTCAGGAAGGTGACCATAGCCTAACGCTTTCAACAGGATTATTCTATAGAAAAGTGAAGGATATTATCTTCCTACAATTGGATATCCCATTTAGCCGCTATATTAATTACGAGCGGGCAGAGGTTAAAGGATTTGAAGTAGAAGCCAATTATACGCTATCTAAACGTTTTGATTTTGGCGCTAATTTAACCTATCAGGATATCCGAAGAGTGGAAATTGAGGAAACGATGTTTAAAAATCTGGAAGGTTCACGCATCCCCAACGTACCATTCTTATTTGGGAATATCTGGTTTAGCACACATTTTAATGGGGTTTTCAAAGCCAACGATAGGTTGGAAGTGAACTGGAACGCAAATTATACGCACCGTTTCTTCCTTAAGGCAATCCCGAAGAATCAAGAACCCGGATTATTTGAGAAGGTGCAGGATTTTCAAACTTCATTGGTAATCCCAAATGATGATCGTTTAGCACAATTTGCCAATAATGTTGGAGTTTACTACCACTTTGCCAAACCAAAAATTACTTTATCTGCCGAGTGCAGGAACATTGGCAATGAGAAGCTTTACGACAACTTTAATGTTCAAAAACCAGGAAGATCATTATATCTAAAATTAGTCTATCAATTTTTATAATCATATTTTATCTAATCGAAATGAAACGAATCAAATTTCTAAGTACAATGTTTGGTTTATCTGCGCTAATGTTTTTAGGCGCTTGTAGCAAAACCAATGAGCCTGAACCCAATCAGCCCGATACAGATATTCCAGCAAATGAAACCTGGATTATTTATAATGCAAACGCAAATTGGAGCGGGGGTATTTATGCACTAAAAAACAATAAATCTCGTGAGATTAATTTATCTGGTCTACCATTTTTTCAGGTTAGTAGCTCACTAGGTGGCCGTGTATTAGGGAAAACCCTTTACAAAGTGAACAGCGCATCGAATGCACAAGGTATCCTTAAATTAAACTTAAACACCGCAGGTCAGGTTGTGCAGGATAAGTTTTTAGCCTCACTGTCTAACGCATATATTTCAAATTATTTAGTTGTTAGTGCAACTGAAGGTTATTACTGGGATGATGTAAGAGGTGGACTAAAAGTTCAGAAATTCAACCCCACAACAATGGAACGTACTGGCGAAATCGATTTTAGCTCATTATCCGAAGGCTTACCAAATGAATCAGCTGGTCAGTTAATTTTGGCCAAAAGAGATGATAAACTTTATGTTGATTTATTATTGGGTACCAAATTAACAGGCAACTGGCAGGTATCACCTCCTAAACAAGAGGTGGCCATTGCAGTTTACGATTTAACCAATAACAAGATTTTGAATGTGACCAAATTTGCGGGTACAACTAATTTAGGTGTATTTATCGACCACGTTTTATACAGCTATGATGAAGTGACCAAAGATTTATATTTTGTTGCAGTAGCAGATATGAAAACACAGCCTACAGCGGCTTCTTCAAAAATCCTGCGTATCAAAAACGGCGAAACTCAATTCGATCAGAACTTTTCTATTGATATCAAAAACTATCAGTTTCCAGCTGAATTTAACAGGTTATTCGTTCACAATAGTAAAATTTACACCACTATTCCTTCAAGACCAACCTCATATTATGGCGGTGGGCAACATGGCGTAACGTATAGAAGTGACGTATGGTACTGGAATGAAATCGACGCGACAACAAAAAAAGCAACCCGTTTAAATATTCCTGCTGATAGTTTCTACGGAACCTCAAATCCTTTTATGCACAATGGCGAAATCTACTTTTTATCGAACAATACAACTGAAGGTTTCTCTGGCGTTAATCAATATAATCCAACCACCGGAAAAATCAAAGAAACATTCCGTTTAAAAGAAAGTGGTAGATTAAATGGTTTTAATATCATTGTTGATTAAAAAATCTTCCGCTAATTTAAGAAGGGAGCTTATTTATTTAATAGGCTCCCTTTTTTATATTTATTAGGCAGATAATCATTAAAAAAAATACATTTGCTATATGTTATTCTTTTTTATGAGATCTCTTAAATACTTATTGCTCCCATTTATATTATTTTATGGTGTTAAAGTTGCAGCTCAGGTCGAGCAAGATGGGCCTTACATCGTTCGCTCAGGAAAGAACATTATTGCTCATTATGTTCTGAATGATATAAGCAAAACAGACACTTTAAATGAAAAAAATCCTGTTCAGGTTCGGTTTGCAAAGCATAAAGAATGGGATTTTAGTTTTAAGCTACGTGCTAACAATGTTATCCAGCCCTCTTCATATAAGGCTGTAGAGAAAATGCTTGTCCTTTCTGATATTGAAGGTGAATTTGAGGCGTTCCGGGCGTTAATGATTGCGAACAAAGTAATAGATGAGAAATATAACTGGATTTTTGGCAAAGGACATTTAGTGATCTGTGGCGATTTATTCGATCGTGGAAAAGATGTTGTTCCTTATTTGTGGTTGCTTTATAAATTGGAAGAAGATGCCATTAAAAAAGGAGGCTTTGTGCATGTGCTCTTGGGTAATCACGACGTGATGAATATGGCGGGAGATTTACGATACTTAGCACCAAAATATCCTGCATCAGCTAAATTGATTGGGATAACATATGAAAAATTAATTGCGGAGGATACTGAAATTGGCAAATGGCTAAGAAGTAAAAATGCAATAGAAAAAATCGGCGATAAGCTTTTTCTCCATGCAGGTATTTCTCCTGAAATTAATGCCACTAACTTATCGTTGCAGGAAATTAATGACAAATGCCGAAGCTATTATGGAATCTCTACCAAAAAACTTGATGCAGATGGCAAAAAATGGATGAGCAGCGGTGGTCCATTTTGGTATAGAGGTTATTTCGGCGATGATAGAACTCCCATTACTACAGTAGATTCTACTTTGGCAAAATTTGATGTCAGGCAAATTGTAGTTGGCCATACCATTACCGAAGAAAATATTGCTGCTTATTATGGAGATAAAGTTATTGGTGTAGATGTCAACCAACACAAAGGCAACCGTAAGGCGATTATTTTTAATGGTGAAAAAACATTGGTAGTTGATGATAAAGGAAATCGTACACCGCTTGCTAATGCCGATAAAAAATAATTTGGCATCATAATGCTATTCTAACTAACCAAGCCCCCGCCCAAAAAGCGAGGGCTTTTATTTTATACCAAATTTCATATCTTGTGATTCAATTAACCTCAAATTATGGCCTACATCATCACTATTACTTTATGCATTGCATTTCTCGTTCAGAAAATATTTTCTGCTAAAGCTGCACACGATAGAAAAGACTTGAGAAAGTACAAAGCTGATTTGGTTGTTTTAACTATCGCATTGGTAGGTGGTACAGTATTAATTGTTTTGATGAGACATATGCTTAATAAATAATCAGCCATAATTTTATGATATCAACGTTAGTTCAATGGTATTTCCGGGAGTGATTAATTATCTCTTTTAACATTACTTTCGATAGACCACAATTACATTTAATCCGCAAGGCCTATTTTTGATTCCACCAATTGCGAACTGAACGAGATTTTCTGCATTGAAAAGCTGTACAACGCTCAGGTTATGGTTTCAGACTGGTTTTGTATGAAACCAGTAAATATAAAAAAAGCAGGTCCGGAGGCCTGCTTTTCCATTAGTTTCTAAATCGTCCCGTTGATTTAATTCTAACTGCACTAAAATTAGCGTTTTACAATTTACATAAAAAGGGTAAAAACACCTTAATTTATATCGATTATTGTAGAATAATTCATACGTGGATGCTGCCTTGAAATTTGGTTTTTAAAGGCCTCTACATAAATTTATTATCAGCAGCGACGCGAAATTTTGAAAGCAGTTAACCTTAATACACCCTGCTGACTGAAAATATCAACTGATGTCTTACCTTTGCCGCACTAACTGAAATAAATTCTCCCATCTTGAACAAACGCGGCAAAAAAGCATTCGCATTAAATATTACTTACTTTTTTCTTGGAGAATATTTCTCTGATGCGCTGCGTACCACTTTAACTGTCCTTTTTCCAATTATACTGTTTTTCTACTTAGGTAACCCGGAAGCTGCGACTGGAATTGGAGTCGGTGCCTTGCTTATTAGCTTAACCGACTTGCCTGACAACAGATTAAACAAACTTAAAAATGCGCTGATTAGCATTGTTGTCTTTTTTCTAACAACATTTTTAGTTTCGCAGATTTTGAATTACAAAATCTGGTCTGCACTGATTATTACTTCGCTTGCTTTTTTCTTTTCCATGTTCGCGGTATATGGTCAAAAAATGAGCTTGATTGGAACCATGGCTTTAATCGTTTGCACTTTCGTGATGGGGCTACATCCGGCCCGGCCGCTTTATTTTAGTGCATACATGTTAATCGGCGGTGTTTGGTATTATTTAGTTAGCGTTATTCAAACACTCATCCGGCCGTATCGTTCGTTAAATCATGCCATTTTTGAATGTTTGCTGGCCAGTGCAGCCTTTTTAAAGGCAAAGGCCAAAAATTATGATCCTGAAATTCTATTAGATCATCAGCAAAGAGAGATTATCAAATTACACATTCGGGTAAATCAAAAACATGAATTAATCCGAAGTTTATTGTTAACAGATCGCTATGCCATGAACCCTGACAATAAGAAGGGTCGCGTTTTATTGGAACGGGCTGGCTTATTAATCGACCTATACGAACAACTTAACGCAGTTCATTTCGATTACGAATCCATCCGACAGTCTCTATCTGGAGGTAAAAGTTTAACGCTCATTGCTGATTTGATCCGAATACTAGCCGAAGAAATTGAAGATCTTGGCAGGCATGTTCGAACCATTAAAAACATTGAGTCAAAGTCGAAAATTAATTCATCATTCATCGCTGATCAAAAAAAATTGATTGCAGAGATGAATCACTTGGGCACCGAACAACGAGAGTTTATCAAAAGTGTAATTTCTAATATTGATGAAATCGCTCAGATCATTATGGCCATTAGAAAGAGCGAAATTAATGATCAACACCATTTACAGCCCAATGAAACTATTGAATATCCACTGTTTGTGAGTTCAGATCGACTTTCGCTCAAAGATCATTTAGGTTTAAAATCCCCAATATTCAGGTTTTCGCTTCGCATGGCAATTTGCTTCCTGTTCGGCTTTCTGCTCATTAATCAATTAGAAACCAGCAGATATAGCTATTGGCTTTTTTTAACTTTAGTAATCGTAGCGAGACCAAAATTTTCGATCACATGGAAAAGGAATTTTCAGCGGTTAAAAGGAAGTTTAGGTGGAGTTGCAATCGGCTTATTGCTAATCTATCTGATAAAAAGCCCCGCGATATTATTGAGCATTTCTGCTATTTGTTTACTTGGATTTTATGCTTTTAATAGAATTAATTACACCATAAGTGTAATGTTTATTACCCCAGCTGTAATTCTTACTTTAGGTAGTTATCATGGCCATTTTGACCATATTGTTCACGATAGGATAATATTTACAATGATTGGCTGCGGAATTGCAATTCTTGCCACTTACCTTTTTCCGATCTGGGATAGCAAACAAATGCATCAAAAAATCAAGGAAGCTGCAAATGCAAGTTTGAAATATTTTCTGATTACTACAGATAAAAACAAAGAGCCCAATGAAAATATAAATAGGATGGCCAGAAAAAATGCCAATCTGAGCCTTTCTGCTTTATCAGAATCCATTGAATCTGCAAGTCAGGAGCCTTGGCAATCGAGCCTGAATCTTCAATATTTGTATGAGGTACAGGTTATAATTTATAAAATCAATGCCATGATTACTTCCATTTATCTGGCAGGCGAGCGGCTTGATATCGATAACGAAAACAACTTAATCATTCCTATTATAAGGAATCTGAAACTTGAAAAATCCATTCAGCCTGAAGAATCAGTGGATGATTCCCTTCTCAAATTGAATGATAGAAACAAATCTGATCTCCTCAGCCACAAATTAAGTGATATAAAAACACTGTCTGCAATACTTTCTGCCGAATATCATTTGCATCATTAGCCATTCATTCAAGTTAATTTTTACATCTGTATGCTTTTTCCGATAAACAGATCAATCAGGGATTTGTTATCATTACGTATCTAAAAGATAAAAGCTAAAATGGATTTACAAATAAAAAATAAAATTGCTTTCGTAAGCGGATCAACCGCTGGGATAGGATATGCAATTGCCGAAAGTTTACTGAAAGAAGGAGCACAAGTAATTATCAATGGACGATCAAAGGAAACCGTAGATAATGCGATTGCAAAATTGAAAAAGGATACAGGAAATGATGCTGTTACTGGAATTGCAGCTGATTTTGCAAAAGCAGAGGAAGTAAACAAACTAATTGAAAGTTTGCCTGATGTAGATATTCTGATTAACAATGCCGGTATTTTCGAGCCGAAAGCCTTCGAAAGGATTAGTGATGAGGATTGGTTTCGTTTTTTTGAAGTTAACGTAATGAGTGGTATCCGCTTATCAAGGTCGTTGTTTCCAAAAATGTTAGCTAAAAACTGGGGAAGGATCATTTTCATTTCCAGTGAATCGGCAGTTTTTATACCCGATGAAATGATTCATTACGGAATGACCAAAACTGCCCAACTCGGTGTAAGCAGGGGGTTAGCTGAGTTAAGCAAAGGCACCAATGTAACGGTCAATTCAATTTTGCCAGGACCAACAAAATCAAAAGGTGTTGGAGGTTTTATTGAAGATTTAGCCAAAAAAGGAAATATCAGCATTGCTGAGGTGGAAGAAGATTTCTTTAAAAATATGAGACCAACTTCACTGATTCAACGATTTTTAGATGTTAGCGAAATTGCCAACGCTGTAACTTATTACGTTAGTCCGCTGGCTTCGGGAACAAACGGCGCCGCCATTAGGGTAGAAGGCGGTTTAATTCGATCAATATTGTAATATCTTAAATTCACAAAATAAAGCACATAAATATGAGTACTGAAAAAGCAATTTTAGCTGGCGGCTGCTTCTGGGGTGTTGAAGAATTGATTCGTCACCAGCCTGGTGTAATTTCAACGGTTGTAGGCTATACCGGTGGCGATGTTCCAAATGCAACTTATCGCAATCACGGCACACATGCTGAAGGAATTGAAATCGAGTTCGATCCTGAAGAATTATCGTATCGCAAACTATTGGAATATTTTTTCCAGATTCATGATCCTACAACAAAAAACCGTCAGGGAAATGACGTCGGGACATCTTACCGTTCAGCCATTTTTTACCTGAATGAGGAGCAGAAAAATACAGCACTTGAGTTGATCGAGGAACTGGAAAATTCTGGCAAGTGGCCGGGCAAATTTGTAACAGAAGTTGTTCCTGCTGGTGATTTTTGGAATGCGGAAGAAGACCATCAGGATTACCTGCAAAAAGTTCCCTATGGTTATACCTGCCATTTCGAACGTCCAGATTGGAAATTAAGTTAAAGTTAAAGGAGTTTGCATTGCAAACTCCTTTTTTTTCAGCCATTTTTTTCAGCCAAAAACGCAGCAGTTATAATCGATTCTTATTGTTAATTTTACGTTGATAAAACCAAATCACATGAAAACAATAAAATTATTAACCAGTTTATTGGTGCTAATGGCTGTATTTAATACAGCAAGGGCACAAACTACTTCTGCTGATGTAGTGAAAGAATGGGAGCGGGCAAAAGCTTACACTAAAGAGTATCTGGACGCTATGCCTGAAAAAGATTACGGGTTGAAACCTACCCCTGAAATGCGATCATTCGCAGAGCAAATGCTGCATTTGGGTGCTGATAATTATGTGTTTACAGCTGCTGCCTTAGGAGCTAAATCTCCTGCGGGAATGGATCAGCTTGAGAAAACCAGCGAAAAAACAAAAGTGGTAGTTACTAAAAATGTATTAGATAGTTATGATTTTGTTATTGCTGCCCTTAAAAAATTAAACACCGCCCAGTTAAATGAAAAGGTAAAACTATTTGATCGTTTTGAACTTTCGAGAGAAGCTGCTTTCGAAAAAGGTTTCGAACATCAAACCCACCACCGTGGTCAAACTACTGTTTATCTGCGTTTGGCAGGAACGAAACCTCCACAAGAAAAATTATTCTAGTAAAAAACAAAGCCTTTCGAAAGTCGAAAGGCTTTGTTTTTTAAGCTTGTGCTGGATTTATTTTTTCAACCTTTTTTTTGTACGACCAATAAAATACGATCGGGTAAACGAAAAGATTAAATAGCGTATTAGTAATCAATCCACCGATGACTACTATCGCTAATGGTTTTGACGCTTCTGATCCAATTCCAGTTGATAATGCTGCTGGCATTAAACCTATTGCAGCCATTAGTGCGGTCATTAAAACCGGCCTGAATCTGCTTGCAATTCCGTCACGCATGGCATCGGTAAATGTCCACGTTGCATGGTGCTTCAATTCGGCAATATTTGTTTTGAATCTGGTAATCAGAATTACGCCATTTTGAACACAGATTCCAAACAGGGCAATAAAGCCAATCCCCGCCGAAATATTAAAGTTTACCCCGGCAATAAGTAATGCCAAAATTCCACCAATCATCGCAAATGGCACATTGTTTAATACCAATAAAGCATCCCTGATATTTCCAAAAAGCACAAAAAGAATGAAGAAGATTAACAACAAACTCACTGGAACAGCTTGTGATAATCGGGAAATGGCTCGTTGTTGATTTTCGAAATCTCCTGCCCATTCTAATTTGTACTCTTTTGGAAGTTTTATTTGTGCATTTACTTTTTGTTGCGCTTCGGCAATTACGCTGCCCATATCTCTACCACGAATGGAGAATTTAATGGCGCCATAACGTTTGTGTTTGTCGCGGTAAATCATACTCGGGCCAGTGATTTTTCTGATGCTCGAAATTTCGCCAAGCTGAACATTTGAACCTGATAAAGTGGGTATGCGAAGTTTGCTGATTGAACTTTCATCATTTCTAAAGTCTTCCGGATAACGGATGATGAGGTCAAATTTTCGCTCGCCTTCATAAATTTGAGTTGCTGCTTTACCACCAATAGCCATTTCAATTACAGCGTTAGCATCAGCTGTGCTGACACCGTAAAGCGCCATCTTTTTCTGATCGAGGTTGATTTGCAATTCTGGCTGACCAAGATTTCTTAAAATGCCCAAATCCTCAATACCATCAACGGTTTTTAAAATCTTCTCAATTTTTTCTTCTTCCTGTTCAATAAATTCGAAGTTTTCGCCGAACATTTTAACTACGATTGAACCTTTAACACCAGAAACAGCTTCTTCAACGTTGTCAGAAATGGGTTGAGAGAAATTTAGACTGATGCCAGGAAAACTTTTGAGCTTTTCCTGCATGCGTTCAATCAGTTGCTCTTTACTTTGTTTTCGTTTCCATTCTTTACGCGGGTAAATATCTACATGGAATTCCATGTTATAAAAGCCTGTGGCATCCGTTCCATCATTTGGACGACCAGTTTGCGACATTACCTGCTTCACTTCTTCAAAACTTAAAAAAATCTTTCGCATGTCGTTTGAAAGCTTTTTGGTTTCATCAAGTGAAATACTCAACGGACCGGTTGCCCGCACATAAATCGATCCTTCATCCAGACTGGGTAAAAATTCAGTTCCCAAAAATTTAAAACTGAAAGCACCCATTACCAATACGGTAATTGATATAAAAAATACTAGCCTTTTTTTGCTGAAACAGCTATCATAGAATTTCAAAGTTGCTTTTGTCATCCATTCTAAAAAGACATTGTGTTTCTCTTTTACATTCTTTTTTAACAACACACTTGCCATTGCCGGTACCAGTGTAAAAGTTAAAATTAAGGCACCGAGAAGCGCAAAACTTAATGTCCAGGCCAGGGGAGAGAACATTTTTCCTTCCACTTTTTCGAAGGTAAATATGGGTAACAAGCCGGTGATGATAATCAGTTTGGCAAAAAGAATTCCTTTCCCGTTTTCCATGGAAGCCTTTTTGATAAAACCCAGCTTGCTCATTTTATTGAAACGATCCATGCCCAGTTTCCTGGCTTTCATATCCAGGGTTACGAAGATTCCTTCCACCATCACGACTGCACCATCGATGATAATTCCGAAATCTATCGCACCCATGGATAACAAATTCGCAGGCATTCCTTTTAGTTTTAAACAGATAAAGGCAAACAGAAGTGCTAATGGAATAATGATCGATACAATTAACGTGGTGCGCCAATCGGCCATGAAAAGGAATACGATGAGGGTAACGAATAAAATCCCTTCAAGCATATTTCCCATTACCGTGTGAACGGAGTAATTCACTAAATCTTCGCGGTCGTAAAAGGCTTTAATCTTTACATCATCCGGTAAGATGCTGCTATTGATGATAGCTATTTTTTCTTTTAATCGGCTTATTACTTCACTCGGGTTGCCACCTTTACGCATTACCACAATCCCTTCCACTACATCAGGATCATGATCCCGGCCTACCTGTCCTAGTCTTGGCAATGCCGACTCAGCTACCTCGGCAATGGTTTTAACATATATTGGAGTACCATTTACATTATCTACCACTACATTTCTAATCTCATCAATGTTGTTGAGCACACCAATTCCACGCACTACGTAAGCCTGACCACTTTGAACAATTACATCGCCCCCCACGTTAATATTGCTTTTTGAAACCGCTTCGAAAAGCTCTGTAGCTGTTACGCCATATTGAATGGATTTCTGTGGATCGACGGTAATTTGATAAGTTTTCACTTCACCACCGAAGCTCACGACATCGGCAATACCCGATACTGAAAGTAATTCCCGCTGGATCACCCAATCCTGTAAGGTTTTAAGTTCACGTACAGATTTTTGATCACTGGTTAAAGTATAGCGGAAAATTTCTCCTGTCGGGCCATATGGTGGCTGTACTTCCGGTTGAATGCCTTCTGGTAAATCGGCTTCATCAAGGTGGTTATTCACCTGAACCCGTGCTTCCGCATAATCAACATCATCCTCAAAACTTACTTTAACAATAGAAAGTCCGAATAGGGAAGAGGAACGAATGCTGGTGCGTTTTTCTGTTGGGTTCATGGCAATTTCCAGCGGACGGCTAACGAACTTTTCTACCTCTTCAGCACTTCTCCCTGGCCATTGCGTAATAATGGTAATATTGGTATTGGTCACATCAGGAAATGCATCAATAGTGGTATTTTTGAAACTTAAATAACCTGCTAAAATGAGGATGAAAGTGGCGAAAAAAATGAAATATTTATTCTTCAGCGCAAAGCCGATGATGCTTTTAATGAAATTATTCATGGATTAAAAATCTAATGGGTGAAAGGAATTTTACTGCGATTTTAAGTTTTCAAACAAGAAAACCTGTTTAGATGCAATCACCCGATCGCCAGCTTGAACCCCTTTGCTAATGAAAATTCTGTTGGCAGTTTTACGGCCAATTTCTATTTCCTGAATGCGAACCTTATTATCGTTGTTTAATACAAGCACATAGTTTTTGTTTTCATCAAAAATTACAGCTCTGGCATTTACAACTGGTAAATTAACGCCCGAACTTGCTGAAACTTTAACTGTGCCTAACATACCTGGTTTTAACAGGAAGTTGGGGTTTGCAATGACAACTCTTGCATTCATCACTTTACTATCCTGATCAATCAGATTATAAATTTTATCTATTTTTCCTTTAAATACCTGCTCTGGATAAGACAGTGTAGATAAATTAACTTCATCGCCAGGCTTAACACGAGAAATATCCGATTCATAGATGTTGATCATCGCCCAAACATTCGAAAGATCAGCAACCGTAAATAAGCTTTTATCGTTATCGCTACGCAATTGCATGTTATCATTTACATTTTTTTCAATTACAAAACCATTCAATGGTGATTTTATAGCATATAACCCTGTACTGCTGCCACCGTTTATCTTTAATACAGCGTTTGCTCTCTTTAGCTCTGCCTTTTTCGTTTGGTAATCATTTTTAGCTTCTTCCAATTCCTTTGCAGATGATAAACCGCTTTCGTAAAGTTGTTCAGCTTGCTTTAAAATTCTATCAGCAGTTTTTAGTTCAGCATTTGCCGCAATTACTTCTTTGTCAAATCCAGCCATTTCTGCACTATTTACTGTAGCCAGGGTTTGTCCGGCATTTACATGATCGCCTAAACGCACATTCACCCGATTTACAGATCCGCTTACCATCGGGAAAAGTTCCGATTTTCGATCTTCATTTGCCGTAATTCTAGCAGAGAAAATAATGTCAGCCTTCCCGTTAGCTTGCTGTACCGTATCAATAATCAACCGGCTTAATAACGAATCTGTAATGGCAAATTTTTCAGTTGGGGTTTCAACGTTGTTTTCGCTACAGCCAAAACCAAGGCCTATTGAGGTGAAAATTAATCCTTTTATGATGTTTTGATGGATGGTTTGCATAATGCTTATTTGAATATGTTTGTGCCGGTTACATAATTGAGTTCTTCTCTCGAGCTCATTCTTTCGAATTTGAGACTGTTGATTTGAAGGATATTTTCTTTATACGAGTCATACAAATCAAGGAATTCGATCAAGCTGATGTTCCGCTCTCTGAAGTTTTTAATCAGTCCGTTGATTATCTTATTAAAATCTCCATTAAAGGATGGATCAATCTCCATTAATAGCTTTTCGTTCCTCATCGCAGTGCGATAACTGTTGAATACCTCATTTGATAGTATTAATTCCTTCTTTTTGATGTTGGAGGTAGCGGCATCGATTCCAACCTTTGCCTTTTTAATTTCGCCTTGGTTTCTGTTAAAAAGTGGAATTGGGATTTTCAGACCGATACCGGTATATTTTTCGGGATAATTTCCTTTTAAATCATATGCCAGGGAGACCTCAACATCGGGGATAGCCATTGCCTTTTGCAATTTTAAGTTAAGCACGTTGTACTCCAAATCAGTTTTTGCCAGCTTTAAGTCTGCCCGGTTGGTTCTGGCAGAATCAAGTAGCCTTGCGTAGGGAATTTGATCTATAGCAGTTACTCTACTTTCTGCAACCGTTAACTTCAGGTTTGCAGACGGTTCCAGGCCACATAATAATCTTAAATCCTTATAGTGATCTTCTAAATCATTCAAAAGATTTGCCTGTTCTGCCTTTAAATTAATTATTAAAGATTTGATTCGGATTACATCTTTGAAGGCAATATTCCCAGCTTTCAACTGGATTTCATAAGCCTTCAACAAGCTTTCGGTTGATTTGACCTGGTCTTCGTAAACCTGAATAGATTGAGTGGCGAAGTAGGCTTTGTAAAAAGTGTTGCGCAGTTCAAATTTTAGTGTGCGCATCAAATCGAAATATTCCAGTTCAGCCAATTTTACACCTGTTTTGGCTAATTTTATATTCTTATTTCGCTTTCCGGCCAGCTTGACAAGCTGAGAAATAGAACCTGCGTACTGACCATAAGCATAAGATGTTTGCAGAAATTTTTTGGTTTCGTGATTATAGAAAAGGTTTTCATACTCCAATTCCGGATTATCAAAAAGCTTCGCTGTAATCACTTCTGCCTTTGCCTGATCAAGCTGATAGTTACTGGCCAGTAAATCGAAATTATTCTTTAAGAAAAGAATTTCAGCTTGTTTTAAATCTAATTTTAGGGAATCACTTTGAGCAAAGCTTGCATTGATCGAAATAGCCAATACGAAAAGCAAAAATGAACTTAATCTCATCATACGGCAAAACTATTCTTGCCGAGTTAAACGCGAATTAAATCGAAATTAAAAGCGGATTAAAGTTGAGGTATCGATATGATAAACACACTTTTATACTCTTTAGACGCAGATATTTCTATTTTTCCTTTAAACAACGTGATGATTTTTTGAGCCATATACAAACCCATTCCTTCACCTTTTTGTCCAACTGCTGCAGATCGGGTATAGAAGGGTTTAAAAACCTCTTCCTGTTCCATCAGTGGAATACCAGGACCCTGATCAATTATTTCGATCACGAAATTTTCATCAGACTGCGTCAATTTACATCCCACATTTTGTTGGTTAGAAAACTTAAAAGCGTTCGAAAAAATGTTATCGAGTACAATTTGCAGGAGAATTTCGTTGGCTAAAACCTGCGGATGGGCTTCCGATAAGTCATTTACAAATTCTATAGCGAGGTTTTTACGCTGTTTCCATTCTGCCTGAATTTTGAATAACAATTGATCTAATCGGATAGGAGAGAGCTGAGCATTGAGCAATTCCATATCCATCTTCGCCAGGGTCAGTAAACCGGTAATAATATGATCCATTTTCTCAGCGTCATCTAATATGGAATAGATCACCTTTTGATAAGCTTCCGCATCACGATTTTTTGACAAAGCCAATTCGGTAGCCATCATTATTCTCGTAACCGGTGTTCTTAGTTCGTGAGAGGCATTTGCCACAAATGTTTTTTGAAGGATAAACGCCTGTTCCAGTTCATTCATTAAGTGATTAAAACTTTTGGCGATGAGGTTAATTTCATCTTTGGTATCAGTTTCCTCCACCCTGAATTCCATATTTTCAGAGCCAATCTGCTTTACCTCCAGCATGAATTTTTTGAGCGGCTTTAACATCTTTTCAGCTATCCACCTGCTCAAAATTAACACAACCAACGAGATGATGATGAACACGAAAATCATGATTCTAAGCAGCTTCGTTAATCTATTGTGTGATCCCTGATCGGATGCTGATGCCAAAATGACGAAATCGCCCTGGTTATCCTTGTAATAAATACCTACAACCTGTCGTTCCCCATCCGTATATTTAATTTGTTTGCGTTTTCTAACTTGGTCTATTGTTGCCTTCGTCCAGTATTGGGTGGTATCTCCGATAAAAGTTGCCCGGTTTTTATAATCGTAAATTCTTGTTACTTCGCCATTAAGCTTCTGCAAATATTTGTGGCGAACATCGTTCAAGGCATCACGGCTAATTTCATCGGCTTCAAGATAGAGCTTAGCTGTAACCATTGTTCTGTCGGTTAGTCGCTCAAAGAAATCAGCCTCCAGAAATTTCATGAAAGTAAAATAAACCACACAAAGCACAGCGAAAAGCATTGATGTGCTTATCAGCGTAAAATAAAGTGCAATGCGATCTTTAATTTTCATTATTTAAGGATGTAACCCATATTGATTTTGGTATGGATAAGTTTTCTGTCAAAGCCTTTATCTATTTTTTTGCGCAGAAAGTTGATGTAAACGTCAATTACATTGGTGCCGGTATCGAAATGTATATCCCAGGCTTGCTCTGCAATGTATTGACGAGATAATAAACGATTGGGGTTACGCAGAAAAAGCTCCAGTAAAATAAACTCTTTTGCACTAAGTTCAATGTTTTTACCCGCTCTGAATACTTCTTTGCTATGTGTATCCAGCACCAGATCTTCAAAACAAAGTTGATGACTGGATATGCTTACCAAGGGAGATTGTCTTCTTAGCAGTGCTGAAACACGGGCAAGTAATTCTTTTAAGTGGAAAGGTTTTACCAGATAGTCATCAGCCCCTGCTTCCAGGCCTGTTACCTTATCGTCTACTGTTCCTAAAGCGGTAAGCATAAGGATAGGTGTCTGACTATCAATTTCGCGAAGCCGTTTACATAACTGGATGCCATTTAATCCGGGCATCATGATGTCAATAATCAATAGATGGAATTGCTTATTTGCAAATTGTTCCAGTGCGTCTATTCCATTAAATACCGTAGATATTTGATAGCCGTTTTCTTCCAGCGCCGATTTTAAAAGATCAGCAATTTTGATGTCATCTTCAGCTATTCCGATTCGCAGCATCTAACAAAAATAGGAATCTCATCTTAAATTGAGATTAAAATTGCGCCGCTTTAGTTAAAGTTTTAAGTTGGGAATAAGATTCAGAAAGGCCTGAAAGTTAGCATTGTACTTCTTTTTATCAACTTTGAAATAAAATGCACCTTTCTTAGAGCCTGATTTATCTTTTTCTGCCAGTTTGATCAGTAAGCCCGTTGAACCGATTTTTCTGCTAAAATTACGGGTGTCAATTTTAGTATCGTTTACTTCTTCAAACAGAATCTGCAACTGGGGGATGGTGAATTTCTTGGGCAACATTTCAAATAAAATAGGATGTAACGCTGCTTTGTATCTAAGTTTTTTTCTGGCATCACTAACCATTTGATCGTGATCAAAGATGAGTTTTGGACGGTCGTTGATCAGAAACCATTCGGCATGATAATCATCATTAATCTGTGCCTGATATTTATGAATGTCGATCAACGCAAAATAACCAACAGATAAAGTCCTTTCAATCGGATCGCGGTTGGGTTCGCCGTAAATCTGTAATTGTTCAAGGTAAATGCCTTCTAAACCCGTGTTCTTTTTTAAAACCCGGTTTGCAGCATCATCCGGACTCTCATTAGCGCCTACAAAACCACCAATTAAACTCCACTTGTTTATTTCTGGCTCCAAACCTCTTTTAACCAGCAAAATTTTTAAATGCTCGCCGTCAAAACCAAACACAATGCAATCTACAGCAAGGAGATAATGCGGCTGACTAGAATATGCTATCATTTTTGGTTCGATTTGGGTTTTGAAGATCTCTAATTTTCTACGAAAATAGAAATTATTATATAAATTATTAATTGTCATTTTGACAATTAATAATT
>NZ_AJLG01000080.1 GCF_000258495.1 Pedobacter agri PB92
AGGAAGAGATGTGGACATCGAAGCCTGGCCTTGATGATCAGAGTGTGATCAAATTGCTTGACCGCGTCGCTGGAAAGGTGGGGTTGCAGGTGATACACCGTTATCTACCCGCTAAACGGTATTGGCCGGAAAGAGCGATACTCAAAGCGGCTTCGGTCACTGAAAAACCAAATGCGCCTTGGCGGCTGGATAAGCCCCGTCCTACCGAACTGCTCAAAACCCCGGTAGCGATAGAGGTGATGGCCATTATCCCCGATCATCCCCCTAAGTTTTTTATCTATAAGGGTGTGCGCCATACGGTTACAAAAGCCGATGGCCCGGAGCGGATCGAACGGGAATGGTGGCTGGACCAGGGAGAGCACAGGGATTATTACCAGGTAGAGGATGAACAGGGCGGCCGCTATTGGCTGTTCCGTTCTGGACACTATGGCGGGGAAAATAAATACAAATGGTTTATCCATGGATTTTTTGCATAAAAAATAATTTATGGCGTATAGCGAATTACAGGTAACATCAAATTTTAGTTTCTTGCGTGGGGCTTCCCATGCCCATGAGCTGGTGGAACAGGCAGAGGCATTTGGCTATCAAAAAATAGCCATCACGGACCGCAATACCCTGGCCGGAATCGTCCGTGCCCATGCGGCATGCAGGGAAAAAAATGTCAAGCTTATTCCAGCCTGCAGGCTTGATCTGCTCGATGGGCCAAGTCTACTAGCCTATCCAACCGATAAGGAGGCATACGGCAGATTGTCCGCGCTGCTTACCCTTGGCAATATGCGGGCAGAAAAAGGTTCCTGCCATATTTCGAGGGCGGATGTTTATGCGCATAGCAAGGGAATCATCTTCTGCCTGGTGATGCCGGGAAAACTTAACCGCAGGTTTGAATACGAAGCGAGTTTTATCAATGCCGTTGCAGAATACCAGCAGGCACTGAACGGGCAGTTGTATCTCGCGGCCACCAGATCCTATATGGGAAACGATGATAAGCTGATTTTTCGCACGTCGCAGCTTTCAGATTTTTACGGGATTCCGGTAGTCGCTACCGGCGATATACATTACCATGACCCCTCGCGTAGAGAACTGCAGGATGTACTGACATGCGTGCGGGAGAAATGTACCATCCAGGACGCAGGATTTCGTTTGCACCAGAATGCAGAGCGCTACATGAAAGAGGTGGCAGAAATGGAGCGTCTGTTTCGAAAGTACCCAAGTGCGATTGAAAACACTATGGTCATCGCCGAGGCCTGTAATTTTTCATTGGATGAATTGAAATATGTTTATCCCGAAGAAATCAATCAAAGCGGCAGAAGTCCAATGGAGGAACTGGAGTTTCTGACCTGGAAAGGGGCGCATGATTTTTACGGTGAAGAGATCCCTGAAAAAGTGGTCAAAATGATCCGGCACGAAATGGAATTTGTGAGGCAGATGGATTATGCCAATTATTTTCTTTTTGTAGAGGATATTGTGCGCGAAGCCAGGTCACGCGGGATCCTCTGCCAGGGCCGTGGCTCGGCAGCCAATTCTGCAATATGTTTCGTTTTGGGAATCACTTCTGTTGATCCCATGAAGTTCGACCTGCTTTTTGAGCGCTTTATTTCTCCTGCCAGAAACGAGCCCCCCGATATTGATGTGGATTTTGAGCATGAGCGAAGGGAAGAAATCATCCAGTATATCTATAATAAATATGGGCGTGACCGGGCGGCGATCGTAGCTACGGTAACCCAGCAACATCAAAAGGGCGCAATCCGTGATGTTGGAAAAGCGATGGGGCTTTCAGTGGATACCATCAATAGGTTGTCGAGTTCCATCTGGGAGTTTACCGATGAGTGGTTCGAGGGAAAAAGGGTTACTGAACAGGGCCTTAATCCCAATGATCCACTCCTTAAAAAAACACTGGAGCTTACCTCTCAGATGATGGGCTTTCCGAGGCAGCTCGGCCAGCATACTGGGGGATTCGTCGTTACCCAGGGAAAGCTTACCGACCTGTGCCCTATCCTTAATGCCCGGATGGAGGATCGCACCAATATTGAGTGGAACAAAGATGATATCGATGCGCTGGGATTTTTAAAGGTGGATGTGCTGGCGCTTGGCATGCTTACCTGCATACGCAAGGCATTTGATCTTTGCCGGGACCATTACGGGAAGCAGTTTACCCTGGCCAATATCCCTCAGGATGACCCTAAAGTTTATGACATGATCTGTCTGGCCGATACATTAGGCGTGTTTCAGATCGAGAGCCGTGCACAGATGTCCATGCTTCCCCGATTACAGCCGCGGGAATTTTATGACCTGGTAATCGAAGTGGCCATTGTAAGGCCAGGGCCGATACAGGGAGATATGGTACATCCCTATCTGCGCAGGCGAAATGGCGAAGAGGAAGTAGTCTATCCCTCTCCGGAACTCGAGGAAATCCTGGGAAGGACGTTGGGCGTTCCTTTATTTCAGGAACAGGCGATGAAGATCGCTATTGTCGCAGCTGGATTTACCCCGGCCGAAGCGGATGGTCTAAGGCGTAGCATGGCCACGTTCAAGTTTAAAGGGCTGGTCAACCAGTACGAACAAAAACTCATCGATGGAATGCTAGCCAAAGGATATACCTTAGAATTTGCAAAGCGGATATTCAGGCAGCTGGAGGGATTTGGAAGCTATGGTTTTCCCGAATCCCATGCGGCAAGTTTCGCGCTGCTGGTATACGTGTCATGTTGGCTGAAACATTATTACCCGGATGTTTTTGCAGCGGCACTCCTTAACAGTATGCCGATGGGCTTTTACCAGCCCGCGCAGATTGTGATCGATGCGCAGAAACATACCGTAGGTGTTCGAGAGGTTGATGTTAACCATTCGCTGTGGGATAATAAACTTGAAGAAAAATCAGGTAAATATTTTGCGCTGCGCTTGGGATTCCGGCAGATTAGCGGCATCCGTGCCGATGATATCGATACGCTAGTGAATGGACGTGGCGAAGGATATAAAAGCATCACTGCGCTACGAGATGCTGGCGTTTCAATCGCAGCACTAGAAAGACTGGCTGATGCAGATGCTTTTCGGTCCATGGGAATGGATCGTCGAAAGGCCCTATGGGAAGTTTCGGCTTTGCAGGATATGCCAGTGGAATTGTTCAAGGGACAGGCATCGGAGAGTGTGCTGGAAACGCAGGTCGAGTTGCCACTCATGGGAAAGGGTGAACACGTGGTGCAGGATTACGCAACGACTGGACTTTCGCTCAAAGCACATCCAGTCAGTTTTGTGCGGCCGCAACTGGATATGATCAATATCCGCAGTTGCCACCATATAAACAACGACTCTACGGATGGGCAATTAGTCAAAGTGGCGGGATTAGTACTGGTGCGCCAGCGTCCCGGCACGGCGGGCGGGGTTTGTTTCATTACCATTGAAGATGAAAGCGGGTATTCTAATCTGGTCGTATTCGAAAAATTGTTTGAAACCTATCGCAAAGAAATATTGCACGCAAGGCTGCTGATGGTGGAAGGCCGTTTGCAGCGAGAGGGAAAGGTGGTGCACGTGATCGTAAGCAAGTGCTTTGATTTTACAAAGATGCTTGGCAAGTTGGTGCAGCGGGAAGTCGATGAACTGCCGGTGTTAACCTTAGCTCGAGGCGATGAAAAAACGGCGCCCTATCCTTCCCACAATAAACCAGCACAGGTTCGTGAGGGCGTGCCAAAAGAGGCATTTCATGGAGGTAGGAATTTCAAATAATCAACCTACTATTATGAGACTTATGAGCTCTGTGAAGCAGTTTGACCAGAAGAGAAGCTTATGGTAACTGCGCAAGAGAGAATATTTGAACCTCAATTCTACGGCATGGCATGCAGGTCCTCTAACCGTACCATTCAAGGTCTACTTAAGTTCAAGGTGGAGATTTCGACTTCATTGACCAGGTATTTCCGTAGCGGATTGACCAATCCAAGAAAAAACACGACTCATTTGTAGCATATTAATTATCAAATTGTTGAACTGGTCAGTCTAGACCTAAACAGACTGACCTAAAATTCCGAAATGAGTTGATCAATGGTAGCGAAATCTCCAGGCCGATAACCATTTTGAAGAACGATTATCTACCAGTAGACTTAAAATTTCCTCTTAGTTATTGTCTCAAAAAATCAAGGTCAAATTAAGGTGTCTTGCAAGAATTTAAAAGGTGATTTCACCCTAATAACTGACACCATAAACCGTTACTATTGCAGAAATCTAATTAACATGAAATCATCTCAAATAAAATCAGGTAAACCTGAAATCCATTTCAATCTTAAAAAATTATCAATCGTTTTAATTTCTTTGACATTTTGTTTTCTTACCTCCTGTCAAAAAAACTTAATAACAAATAAAGACGATATTGATTTAATGAAAGCACAAAATTGGTATCATGATCAAGCTCGGGAAATGAAAAATTTTATACAGCTAGATGGCATAGGAACAATAACAATGCAAGAAAATCCACTATGGGAGAAAGCTAATAAAGCAGAGGTGGGAGACGGTACCATTGTAATAACTGTTCCAGTTGAAACAAATATTTTCAGCACAATTAAACAAAGTGGCAATCTATATCTCGTAATCGCATTTAAGGATAATCAATATCGAAGCCGCTACATTGGAAATACAAAAACTGAGACAACAACACGTTCAACAGCTCAACTCTATGATGTTGCATTTAGTCACCCTGAACAATTGTCACAAGACAAATCGCAAAATACAAATAATACAACTAACAGAGTGGCATGTACAGACTGGACTTGGGTAACTAAAAGTTTCCAGGATGGCGAATGGGTTGTGGTAATGGAAGAGTACATCGGAAGAACATGTACTACTGGGGAGTTTGGAGGAGGTGGAACAGGTAGTGAAAACCCAACAGGAACACCTCCGGACGGAGATTTTGGCATAGACCCAAATTGCAAAAATTGTGTTATAAGTGCTGATAATTTTCTCCCTTATAAAGCTTATCTTCGTAATACAGGCATGGGCACAAAATCGTATTCGTCGACAGTTTATAGAAATGGCATGCAATACCAAGGGCAGATCGTCCAATTTTATTCACCTGAAGGTGCTCTAATGATTACCTATTTCAGCCCCAATACTACATCAAGTGAACTCACTGCTGGGTTCTTTTATAGCATTGGCAACAATGGTCCAGATGCTGCGAACAATACTAACCCAAATGTTATTTCAACAATAATTTTGAGCAATGGAGTAACATGGAATGTCGGGACAACAACAACAGATAATGGAGGTAGTTTTCAGGGTACAACTTATACAAGATCTTCCGAAATTCTCTCTTTGATTAGTACATTGGGGCTTAACTCTACAGAAATTTCATTTCTCGACTCGCACTACAAACATGCTGATCGGCTGGTAAATTATCTTGCTGTAAATGGCTCAAACGCAAATAATCAAGCCTTTGCGAAATGGTCTATCGAAAGATGGATAACCGGTTCAACTATTTCCATATTTCATTTGGATAATGTTTACGATGCAATAAGATATCAAAACTATCTACCGAGGGATAAAGCCCCTCAAACTACGCCAAGACGAAATAGTTTTACCGCTGCTGACGGATCTGCTGATTTTAGTTCCCTGACTGAAACCACACCAAGATTTTTATATAACAATGGACAACAAACAGCAAACGTAGAAGCATTTAACTGCCACTATTATGCCTGGTATGGATTACAATATGCCACACTCGTAGATGACGACAACCCAAAATGGGTCTATAACATAAGAATAAATACGAGTACAGATTTTGACCTTGTAACTGGTCCAGTACATGTTGGAGATCGAATAACATACTACCAAAATTACCAAGGAAAATTAGATTTCACTCATTCAGCGATCGTAGTGCAAGTGGATCAAGATGGTTACGCAACTAAGGCAAGCAGCAAAATGGGAACGTATGAAATAATTGAACATCATCCAAGGGATGTTCCGGCAGCGTATGGCCTAACGGATCCAAGCTTTCAAATTAATGGGACAACTTATCCTTCAAGGATATATTGGCGAAAAAAAATAAATTTGTGTATATGAAACATTTCATTTTGATCATTGCATTACATTTAATCACAAGCAATATCCTTGCTCAGGAAACTTCAGGGCAAATGGAGATCGATTTAAAAGATTTACTGAAAAAAAAATAGACTATGAGAAATTTAAAGGGAATATACTTTTGAGGGATTCAGTATTAACAACTTACAGAGATAAAATTGATCAGATAAAAAATAACAAAAAAACATTTTCAAGATATATTAATGCCGAATTAAAGCAAAAGAGTAGAGACGAAAAGCAAAATATGATTGAATACAGGCATTTAAGTATTACGGAATCAAATTCAAACTTAAGACAAAGCTTAATCAATAGAAAAGATTTTTATAAAATTGTTAAATACTATTTATTCTGTAATAACGATACAATCTTACCCAAGGACTTCAGAGGATTATCAATAATTGATGAAAAAGATTACAACGGATACAACATAAAAAATCGCCCATTATGGGCTCTCGCAGTTAAGTACCTCTCCACACATTTAACTTTAACGGTGAATCAAAAAAAATTTATCAAAGACGAGATAAATCAACAACACGTATTGGAAATGAAGGCATACATTGATGAAAATGGTAATAAAACAGATACGATAGAATTCATTATGTGGGCTTTGGAATATTGGGCTACTCAACCTAGGCCCTCTTTATACCATCTAGATAATGTATATGATGCTGTGAGATTTCAGCAGTATTCTCCGAAGGAGAAGAATTGAATAATTCCAAATATAAAAGTCCTTAATTTTTATCCTTTAAAGTGCACAGGTGAATAAATGAAACTACCTTTTTTAGTTTTCATTCTTTAGTTAACATAGTGCTGATAGCATTTGGATCTTTTAAACAACTATAAATACATTATAGCAGTAACAAATTACTGCTATAATGTATTACGACTACTACTAAGGTCTTTAAAATGCGTGTTTCATCCCGATTAAGTATTTTTAAATTTAGCTTTAGCAATAGAGTCGCGCTCTTTTCCCTCATAATACACAAAACAATAATTCATTGCAGGCTTTCTACCACCAAAATCGTCAATCTCGGATGATTTAATAAGCGAATAATATTTACCAATACTATCGGCATGCTGCGCATAAAATGTATCGCCAATTACATCAAAATTTATTGATCGAAATATGTCATCACTAGACAATATCGGATTCGCTATTCTTCAAAGGTGCCTGAAACCCTTAACTACATAACAGTCAGCCAGCTGCCGGAACTCAACAATCAGAAGGGTCAACTTGTCTCGACGATTCCCTGACCGGGAAAACCCAATAAGAATGATTACCCAGTTGGAGAAAACTGGTATGGCGACCGTCCGGAACCCAGCCTATTCTTTGGAAATCACCAGGGCGCAACAACAGTAAGTAAGGTCATGGAGGTTTTCTATAGGATTGGTCACAAAGATGGTTATGGTTAAGATATTGAAGAAATCGAAACAAGAAACAAAAAGTTCTTTTTCTAATTTTTCTGATGTCATAGTATGCTCTTATTTCGATTTTCAGTTTTATTTTTCTTAAATAACCCAAAGATCCTTCTTTCATGGTTAGAAACAAAAAAATGGGACGAAAATCTTCTGAAAAAACCTCGTCCCACGGGGGGTCCCTTGTGTTTTTCGACCCCGGGCAACCTTAACCTATAAGCTAAACCCTACCTCGCCTTTTACTCTCCTTTAACTCTTCCCTTAGTTCACTTTTGTAAAAGCGGTCCCCGCCTGGAAACTTATAAGGATGCAGCTGACCATTTTTCACCTTCCTTTTATAAGTGCTTTCGCTAATCCCCAAATAATCCTTCACCTCCTGTCTGGACAACAATTGATCCTCCGGTAAATTAACTTTTCCATAGTTAATGGTATAGATCATTTGAATAATCTCATAAATCTTTCCCAAAACATCAAGCAGCTTGTCAATCTTTCCCATGTCTTATATGTCTTAATTAAAACTTAGAATACCTATGCAAATTTTAGGCATACAAGAATACTGGTCAAGTGGCTAACAGATGGTGAAGCATCACCACCCCAGTCGATATCCCTTACAGGATTAAAAGAGGTAGTATGGAATCCCATGGATGAGAAATTTATTTCACTTTCATCAAGGTCAAAGCCAGCCCTGCATCACTCAAAGCCGGTTTGATGTAAAATTAAAACCTTTAACAGCCCATTTGCCTAATTTCAATACTCAAGCAACCCTCAAAGCAATGGATTATCAGCTCGATCCGATCTACGAACTTTACCAGACCGCTAAAAATTCTGATGGAGAAGTTTCCGAACAAGGACAGCACATCCTAAAAGAACTTAAGGATGAATGCAGCCGCGTGCTCACCCTGATGCTGCATTCCAAGATGTTCGATGACGCGACGCGGTCAATGATCCTTCGTCATCAATATTCCCTGACCATCCTACAAAACAAGATCCACCTCAACCTGGAAACTATAAAAGCAGGCACCCGAACCCAAGCGCAGCAAACACCCAAATTGCTTTATGATTTTTCCCTGCAGATTCTGGCACTCAGCGCTTCCATCAGAGCATACTTCCCTACCCATTTCAATACCGCATACCCTTCAGGGTTGACTGAACTTGAAATAAATGCCGATCAGCTCGGTACCAAATTAGCTAAAATCGAAACCAACATTGGTCAAAACCCAGATAAAAGTCTGCTTAATTTACTTAAGATGACCCTATCCTATCCACATCTACTAAAATTAAACACCACACACTTCCAGCTTGCCTATCTCCAAACACTAACGGATCAACTGCTTGAACTGAGCGAGAAAGAAGAAGAATATCATGAGCAAGGATATATCAACCTACTGATCGCAAACGAGTTCAATTCACCGGCATTTTTCCATTATTGCTGCACTTCCATTATCCAGGAGCGGGACCACTTCGAAAACATCGCTTTAAGCTATCAGGAACTCCTCTGGCGCAAAAAAAGCATTCAGCAGATTCAGCCATTTAGCGCTCAACCCTTCCATTTATCCCTTCCCAGCATCAAAAGCTCATTGCTTGACTTTATCCGTTCGGAGATGAGCTACATGAAGAACCTTCAAAAAATCACCGAAGAACTAAACGGTCAGGGTACACTACAAGATCACCTCAAAACTTCCCTATCAGTAAAAGAGCTGGCTTTCTTTATCCATTTGCAGGTAGAATGCGGGATCATTTTAGAGAACAGGCCGAAAAAAGTGCACGAATACGCAGTGGGGCATTACCGCACCAGGGAAACGGAAAAAATATCAGAGAAAAGCTTCAAAAATGCCTACTATGCTAATTCCAGGGAAGAAATCGCAAAAGTGACCGCCAAACTGGCGGAAATGCTCGCCAGGGCCCAGCAGAAATCTTAACTTATCTTGCAATCAAATGCAACAGGCCATGACGGCCAAGCACATTAATTAGTTCCAGGTACCATCTCTGGGAATAATCTTCATGCTTTGAAAGTTTAACCAGATCAGTCTGTACGATCTCAGCTAGATTACTAAAACCCATAAGCTTGCTGCGCAACATGAATACCTCGGTAACCGGAAGCTTACTGATCGGGGTATTGAGGAAACCCATTTTAAAATCCTGAGGACTATTTTCCATAAAAAGTGCAGGTTAAGCTATCACCGCTAAAGCGTGACCAAAAACTCCAAAATACAAGGTAGAAAGAACCAAAGATTAGCAAAGCCCACCTTCTATCCTCCCCTTTATGGTTCGGAATTTTACGGTTTTCTAAAACATTCTACTAGCAATGTTTATAATCATTTAACTTTTGTTATTTCTAAATTTTGCATCCTGCAGTAGCTATAGCCATTTTTCAATCTTTTCAAGTTAAAAAAAAGAAAAGCTCCAACGGTTGCAAGGGGTTGCCAGGATTGCAACTTGACAGGATCAAAAAAGACGCTTTCTTTGATACAAAAAACAATATGGACAAAGAAAAATATCTCACCCAGCTCGGCAACCGGACAGCTTTATCCATCGGCCTATCCGCCTATATCAGCTTCGTGATCACATCAGAAACGTTTTCCGCCAAACAAACCCTGCCGCTCAACCAACTCAGCGTCAACCCCACAACCATGCTTGCCAAAGGCAGCGCAAGGATATATATCGTAGATGAAGCCCAGCGAGAACACACCCTTTTCTTTTACCAGTACCATGATTTCCTATCTATTGCATCCGGGATCACGCTTCAGCACGATGCAACCTTATTCATAGAATTCCTCGAAGACAGCGAACTCCTCCTGGTTCCGGGAACCCATATACCCAACCTTTACAAACTATTCCCGGAATTCCACCAGGTCCAGGCCGGACACCATCAAACCTTCCAGCAAAACCTGTTTAACCACCAGCTCAACCTTAGCGTTCTGAATGGAGCCGAACGCTACAACCGTTTCCTAAGTAAATACAAACAGATCGCCATGGTCTGCGAACAAAAAAAAATCGCCAGCTTCCTAGGGATCGATGCCAAAACATTAAGCAGGCTTCGGGCCAATCCCAAGAGAAAGTAACATTAATCACCCGCCATATGCATAATACCCAACATTAAGTGCCCAATCAGTAGCAGGAAAGATCCGGAATCAGCGGAACTTCAACTAAAATTTCCAGCTATGAAACCGATCACTTTCCAAAAGCAGCACCTCATCAGCCTCGGCTATGCCCTGCTCATCCTGCTATGGAGCTATACCGGCCTATCTAAACTGACCGACCAGGCCGCATTTGAAAAACAGGTCATTACGCTTTTATCAGTAAGCCACCCCGAACCCATCAGCATTGGCATACCCATACTCGAGGTACTGACCGCATTCAGTTTGGTCTGGAACCGCACCAGGGTGCCGGGCTTATACCTTTCCCTTTTATTAATCACTGTTTTCACCGCTTACGTCGCGCTTGTCATTGCGGGCTACTTCGGCCCAGCCCCCTGCAGTTGCGGCGGGATCATTGCCGCCCTGAGCTGGAAAGCACATCTTATTGTCAATATATCAATCCTGTCTTTAGTGCTCTACCTATTGTTCCACCAAAACAGAAAGGAGGCAGCCGTGACACCGTAAGCGATCAATCCGCTCGACGTGGGACAAGGTCCACATATCGGGCAAAAATACAATCAACGGCCCGTCCATCCAGGCTGACCAACCACACCGGAGCAAAGGACGAGGACTCCGGTAACCAGTAATTAAAATTTTTAGCTGCTTTTTCTCGCAACAAAGCAGCACACACCATGTTAAAAAAATCAATATTGGCCTGGTAGCCCTCGTATTAGGGTTCGGCTTAACCATTACCACCAGTGCGTTTAAAACAGTAAACCACAGCTCAAAAGTTGATAAACAGTGGAATTTCCGTGGCAACTCGGTTAGCGAAGCAAATGATCAAACCAAATACTCCCTGACTTTGCCCTCCCCAACCGAATGCGGATCCGATACGGATTTGCCATGCTACATCATCACGCCGGAAAGCGTGGATACAGAAGCAAAATTGCACACCTACTTTATGACCAACTATGGCAATAATGCCGCTTTAATCGATGGTGATGCCCCGGAACGCAGGGATGCGCAATAAAAAAAAGCGCAAACAAAGCGTAAACAAAGCGTAAACAAAAATGTCATAGCAGGCAAGCTTTGCCTGCTATGACTTCTTCACTACCGCTCATTCTGCGGAATTCCCGACAACTGGATGATATCTTCCGGGATAGGAAGCGCATACCTTAGATCATTCGGCAAAAGTGAAACCGTCTGCCCATTAAAGCCCCGCGAAACCAAGATGTTAGCCCCTTGCGCATTGAGCCGCTTTAAATCTATCCACCTGAGCCCCCTCATCACCAGCTCCTTTCGTCGCTCGTCTAGGACCAACTGCAGCGCAAATTCAGCGTCCGTGCTCACTAGCGGACGGTAAGTCCCGGTTTTAAACCTGCTCACCAGCAACTTATCCAATACGGCCAAACCCCGCTGTACCTGATTAGTCCTGACCAGGCATTCCGCCAATATCAGGTACATTTCATCAGTAGCAATACCGAAAAACAGCAAAGGCTGGTGATAGGTACCCTTAAAGAAATAATTTCCATTCGTCTGCGTAAAAAACAAGGTTTTCCTCAAGTCATTGGGTTGATAAGCCTCTATAATCCGGGGGTTAACCCTTGCCCTCGTACTCACCACCGGACCACCCGGCGCCGCATAAGTATCAAAAATCACCTCACTGTTAAAAAGCACAAATGGATAGCGGTCCGCAGCGTTTAACTTATTGAAATCAATTAACTGATCATTGAGCCTGATACAGGAATCCGCATACAAACCCGCCTCCATATACCTGCCCGTGTACAACATCGCCCGGGCCAGCAGGCCATAAGCCGCCGCCCTGGAGGGCCGGTAAGGATGTATGGATTTAACAGGCAAAAGCGGCACAGCCATCTTAAGTCCCGCAATCGCTTGATCATAACCCTCTTTCAGACTCGCCCGTACCGTAGCCTCATTAAAATTCAGGCTTGGCCTTAACGGCACACCAGGATCCAGTCCCGAAGAAAGCAAATAAGATTTTCCCCAGACCGCCATCGCCTGCATGTAAAACTTAGCACGAAAGACCAAAGCCTGACCCATCACATTACTGAAAGCCGCATCGCGCGGGATCTGGGAAGATTCCAATCCACTGATCACACTGCCGCAATGATAAACCGCCCTGTAAGTCGTCGACCAGTCATTGTTCGCCGGCGCAAACAGATAATCCTTCTGCCAGCTGTACATCCGGCGCTGGGCCTCGCTCGAACCCGCCAGGTCCGCATCAGACGTGGAGTAGTCATCCGCGCTGATTTCCAGCGATATCGGCTCCGAACTGTTAAGCACCGTAAAATTATCCATCAGCGCCTGAAAATCCGTTATTGTACTGGGAACAGCCAGTTTCTGATCCGATTTTTCTTCCAGCAGTTTATTGCAGCCCGCTGCCATTATAACATAAGCCATTAACAGTGGCAAAAACGATATAGGTATTCTTTTCATAACAATAAGCATTAAAGTGAAGTCCTCAGTCCAAATGAAAATAGCTTGCCCGGAGGAAGGTTGAAGCCACTGGTGATATATTCCGGATCGATTCCCTTTTTATTCGCCCTGTAGATAATCCCCAGGTTACCCACATTTGCAAAAAGGTTCAGCGTTTTTATTTTGAGCGGGCCGAGCATCCTCTTTTCAAATGCATAATCCAGGTTGATATACTGGATGCGGATGTGGTCCCCTTTTTCAATCAGCACCTCGGAATACTTATAAAAAGCATCCCTGGCCGAAGGATTGGGAAATACGAGCGAAGGCACATTTGTCTGCAGCTCATCGCCCGGCGAGCGCCAGCGCTGCTGGAAATCCGCATGCCCGTTCCAGGAGTCAAAAAGGTTCGTATAATCAATACTCTTTCGCCTGAAATAATAATCAAACTTGAAACTCAGGCTAACAGAAAGCGTCAACCCTGCATAGCTGAAATTATTCACCAGGTTACCAAAATACTTCGGCAGCGCCGAACCATGATACTTCAAATCCCCGACCTGCGTCGCAGGTCCGGTCAAAGCATTATAGTCCCGGCTCGCCACCCCGTTGACAAAACCCATCGGATCGCCCGTAAGCGGGTCCAGGCCCGCCCATTGATAAGAAAAAACAGCATAAACCGGAAGCCCTTCGATCCCCGAGACACTTGCCCCGGACTGCAGGAAGCTACTCCCCAGCGTATTGGGCACATAATAGTTTACCACCCGGTCCTTATTGGCCGAAAAATTCAAAGTGGTCTGCCATTTAAACCCTCCCGAAAGATTGTTGCTGTTCAACTGGATATCCAACCCATTTCCTTTGATCTTCGCTACATTCTTGATGATCGCCGATCCTACCCCGGTCGTATAGTCGATGGGGAACATGCCAAACAAATCGTCGGCCTGCTTGGAATAATATTCCACACTGCCCGAAAGCCTCCCCTTCCACAGGTTGAAATCCACACCTGCATTAAACATTCCCACCTTCTCCCAGCGCAGGTCGGGATTGCTGTATTTATCAAAAACCGCATAAGGAGATTGCGTAAAAGCAGAGATCCCGGGATAACGGATCGTACTCACCCCAACCATACCCGGGTCCACATTCCCGCTCATCCCGTAAGTCGCCCTCAGCTTCAGAAAATCAACAAAGTCAAATTTAAAAAACGGCATCCTCGTGACCTCCCAAGCCACCCCCGCCGACCACAATGGCCGCCAGCGGCTATTGGTCGAAATCCCGAACACATTTGATGCATCCGCCCTTGCGCTCGCCGAAACCGTAAAAGCATCCCGGAAAGTATAAGCCAGGTTCGCGAACTGGGAAATAAAGTTATTACGCTTCAAATCAAAACTCGTCCCGTTCTGGATATAACTACTGCCCCCATTCACAAAATTCGGGTACAGCCGGGTAAAATCCACCAGCCCGGCATTCAGCTTATCCGTATCCAGACCATATACCCTCGAAGAACTGCCCTCAGTTACCGCCCTTCTCCATTCAAAACCCACCAGCGCTGAAACCTGGTGTTCTTTCCAGCTTCCAGAATAATCCAGTTGTCCCCTGTACTGCTCAGATTTCAGCGTACTTTCCCTGCTGTCCAGGATTGCCCCAACCGGCACCGGATAAACCACCGCCCCTGAAGCAGGCACCTGGGTAAAGGAATTGATATAATCCCTCGTATAGTAAGCATCCCTGCCCTGAAGCAGCGCCGAGGATGCGCGCTGCTCCTCCATGCTGTATTTTAAACTCGTCTTCAGTCCAAAAGGCAGCCTGTAAGTCAAATCAAAGTTCGCGTTCAGGTCCTTCAGGCCCGAGGAGTTATCCGTATGCGTATAATCAAGCAAAGGATAATAAGACCAGTCCAATAACCTTGCCGTCGCAGGAGAAGATAAATAAGTCCGGCGATATTGCTTTACAATAGCAAGCGGGTTCCCAGCCTCATCGGCAAACCTGGCATAAGGATAAAGCCCGGAATAACTCACAATCTCCCCTATCCCCTGCCTGCCCCGTTTAACCCTGGCATCTGAATAGGTGAATATGCTGCTCAGCTGCAGGTTCTTTAAAATGTTGAAGGTATTGGAAAAACGCAGCGTGGAACGCTTATCAATCAGTCCTAAGTTATCCATATTGCGGTTAAAGCCCGCCGAAACCGACCAGCTGTTGCGATCCCCGCTACCGGAGAGGCGAAGCGAATACTGCTGGTTCACCCCCTTATCATACACATAACGGTCAAAATCATCATATACGTCAAAAGAAGAAAACGCTGCCTTGGAATCCGCCAGCTGGCCACCCGAAAGCTTACCCTCCGAATGCAGTAACAGCAGCTCCACAAAAGGTGTCAGTGGCTGCTTATAGAGCGAATTGACCACACTGGTATAATAACCCTTTCCAAACAAAAACTCCTCCACCCCTAAAAAATCAGCCGAGCTCATCCGCTGCTCATAACCCAGGTCAGGTTTTTCCAGCACCCCCACCGCAGCACTAAAGTCAATTGCCAGCGGCGCATTGAGCCTCGACTTCTTGGTCGTGATCACAATCACCCCATTACCTGCCCTGGCGCCCCAGATCGATGCCGCTGAGGCATCCTTCAGCACCGTAATACTTTCCACGTCATCCGGATTGATATTACCCAAGTCCCCCGAATAAGCGAAATCATCCAGAATAATCAGCGGCTCCTTCGGCCCCCTGATCGTGCTTAAACCCCGGATGGAAATCCTTCCTTCCGTGCCCGTCGCCCGGTCCACATTCAGCCCGTTCCCAATCGCCTCCAGCCTGTCCAGCACGTTCCTGCCCACCTGCTGATTAAGCTGCTCACTCGATACCTTCGAAAACGAACCCGTCGAACGCGTCCTATCCAAGACCTGATATCCCGTATTCACCATCACATCCATCAGCTGGTTATCCGCAGCATCCAGCCCGATCAACAGTGAACCCTTCACAGGAACCGAGAAATCCAGCATCCCGGAAGCATAACCCACCGAAGAGGCCAAAGCCCGGTACCGCCCCTGAGGTAAAGCCACTGAAAAATAACCATTATCACCCGTAGACACCACCCGCCTGAAATCACCCGTCGAAGTGATCACCACAGACCCATCTGCAATAACAGCAGAATCCTTATTATTGATGATCCTTCCCAAAACCACCTGCTGGGCCTTTGCACCTAAAGCCAAACACCAGGCCAGCACCATAAACATATATATCCTTTTCATTTCCTACCTAATTTAAATTCACCACCTGATCCCTGATCACCCCATAATTCAGTACCGAATATCCTTCAGTAAGCCTCATCCCGAACCGAGATAACTGCCTGTTCAACCCCGATAACAGCCAATCCCCTGCATCCCCCATAGGTCCAGCCCCCCAAAGCTCCAGCGAAACCACCACATCCGAAAAAGTACCGTCCACTACCGTATCCGAAATCAAACCCTTTTCCTTCAGCAGGTAAACCAGCTCCCTTAACCTCACCTTTTCAAACCGCACCTTCCTCCGCTTCGCCCCGCCATCCGCAGCGCCAATACCTCCGACACGGCCCTCCGCAGCACCGCCAAAATCACCAGCAACGCCACTCACCATCACCTTCATACCCAACTTCGCCCGGGGCAGTTTAAGACTGTCCACCACCACCAGCGACAGCGACCTCACCCTTCTCTTTTCCAAAGCAAACCGAAAAGGCGAAAAAGTATTCAGGTCCGCCAGCATCATTGAATCAAGCCTTGGGATCAGCGGCCCGGAAACCGAAAACTCATAATTAAAAAAAAGTATCCTGCAACAAATGCATATCCCTCCCTTCATACACTAGCCTGTCCGAACCATGGAAATCCTTCTGTTTAATCAGAAACTCAACAAACAACTTCTTATAGATATACCAGAAAGGCAGATTGGTAATCGCCATACCCGAATTCCGCCCGGTGACCTTATCCTTCCGCCACAAAAACCCACTCGGAAGCCCCGAAACTTTCCCTTTAGTCAGCAGGCTATATTTCATCAGCCCTAAACCAGGCAAAGCAGGCGAACTGAAAAGCGGCAGCTTCCGGTCAATATCCAGCACATTCCGGATCCCCGTCACCCCCTCACTGCCGGAAAGCGTACCAGCAATATTCTCCTCCGTCAGCTCATCCCCACCCGTCACCGCCATCACCTTTCCACCCCCGTCAATCCACACATAATGCGGGATCAACCGTTTAAAAAAAAGCCTGTTCAGCAGCGTATCCGAATTAACATACCTGAAAACCTCCCCGTTCTCCGCAAGCCGCCGGGAAAGCAAACGCTCCGCCTTCACCGGATCCTCATTATTCACCAGCACAAAAGAAACCTTATCCCCAAAACGCTCCTGCAACTTCTTTGCCTTGGGAAAACCCGCAATACAGCCCCCGCACCACGTCGCCCAGAAATCCAGGATAATCAGCCGCCCCTTCAGCTCCCGCAAGCGAAACACCGACGGCTCAAATCCACTACCACCAACAACACTACCATCAACAACACTACCGTCACCTCCAACAACACCAGTACCCCTAACCCTTAAAGAACTGAAAGGCACATCCCACAAATCATCAGGAAGCATCTGGCCGACACCTAACTCATCAGCCGGCCGACGCTCCTGCGCCGAGACCCTGTTTGCGGAAAAAGCCAGAACCATCAAAAAAAAAGTAAATATCATCAGTACACCATCGTAAAATCCAGGACATAGCCGTCCCACCACGACAGGAATCGTAAGTTTTTTCATAAAAAAGTTTGGTTAAGTTGATCAGCATCCTCCCCTGATAGGAAAAACCTAGACCAGAAGAAAAAAGAAAAAGAAAGAAGTAAAACAAAAAGACAATACGGAGAACCCAATCATTATTATTGAATCATCATTAAAGAACCTATTACAGGTCCCCCGCAAGTCCACCCGCTCAAACCGGATTTTTAGGCTTCAAAGCAAAAAGCCGATCAAAAGGATAACACGCATACCTGCCCATGCCTCATTAGATGTTAAAAAATAAACAAGAAAAAGAATCAAATCAGAAAAATTAAAGCAAAAACCAGCCCTTACCGCATAAAAAACACGCGGATACAGTAAACCATATTGGTAATTAGAAAAAGTTGCTTAACTTGGCAATTGCGATAACCATAGTATTGAACCAGGACTAAAAAGCCATAAAGGCTGGGTCCCGGGCAAAATTTAACCAAGTGAATTTGAAGCGTGCTCTCAATCACACAACAGCCTCACCTTTCTTCGGCTATTTTTTGTCCCGGAATTTCTTAGCCCATTATTACGAAGGGGAACAAATAATGTTCTTTAAAAAGAATTTTAGGGAATAAACCGAAGCCAGTTCTTGGAAGTGAATCATCGTGATGGAGCTTAATTTTTTCGTTTTCATAAACGGTAATTTTATGTAAAACGATGCATACTCAACAAGCAAAAGGAAACCATATTGGATATACCAATAGGGCGAACTTCAATGCTTTTGCCAGCGGTACCGTCAAGAACCTCTTAAGCCGAAGCTTAAGTTCCACAAAAGACTAACATGAGGTTCGCCCTATTGAATAAAGTATCACGAAGATAGCAAAATTCAATAGATAAGGCGAACTCACGATCGGCTCATGTGAAAGTTTGACGGATTTCTGGCATGAGGGACATCGTTCAAGCTAGGTTTCCCTAACTCTATTTGTCGCTATAAATAACTGATAAACAAATATAATTAAAGTTAGCACTAAGTGCAAATTTTTAAACTACTATTTTTCGCATAATGGGTAGAAAAAAATCGGATGATGCTATAACTATAAATCAGATTAAAGAAGTCGCTAAGGAAGCGGGTGCATCTAACCGACTGCTTTCTTTATGGACAGACGTAAGCTATACAACGGTTAGCAGTTGGAATTCTAATACCTCTCAGCCGAACGAACATAATTTAAACGAAATCGGAGAATTGTTACAGGTAGATAATAAAGATTTAATAGCCGGTCAAGGAAGAAAAAAGACAGGCTTGACTAGGGCTTTAGAACAAGAGCTGAAGAGATTGCACAAAGAAGAAGGAATTCCTTATGAGGTCGAAAAATTTGACAAGAAAAGAGGAGTGAGTGTTAAGGTAAATAATCCCGAGTTGGTGAAGAGATTGAGGGCGTTTGCTGAGGGTTATGAAAAATTAAAATCTTAAATTTTCTTAATTATGAAAAACATATAACCTTTGACAGCGTCGCTCAGATCACTATAGTTTTTTTTGCTTTTGCCTTGATTTTTAATTCCATTTAGCTTCCTGATCATTCTTATCAGCTTCATATCCTAATATGAAGCATTATGAAAAAAGAATTCTCCCTACCAACTTCGCTTAGCTACTTCCTTCTCGAATATGATACCTACGGGAACCCTTATTATTGTTTTTTTTACGACACGGGGACAGTATATGAGAGCTCAGGAATTCCTACAAGGGACCTAATCTTTGCTACAAAACTTAAGAACAAGCAAATTGTATTAATTTTTGATTATCAATTATAGATGAGTATTTTAACACTCAGTAATATTCCCACTGGCAAATTTTGAAATCAAACAAACTCACCTGTGGATTTAGTGCCATTAACCCTATCATTATATACCTCAATTATGAAATTCCCAATAATCACGGTTTTTTTTATCGTAATAATAAACCTCCAGAATGCAGTTTCGCAACAATCAGGTATTAATTTTGAGAAAGCAACAAGCTGGACTAAGATTAAAGAAAAATCTAAAAAAGAAAATAAAATAATTTTTCTTGACGCTTATACAACGTGGTGCATTCCTTGTAAAGAAATGGCGGTTAATGTCTTTACTAAAAAAGATGTGGGTGATTTCTTTAATGAGAATTTTATTAATATCGCTGTACAATTCGACAAAACTAAAAAAGATAACAACAATACCAAAAGCTGGTATAATGATATTGAATACCTAAAAAAGACATACAAAATTAACAGCTATCCCTCTTACCTATTTTTCAATACCAAAGGAGAGCTGGTTCATTCTATCTCTGCAAACTTTAATCCCAAACAGTTCATATCGGATGCAGAAAAAGCACTAAAGCCAGCAACACAATATGCAACATTAAAACGCTTATTTGAGAACGGCCGTCGTGATACATCATTTCTTTCCTCGCTAGCTACATCCGCTCAAGCTAATAAAGACTATGCAAATGTGGCGATATATTCTAATTTATATTTAGCGAGACAGGAAAACTTACTTACGCCTAAAAACATTAAACTAATTACACGCTCAACGAGCAAAACTACGGATATAGGTTATCCTGTACTTGTGAAGAATGCCGACTTAGTTGACACGCTCATGGGCAGAGGAACAGCTGGAGAGTTAGTAAAGACTATCGTATTCGAAGAGGAGGTTTTTCCTCTTTTGAAAAAAAATGGGATAAAGAAGATATTTGGGATAGGCTTCTATGAATACCAGGGTGAGAACAATAAAAATTTCGACTGGAACGCCATCGATATAAATTTAAAAACAAAATATCCCCAGTATGCCAGTGAGGTTCTAAACGAATCAAAAATAATGTATTATCAATGGGAAAGAGATTGGAAAGGCTATACTGAAGCAGTTAATGATTACATCAAAATGTCTGGCAAAGGCTTTGAATTAGGTAGGCTTGATACCTATGCGAGGACTGTTTTGTTATTCTGCGATGACCCATCATATTTTCCAGTTGCACTTGACTGGTCTAAAAAGGTGCTTGAAGCCCAAGACTCTGAAAAACCATGGTTCATAAATACCTACAGCAATCTCTTATTTAAAGTTGGAAAAAAGCAAGAGGCAATTCAGTCGATGGAAAAAGCTATCAGACTTAGCGGCAGCTCAAACCCGCAATACGAAAAAGAGTTGAAACAAATGAAATCACCTAACTAGTATTGCCTTTTTTAGAGGACAGATGAGTTATTTTTTTCCAGATTAGGATTCAGGTGAGTAGCGAGATTTTGTTCAAGAGTTATGTTATAAAAAATGTTAATACAAATTTCCATAACATTGAAGTTTTTCAAAAAAATCAAAAATGAACCTTGAAAATTTTTCGAGTAAAAATCGATACATGTATGTATATCGGACAAATCAAAATGGTTGCCCCTTCTTGCCAATTTCTATCATGCCAGCAAACAAAACTTTGCGAAAATTTATTGCTAGTGAAATGGGCAATCTATTCTAGAATCAAACAATCATCTGAACTAAATCGAACTGTTGGAGCTAAAGTAATCATTTAGTGACATTTATGTATTCCTAATAAGAGTATAAAATTATTAACTTGCGGTAACCGACCTATTGTTTATGAAAAAAACCTACAATTGCGTCATCATTGACGACGATCGGTCTGCTATTGCCATCCTCACCGATCACATCGAAGAATTCCCCAATCTCCATGTACTGAAAACATTTACCAAACCCCTTCACGCCCTCAGCGAACTTAACCACGACCAAAACATCGACCTGATTTTCCTCGACATCGACATGCCCGGAATATCCGGCATACAGCTGGCAGAAAACCTCCAGACACAATCACCCAATATCATCTTCACCACCGCCCACGATCGCTATGCCCTCAAAGCCTTCGACGTACGCGCCAGGGATTTCCTGCTCAAGCCCATCGAACTGGAAACCTTCGCCAAAGTCGTCAACAGGGTACTGAAAGAATGTTTTGTGAAGCAAATAAAGAAATTCAATTATGATGACCTGGCCTTCTTCCGGCCCGGTCCACGCGGGATCATAGACGCAATCGGAATATCTGCCGTCACCCACATCCGGGCGGCCGGGAATTATGTCGATGTCTTTACCGCAGAAGAGCGGCACACCATCTACATGACCATCAGCGAACTCTCGGAGATACTCTGCGGAGGTGACCAGTTTTTCCGGGTCCATAAATCTTACCTGATAAACGGTTCCTACGTAACGCGTATTGTAGGCAACATCGTTTATCTAGGCAAACATCCCATCCCGATGAGCAGCCCCTATAAAGACAGGTTCCAACAGTTCATCAAGGAGAACATCTGGAAATCCAAAAGAAATTAATGCTTTCCAGCGGATGGAGACTTTCCGTTAACCACGCCCGTACCCGTTACGATAATGGTGATGCTGGTTTCGGTCGGATCCGTACTCATCCCTTTTTTGTGTTCCCTGGAGCGGTAAACAAAAACCGTTTTCCTGCTCAGTTTAGTGTAGCTGTATTGTTTCATGGAGGAAAGTAGCCCCAAGAAAAACCATTAAAGAACCTATTACGCAAGGCCTATGACGACTTACGCAAGACCCTTTTTTAACTCCAAAAATTTCTGGCACAACCTCCGCCGGCACCTCGCCGGATGGACGATATTTATGGTCTATGAATCCTTTACCATCGCTCTGGCATCAGGCTCCCTCGAAAGGCTGGTTTATTACCTGCTGCATTATGTGGTGAACATCCTGCTATTCTACAGCCATGCCAAAATCGTGATGAGTGTGTACGT
>NZ_AJLG01000081.1 GCF_000258495.1 Pedobacter agri PB92
ACAGCACCTTTACCCGCATTAAAATGGGGATCATTTTCCAAAACATGAATGGTGGCTTCCACCGCATCTAAGCTGGATTTCCCGGATTTGATCTGGGCGTAACCGGCCTGCAAAGCCTGTGTTAAAGCCGCTACATAAGCAGCCTCTTTTTCAGGCGTCATGTTTTTCTTTAAAATGGTTCCGGCACCGCCGTGAATTACCATTACATATTTTTTCTGCTGTGCCGAAACATTCAATGTAAGTACACTGAATAATACTACCGCAAATAATTTTAATGCTCTCATTTTTATCTATTGATCTTTTTTATTTAACGCTCCGTTATCAATCCACCACCAATACCATTTTCCACCTGTAGCTTCATTAGCCTTAAAGTTAGCAACATTAAAGTTTCCGCCACCATTAACCGAGGCCGTAATTTCATAAACTGCCAATGCTTTTTCACCGTTGTTCCAGATTGCTTTTTTAAAAGCTTCCATTTGCTCGGGCTGTTTACCTGCATCAGAAGAAATGAAATAGGCATAACTGTAAGGTCTGGTCACCGAATAATCTCCAAAAACTTTGGCCATTCCATCTTTATCAATACAAACAGCAGTACGTTCATCAGCTGCGATACATTTAGCCGGGGTTTTCCAATCCTTATTGATCCTACCTAGAAACACAGCAGATCTTCCATCGCGATCGCGGGTTAAATAATGCTGATCAGTAATTACATTTTGCAAATACGGTGCTTTCAAAAAGTCGTTATTGTAGAGTGTAATATTGGCATCATAAGTATTGGCTAAAGCTTGTGCAGAGGTAACGCCACCAGTTTCTCCGCTGTAATAAAATCCACCTAAAATGGCACAACCAGCGCTTGTTCCGCCAACGGGCGCTTTTTTATCATTTAACAAATAATTTAATGCCTGTTCGGTTTTAGTTCCTTTCCAATTTCGCATGTAATCAGATTGATCGCCACCGGCGATGAAAACCATTTCTGCGTTCCTAATGATGTAAGCCACCGTATCATTGTTCGCCAATGCTTTGGTATTGATCAGCAAAGTTTCTACAGAATTTACGCTACCCAATCCGTTAATGTACGGGTTGTAAGCATCCGTTCCGGTGGCACGTAATACGACAACATCACCTCCTCCACTTCTTTCAATCATCCATTTAAAAGCCGCATCCACATCAGCACCGCCACCCATTAAAACCATTCCACCGTTTGTAGGCTTCACCACATTAGAAGTATCGCCAACAACGCCTATAGAAGCTGGCCGGCGTTTAGCATTTGGTGTTGCCGTACCGCCGCCTGTTGAGGGAGGATTTGGCGTATCGATGTTTTTGCTGCAGCCCATCACGGAAAAGCAGTAAACCATTGAAAGAAAAAGAAAAAATTGTTTCATTTTTAAAATTTAACAGGCTAATTCGTTATCACCCAAAGCTTGCCGAAAGCAAACAAAAATATCTATTTGCGTATCGACAAGCTCAACATGACAAGGCACAGGAATAATTATTTATAATTAGCCTAGTAATTAGGGTTTTGAACGGTTTGTTTATTTACAGAAATTTCTGCGGCAGGAATTGGAAATGCATACTGCGCCTGAGTAATTGGCAAAGTTATCGCTCCAGAGGCATTTGCAGCATCAGCAGCTAATCTTACCACAGGTAAACTTCTTCTTTTTAAATCAAAAAAACGATGACCTTCGAAAGCCAGTTCTTTATAACGCTCTTCTAAAATAGCCGCAATTAAAGTTGGCTTATCAGCGAAAGTAGCATTTACATAACCATTGATTCGGGCATTACGTAAAGCGTTCAAATCTCCTGCTGCATCGCCAGTAGATTCTGCTTCAGCTTCTGCTTTAATCAGATACATTTCTCCGGTTCGGAATAATTTAATATCAGTTAAACCTGGAGCTGTTGAAGTACCTCCAACATATTTATTTACCAAATATTGAGATCTGGTTCCTGTTCTTGTTGCATCAAATCTGATGTATGCCGGATAGCGTAAATCGTTCACTTTATCAAAAGTGTTGATCAATTTAAAAGCTGGCGCATATAAAACAATTCCCCCAGTTTGGCGGAAAAAGAAATCGCCTAAACGTGAATCTGTTGTACCAACACGTTTTGCTTTCCAGATGACTTCGCTATCATTTGCATCCGTCCAGATGCCTGGAAACTGTGCTTTTGTAGCCAGTGGAAAAGCTGCAATCGCCTCGTTCGCATAAGTGATGGCTTCGCTCCAGTTTTTCTCATACAAAGCCAATCTGGCCTGAATGGCTGAAACAGCCGCTTTGGTAATCCGGGTTTTATCTGTAAAAGTGGTCGGAATTAACGGTTTTGCAGCCACTAAATCTGCTTTTGCATTGGCCACAACCACTTCGAAATTATCTCTTGCAGGATAAATAATTGCTGAGGCTTTCATATAAGGAACGCCCAGTGCACCTGTTTGATAAGAAGATGCGTAGTTACGCAAAAGTTCAAAATGAAAGTAAGCCCGTAGCGCCAACAATTCTCCACGATAACGAGAAGCGGTAGTGGCATCGGCTCCTGTTAACGTTAGTGCATCTAAACCTGCCAAGGTTCTGTTGATGCGATCGATGGCCACATAGAAAGTATAATACTGAGAAGTAACAGAGCCACTTCCGGCATTATATAACCATCTGAAAGCATCGCTATTGCCAACCGTATTTTCTGTTGGGAAGGTTGCTTCATCTGAAACCGTAGAGACTACACCGATGGTGCCGCCATCTAAAAGTGCATAAGCACCCAAAACGCCTAAATTGATATCACTGATGTTTCTGTAGGCCTTATCAGGGGATATGGTATCTGTTGGGACTAAATCCAACTTTGCACAAGACGATGTTAAAACTAACAACGAAAATATAAGTACGTATTTTTGATATATTTTATTAATCATTGCTGTAAATATTAAAAGTTAACGTTTAAGCCTGCTGTGTACGTTCTGGTATTTGGATATTGAAAACGACCGTAAACTGCATTATTTTCAGGATCTAAACCTCTCCATTTTGTCCAGGTTAATAAATTCTGACCTTGAACGAAGATTTTAACCCCCTTAATGAATTTAGTTTTTTCCAGTAAGCTTTTTGGTAAAGCATAACCAATGTTTACATTTCTCAATCTTAAGAACGAAGCATCCTGAATATCTTTTGAAGTAAAGTTTCGTGGAAGATCGAATTTTTGTAAGATGGCATCATTTCCTGTATCACCTGGTACCTGCCATCTATTGTCTAACATCCTCACCGATTGGTTACTCGTCGCATACCGTTGGTTTTCGTTATAAAAATCTTCGTTATTCCAACGCATTACATTAGATACGAATGAAAATAATGCAGATGCAGTAATGCCTTTGTAACTTAATGAAGTATTAAAACCTCCTGTAAAGGTCGGATATAAACTTCCCGAATTGGTGTTACTTTGCGTATTTACGTTGTATGCTGTAGTAATCGATCCATCCAGGTTATAATATTGAGGTTCTCCGGTTTGCGGATTAACACCTGCCCAATCCGGAGCATAATAAGTTCCGTATGGCAACCCAACTTTCAAAATCCTGGTGTCACCATCAGGATATGAATCCACTAAATCGGTAACATGCAGGATTTTGTTTTTGTTGTAACCAGCGTTAACACCAATTGTCCAGATGAAATCCTGGTTTTTAATCACATCTCCGCTCACCTCAAATTCTACCCCTCTGTTCCTCATTACACCAGCACTTAAATTCAATTCACTGAAACCCGACGTTGCTGAAAGTGGTTGATTAATGAACATATTGGTGGTTTTTCTATTGTAGTAATCAACTGTTACACGCAATCTGTTTTTCAACATGGCTAAATCAAAACCCGTGTTAAATTCTTTTACATATTCCCAGTCGAATGCATCGTTACCTGGCGTAGTTGCCCTTAATGCTGCTGCACCGCCGTAAGAGGTGTTTACTGCGTAAGTTGGTAAATACAAGAAATCGCCACCGAAAGGACTCGCCGTGATACCGTAACTTGCTCTTAAACGTAAATCATTAATTAATTCATTATTCTTTAAGAACTCTTCTCCTTTAACATTCCAGTTTGCACCAAATGAATAGAAACCATGCCATTTATTTTCTGGCGCCACTCTGGTCGATCCATCGTAACGGTAGCTTCCCGTCAAGGTATATTTATCATCATAAGTATATCTCGCTACACCCATGATTGATGCTAAAGCATTTTTAGTTTTGCCACCAGTAGTACTTGGTAAAAATGTTGCACTACCATTTGTTGCACCTGCTGGTGTTTCTGGTAAACGACCATCAATACCGTAAGCACTGAAACCAAATGAGTTGTAATTGTTGTAAACGTACTCATAGAAAGCAGAAGCTTCAAAATCATGAACTTCGTTGAATTTCTTAGCGTAAGTTAAACCAGTTGTTGAAATAATGTTGAAGTTTCTTCTGCTTGCATCCGTTAAACGACCTTTTCCACCCAAGGTGTTTGCAACACTTCTTGATCCATAATATGAATCAGGATTAACAAATTGCTGATCGGTAGATTGACGGTAATCGATACCTGCCCTGGTTGTAATCTTCAATTCTGGCAAAATCTGATAAGCAAAATTGGTGCTGATGATTGATTTAAACTGTTCTGTTTTATCTGATGAATTTAGCAAACGTTCTAAAGCCTGACTACCTTCACGCTGATCTAAAATAAAATATTGAGATCTGTTTCCTGGGTGTACCAATGTACCATCAGATGCATAAGGATTTTCGTAAGGCAAAGCATAATAAACAGAGGCCATTGCTGTTCCTGCTCCAGTTCCACCCTCGCCTTCAGTAAAGCTGGATTGCGAATAACCGATGGATACATTTGTGCTTCCACTAAATTTACCATCATTAAAATCCAGGTTACTTCTTAAAGAGTAGCGGTCCAATCCAGTACGTTTTGCTACACCTTCCTGGCTATAATAATTTAATGAGTTATAAAAGCGTAGTTTCTCGTTTCCACCGCTGATGCTTACTTGCTGTTCCTGGAATTTACCACGTTGGAAGAAAATATCTCTCCAATCGGTATTAATTTGTTTTAAACTGTCAATGATATAATCCGCACGGGCACGAGATGCTGCCGTTCCTGCAGCATAGGTTGGGTTTTTTGGAGAATATGTCCAGCCTGGACCAATGTTACGGCCGAAACTTGCACCTATTTCCTCTTCGAACTGTAAGCGTTGCGAAGTGTTCATCATTTCGAAATTTGGTCTGCTTAAGTTAGAGAAACCATATTGCGAAGTATAATTAACAGCAACTTTACCGGCTTTTCCTTTTTTGGTTGTGAGCACGATTACCCCGTTCGATCCTCTTGATCCATATAATGCTTTTGCTGATGCATCTTTTAAAACCGTCGCAGATTCAATATCTTCTGGATTGATGGTTTGAAAATATCCGGCTTCAATTGGCACACCATCTAAAACAAATAATGGTGTAGATGAACCATTTACGCTACCAATACCACGGATCACTACCGAGGCACTTTGGCCTGGCTGACCAGAAGTAGAAATAACACTCATACCCGGAACGCGACCCTGTAAAATTTGATCCACTGTTAATCCCGGAACGGTATTAATTTTTTCAGCGCTAACTAAAGAACTGGCCGCGGCAGATTGCGTTTTGGTGTAATTGGTATAACCTGTAACCACCACGTCGCTTAATGTTCCGGCAGATGGTGTTAGCTTCAACGATCCCAATTGTGCTTTTGCAGTTACTTCCCTATCGGTATAACCGATATAAGAAATAACTAAAGTTGCGTTTTCATCTACATTTCTGATGATGAAATTTCCATTAGCATCTGTTACAGAGATTGCAGACTGCCCTTTAACACGTACTGAAGCGCCCGGCATTGGGTTTCCGTTTTCATCAACAATTTTACCTGTTACATCAATGGCTTTTGCAGCCTCATTGCGATTTGCTTTTGGGAAAATTAAGATGGTGTTCTCTTTAATCTCCCAACCAAAAGGCTGTGATTTTAAGGCTTGGGTCAACACATCATTCAGCTCAGCGTTTTTCAAGTCGATGGTTACTGGTTTCGATTGTTGCTGAACCAAATCACTATCATACAAGAAGAAATAGCCGGTTTGGCGTTTGATTTCCTTTAAAACACGTACCAATGGCACATTTTTTTGGCTAATATTGATGCGTTGAGAAAATGCAGCAGCACTTACCTGAATGCATAAAACAGTCATTAGAAAAATAAAAATTTTCATAGCCCTAATAAATTGTTGGTTTAAGTAATTTGTAGTAAAGCCCATTGGTTTTTCGGCCATGGGTTGACTACCTTGAGTGTAAAGATTCATACATTCAGTTGGGTTTAAGGTGGTTAATTGATTAGTTATTGTTTGGTGGCGGTTAAGCCGATTATTCTTTATTTATGATCAGCGATTACTTTTAACTGCCGACCTTCTATAAGTTCAAATTTGATATTGCCTGTTTTTTCCAGCATTTTTAACACTTCAGATAATTTCGATTTTCTGGGTACCATACCATTGTACCTTTTGTTTGGAACCGTAGAATAGTCGATTTTGATATTATACCACCTTTCGAGTTGATTCAAAATAATCTTTAAATCAGAATCATTAAACTGGAAAAGGCCATTTTTCCAGGCAGTTTCGTCGTTTATATCTACATCAGTTGATACATTGATTGTTGAGTTTTTTGCTAAGCCGGCAATGGCTTGTTCACCTGGCTTCAAAATTTTAGAAGATTTCAAATTACTGACTTTCACCTGGCCTTCCAGTAATGTGGTTTTAATGGTATGATCATCCATGTAACCATTGATATTGAAGTGGGTACCTAATACCACCACATGTTGATTTTGAGTCTCCACCTCAAATGGTTTTGCCTTGTTTTTTGCCACTTCGAAATAGGCTTCTCCAGTAAGGGTAACCGAGCGTTGTTTACCCGAAAATACTTCAGGATATTTTAATGATGATGCTGCGTTTAACCACACTTTTGTGCCGTCAGGCAATATAACCTGGTACTGCCCGCCTTTCGGCGTGCTTATGGTATTGTATGCCGTAGTATTTAATGAATCTTGGCTACCTGCAACAGTATAAACCAGTAGACCATCTTTGGTTTTTGAAATTTTAACGCCATGCCTATCACTGATGTTTTCAGGCGTTTCATCGTCCAATACAATTTTTGTTCCGTTGGCTAATGTTAAAGTGGCTTTATCAGTACCTGGCAAAATATCAAGATTTTCAATTTTTGCTGAGGGTAACGTTGCCGTAGTAAACGATTTCCTATTTAATAAAAAATACCAACCAGTCGATAATGTGATCAATAGTGCGGCAGCCGCTGCATATTTATAGAAAGGTATACTTCGAGGTTTCTGCTGAGAAGCAATATTGGCCTGAATAGATTTGAAAGTCTGTAATTCAAGATTACTGATTTCATCTGTCTCCCCGATTTTATCCGCTCCCTCCCCCAAAAAATTATAATATTCCTCTATGAAACGTATTTCTTCGGCGCTTGCATGGCCAGCAACATAACGCTTAATAATATCTTGTAGATCTTTTTGAGGAAAAAACTTACCCATAGTTCTGGCATTTATATATACATGTACCAGAAACTTAAAAATATCCCAAAATTATTTTAATTTTTTTTCAAAGATTTAATTTCGATGGATAAATTATTTCAAGAATGAGAGGCAAAATGCAGCAACAAGCAAAAAAAAGGTGGGTCAAGCGAAATTTTAAAGCATGCGTCGCCGTGGTTAACTGATTTTGAACCGTTTTTTGAGAAATATTAAGCTTTACGGAAATTCTCGCTGTTGATAAACCTTCAAAATAATGCATTAAAAAAATCTTTCGGCGTTTTTCGGGCAGTGCTTTAATAAATAATTCAATTAAAAGCTTTGCTTCTCGATCTAATAGTGCACCATCTGCATCAAGCGGAGAGATTAATTGATTTTCAAAAGATGTAGCGAAATAGTTGTTTTTTGGCGTTCTGGCAATGTGTTTCAACACTTGAAAACGAACAGCCGTATGCAAATAAGCGACTGGTTTTTCTAAATCAAGCTCCGTTCTCCTGTTCCAGAGATCGGTAAAAACGTTTTGAATAACGTCCTGACATTTCTCTTTTTCAGGCAAACGCTTGTAAGCCGCGTTGTAAAGTTCTACCCAATAAAGTTTATAAATTTCACCAAATGCGGCCTCATCTCCTTGCTTTAATAAGTCAAAAAGTATTTTATCGTGCTCACTATTTCTCGAGGCGTTCAATGATCAGGTTTGTTAGGAAAACCAAACATAATCATTTTTAAGAACTTTTTGCTATTCCTCCTGATGAGAACTGAAGATCGTAAAGCTTTTTGTAATAACCATTTAGCTTCAGCAATTGTTGGTGGGTTCCTTTTTCTTTAATTTCCCCTTTATCTAATACTATGATCTGATTTGCCTTTTGAATGGTAGATAAGCGGTGTGCAATCACAATTGAAGTTCGTCCATCCATTAAATTATCAATGGCCTTTTGAATTAACAATTCGGTTTCAGTATCAACAGATGAAGTTGCCTCATCTAAAACCAAAATGGCAGGGTTGTGCACCAGGGCACGAATAAAAGATATGAGCTGTGCTTGTCCGGCAGAAAGCGTAGCACCTCTTTCCATCACATTGTATTGATAACCTCCAGGCAAACGTTCGATAAATTCGTGTGCACCAACTTTTTTAGCTGCATTTACCACTTCCTCAATTGTAATTTCAGGATTATTTAAAGTGATGTTATTTAAAATGGTATCTGAAAAAAGAAAAACATCTTGCAGCACGGTAGCAATATTGCTCCGCAAATAGTCGAGGTCAAAATCTTCGATACGAATTCCATCCACTGTAATTTCACCTTTTTTCACTTCATAAAAGCGATTCAAAATATTAATGGTTGACGACTTTCCGGCACCGGTTGCACCAACCAACGCCACTGTTTCTCCTGCTTTAACATCGAAAGACAAGTCTTTCAACACGTAATTTTCATCGTTGTAGGCAAACCAGACATCTTGAAATTTAATGTTTCCATCAAGTTTGGCTGGTTTTTCCGTTCCGGTATTCACCGTAACCTCATCCGTATCTAATACTTTAAATACCCGTTCTGCACCAACCATACCCATTTGCAGGGTGTTAAATTTATCCGCCAGCTGGCGGATTGGCGTAAAAACCATCCCTAAATACATGATGAATTGTGTAATGGTTCCGGGTGTAACATCCAGCGGTTTCTCCAGAATACTTTTTGCACCGTACCACACCAGCAAACCTAACGACATGGCAGAAATTAATTCAACAACAGGAAAAAATATGGAATAATACCAGTTAGAACGGATGTTCGCATCGCGGTAGCGTTTATTAATGGCGTAAAACTTTTTGTATTCCTGTCTTTCTCTTGCGAAATACTGAACGATAGAAACACCTGTGATATGCTCCTGCAAAAAGGTGTTGAGGTTAGAAACTTCATTTCTGATTTCCTGAAAGGCAACTTTAATGGCTTTCTGAAACTTCCGTGTTGCGATAATTAACAACGGAATTGGCAAAAGCACCACTAAACTCAGCTCCCAATCGGTGTAGAGCATTACGCCCACGATTACTACCACCTGCAGCGAATCGCCAATCATCGAAATTAATCCTTCAGAAAAAATATCAGCTATGGTTTCTAAATCAGAAACGGTGCGGGTGATTAATTGGCCAATTGGGGTTTTATCAAAATACTTTAAACGTAAACTGGTAATATGGTTAAAAACTTTGATTCTTAAATCGCGGATTACCGATTGCCCAAGTGTGTTGGTTAAAAGCGTATGGTTATATTGAATCAGCGTTTGCAAGATCAACATAAAAATCATCAGCATGGTCATCTTTACCAAACCTGAATAATTACCCAGTAAAATATAATGATCAAGCGTATATTTAATAAGGAAAGGACGAACCGGAGAAATTGCAGCAAGCAGAATGGTCAGAATAACCGACCATACAAAAACAGCACGGTAAGGCTTCACATATTGAAAAATACGTTTTAGCAATCCTGTGTTGTATACTTCGCCTGTTACTGCCATTTTTAAGGGTTATAAGTTATAGGTTTGAAAGTGTTTTCTAAAAAGGTTTAATAAATATTTTTCATGTTTTATCTCGAATGGTAAATGAAACTGCCAACTCATTACTTCAAACTACCTTAAATACGGATATTCTACTTTCACTAAATACAAACCACAGGCAGGTACCGATTGTCCGGCTTTGCTTCGGTTTTTACTTTCAATTACTGCTTTAAATTCTTCCAGGTTGATTTCATATTTCCCTACCCTGACCAAGGTACCCATAACTGCCCTCACCATGTTACGTAAAAAACGATCGGCTTCAATGGTAAACACCAAACCTCCATCAGTTTCTTCAAAAACAGCTTTTACAATTTTACAATTATTGGTAAAAGTTTGGGTATTTGATTTACTGAAACAAGAAAAATCGGTGTAATCCAGCAACAACGCCGCCGCCTGATTCATTAAATTTAAGTCGAGCTTGTCTTTAACCAGCCATGACCGGTTTAATTTAAAAGGATCTTTTTCGAAATGAAGGTAATATTTGTAAGCTCTTGCAGTGGCATCAAATCGGGCATGCGCTTCTTCGTGAACTGGAATAATTCTTTTTGCGGCGATTTGATAGGGTAACATTGCGTTAATTCCTGCAACAGCTTGCAACACTTTTGACTCTTCCAGATTTTCTACGTCGAAATGCGCATAAAATTCAGTAGCATGAACACCAGCATCCGTACGGCCACAACCTAACGTTTCAATCGGCTGTCGATAAAAAGTAGACATCGCTTTATCCAACAACTCCTGAACGGTAATGGCATTGGGTTGAATTTGCCAGCCGTGATATTGGCTGCCATCGTATGCAATTTGTATGAAATACCTTTTTTTATTCAAAACGATGCAAAAATACTTTTTCCTTTTATTAGATAAGCCTGTAAAATGGAATTAAATATATATTTGTACACTTTATTAACTTAACATGATACAAAGAATACAAACGATCTGGCTTTTACTGGCAACAATTGTTTTAATTTTAATGTTGTTTTTACCAATTGCAACCAACCTCGGCGTTCAGGAATCAACAGTTTATATAAAAGGAATACAGCAATCTTACAGCGGCGATGGTTTACTGGTAAAAACGAATATCCCAATATTATCCACCGCTATACTCATCACACTAATTTGCTTCATTAATATCTTTAATTTTAAAAGAAGAAGCCTACAAAAGAAGATAATTATTTTTACCATCGTTGCAATTATAGGCTTTGCTGTTTGGTGTAGCATCTACCTTAAACAACTTCCGGGTGGCATCGAAGGTGCCTCTTTCGGCGTTGGAGCTTATCTACCTGCGGTTGCAATCTTATTTTTAGTGCTGGCGATTTTCGGTATTAATAATGATGAAAGGTTAATCCGCTCTGCAGAAAGGTTGCGTTAATATTTATACAATTTTGCCTTTTAAACCCGGTTGTAACGGAAACACTTTTATCAGTTATCCATAACGTCATGCTGAGGACCGAGGCATCTGCAACTGAATGAAAGAGATGCTTCGTCCTCAGTATGACAGCAACAATTCAAAAGATTGCAGTGTAAAGCAGGCCTATTTTACAGCACAGCGTACATGTTATGCTTTTCAAAACGAAATGTTTATAGAAGATTTTAAGAAGCATTTTTAAACTTGCACATCATCCACTTTTCATCTTCTTTTTTGTATCATTTGTTTCTTCCTTATTTTCAAATATTTAGCCCAAGAAACTATTTCCTTAACTATCAGTAAAATACGGATTATTAACCGTACCTTTGCGGCTCAATTAAAAATAAAAGACGAATGACAAACCCATTTCAATTATTGGGGATAAGTGATGACGTCGTTAATGCCGTAAAAGAGCTTGGATTTGAAACTCCAACGCCTATTCAGGAGCAAAGTATTCCTGTACTGTTAGAAGGCACTAATGATTTTGTTGGTTTGGCCCAAACAGGAACAGGAAAAACAGCCGCATTTGGTTTGCCGCTGTTAGAACTAATCGATTTTAAAGTTAATAAACCACAGGCATTAATTTTATGCCCTACCCGTGAGTTATGCTTGCAGATCGCTAACGACCTTAAAAACTTTTCTAAAAACATTGCTAATGCCCACGTTGTTGCCGTTTACGGTGGCGCGAACATTATGCAACAACTACGTGAAATACGCCAAGGCGTTCAAATCGTAGTGGCCACGCCCGGCCGTATGTTGGATATCATTGGCCGTAAAGCCATTGATTTTTCAAATGTTAAATATGTGGTGCTTGATGAAGCAGACGAGATGTTAAACATGGGTTTCCAGGATGACATCAACGATATTTTATCAACTACTCCTGATGAACAAAAAACCTGGTTATTCTCGGCTACCATGCCGGCAGAAGTTCGCCGTATTGCTAAAAAATACATGCATGAGCCTGTTGAATTAACCATGGGCACAAAAAACACAGGTAACGTTAACATCGAACACGAATATTATATTGTTCGTGCCCGTGATAAATACGCTGCCTTAAAACGTATTGTAGATTTCAACCCTGAAATTTTTGCAGTAGTATTTTGTAAAACCAAATTGGATACACAAGATGTTGCCGAGCATTTAATTAAAGATGGTTACAATGCTGATGCTTTACACGGCGATTTATCGCAACAACAACGTGATAAGGTAATGCAACGTTTCCGTGAGCGTAACATGCAATTGTTAATTGCTACTGATGTTGCTGCCCGTGGTATTGATGTAAACAACGTTACTCACGTAATCAACTATTCTTTACCTGATGAAATTGAAAGTTATACTCACCGTTCTGGCCGTACTGGTCGTGCCGGTAAAACAGGTATTTCAATCTGTATCATCAACTCTAAAGAATTAGGAAAAATCCGCCAGTTGGAGCGTATTATTGGTAAACAATTTACCAAAGCTGAACTTCCTACAGGATTTGATGTTTGTGAGAAACAATTATTTTCATTGGTACATAAAGTACATAATGTAGAAGTTAACAACGAACAAATCGATCAGTACATTCCTCGTATTATGGATGAATTTGCTGACTTAACTAAAGAAGATGTAATCAAACGTTTCGCTTCATTAGAGTTCAACCGTTTCTTAGACTACTATTCTAAAGCACCTGATTTAAATGCAGCTGTTGGCGATGACCGTGGTGAAAGAGGTGAGCGTGGTGAAAGACGCGGACGTGGTAGCGAAGGTTACACCCGTTTATTTATCAACTTAGGTTCGGTAGATGAGTTTACCCGTGGCGACATGTTATCATTTATCTGTAACAACGGAAAAATTGCTGGCAAAAGCGTTGGTAAAATTGATTTAAAAGGTGTTTTCTCTTTCTTTGAAGTAGAAGATGATGTAGCTGATAAAGTTTTCGAAGGATTTAAATCTGTAGAATTCAATGGCCGTCAGGTTCGTATTGAAAAAAGCGGAGATGGTGGACGTGATGGTGGTGAAAGACGCGGTGGCGGAGAAAGACGTAGCGGTGGTTTCGGCGGTGAACGCAGAGGCGGCGGTGGCGGTGGTTTCCGTGGCGGCGACAGAAGATCATCTGGTGGTAGCGGAAGACGTGAAGGCGGTAGTCGTGAAGGTGGAAACGCTGGTGGTGGTTTCAGAGATTTCTCTGGACGCAGCCGTGATGAAAAAGGCGGAAGCGGACGTAGAGAAGGTGGTAGCAGAGAAGGTGGAAGTGGCGAACGCAGAAAAAAATGGTAAATCACTAAAACCAAATATTTTACAACCGGTCTTGTTTATTCAAGGCCGGTTTTTTTTTGCTTAAATTCTTCTCAACTAAAAAATATTAACACAACATTTAAGCTGCGCAAATCAATGTAAGTCGGGCTATTTGTTATACATTATTTTTTACTGTTACTCTGAGCCGTCGAGTGCAGCAAAAAAATATGCCACTCCTATCCTGTTTAATTGGTTTCTGGTGCTACAACTATTAAAGGTTTCATGCCAAAGCGCTAAAAATATCTTCATTTTTTTCAGCCAAAGCGCTATATTTAATCGTCATCTAAAAAAATTAAATGAGCATTTTAAATCGGCTGTTAACTTTTATTTTGTTAATTAGCATACAAGCCAGGGCACAAAATAATAGTCCAAAACCACAAAAAATGCAGTGGTTTGCTGATGCCAAACTGGGCATTTTCATTCATTGGGGTATTTATTCTGTAAATGGGATTTCAGAATCGTGGTCATTTTTTAATAACTACATCAACCACGACGCCTACATGAAACAATCAGCTGGATTTGGTGCCGAAAATTATCGTCCGCAGGAATGGGTAAATTTAATCAAAGGAAGCGGTGCTAAATATGCGGTGATTACTACCAAACATCATGATGGTGTTGCGCTTTGGGACAGTAAGGCCTCAAAAGCAACCACAACCTTAAATCACAGTGCGGCAAGAACAGATTTAATTACGCCATTTGTTAGCGAACTTAAAAAATCAGGATTGAAAACAGGGCTTTATTTTTCACTTCCCGACTGGAGTTATCCAGACTATGATATTTTTACCCGGGAGCGAAAACGTTACGACATTAACAAGGAACCTAAACGGTGGGATACATTTGTAAGCTACTATCATGCACAACTTAAGGAACTTTCCTCAAAGTATAATCCTGATTTGCTTTGGTTCGATGGCGACTGGGAGCATACACCGGAAGAATGGCAAAGCAATAAAGTTCATAGTATACTAAAAGCTAAAAATCCGAATATCATCATCAATGCAAGATTAGATCAACATGGTGATTACGAAACCCCAGAACAAGGTGTGCCGACCGTAAGGCCGCAAGGCAAGTATTGGGAACTTTGCTACACTATGAATGATTCGTGGGGCTATCAACCATACGACAGCCATTACAAATCATCAAACATGATCATCAGAACACTGGTAGATTGTATCAGTATGGGTGGCAATTTGTTGTTGGACATCGGCCCAAAAGCGGATGGAACCATCGCACCGGAGCAAGTTAAAATTTTGAAAGATTTAGGGCGCTGGACTAAAAAACACAGCGAAGCTATTTACGAAACACAAGCCGGAATTCCAGAGGGACATGTAAATGCAAAAACAGCATTATCAAAAGATAAAACACAACTCTACATTTATCTTGATTTCAAAACCACGAAAGGCATCTTGCTTAAAGGCATCAAATCAACAATAAAAAAGGTTGAAGTTGTGGGCAGCAAATCTGAAGTAAAATCGACAAAGGTTAACGATACGGATTATATTTTTGATCTTCAGGAAAATGACTTTGATCATGATGTCACTGTGCTAAAAGTTTCCTTCAACAAAGAAATTTTGTTCTCAGAGAAAATGGAGCAACCACTTTCTTTACAGGCATTATTTGAAGTTACGCATGCCATGGATTTTTCTAACTTAAATTTGCGAACCCTCGCCGGTGATATCAATAGTGGAATAAATATTTTCGGTAACACAAATCTTGCAGCAGATGGTTTAGCTTTTAAATCGGAAGTGAAAAATGCAAAAAACAGTATAAATGCCTGGGTAGTTAAAAATGCAGAAGCTTTATACAAAACTACCGCAGGAATTCCTGCTGGTCATTATATCGGCAATACGGCGCTATCTGCAGACAAGCAAACCTTGTATCTTTTTGTAGAGGGCACACCAACCGGACCAATTGCTATCAAAGGGCTAAAAAACAAGATCAGCAGAATAAGAGTTGTTGGCGAAGGTACAATGCTCACCCATGAGGTTTACAATAAACTGTACTGGAGTGAAGTTCCCGGAATCGTTTATATCGATATTCCTAAAGATAAATTGGATAAAGAGTTAACCGTTATCGCAGTGCTATTAGACAGACCGATTGATTTATACAGGGAGAAAGTGGGTGCAGTGGAAAGCAATCTATAATTATTTAACAATTGTAAAATAGTAATTCAGCATGATGAATATTCTTAATTTGCAGTACTTTCGCTAATTATGCAGGCAAAATATATCTCCTATCAGGAAACCGGTTCATTTTCGAAACTGGTTTTGGATTATATCAATAACGAAGAAGCCCTTAAGGCTTTTTACAGTTATCGCCCTGATATGGAAGGCTTGGCCGAAGCCATTGAAAAACGGAATTTCTTGGGTGACAGAAACATCCTGGTTGAGGTGCTTAAAAAGCAATATCAGCACATCCAAACCAATAAATCAGTAACCAAAAACATAGAGCTTTTAGCATCAGACAATACGTTTACCGTGACTACTGGTCACCAGCTTAACCTTTTTACCGGACCGCTTTATTTTATTTACAAAATTGTAACCGCCATCAATTTAGCTATTGAATTGAAGATGGCACATCCGGATAAAAATTTTGTGCCGGTATATTGGATGGCCACCGAAGATCATGATTTTGATGAAATCAATCATGTAAGCGTTGATGAAAAAAACATCAGCTGGATACAAACTACAAATGGTGCGACAGGCAGATTGAGTACCAAAACTGTTGCCGCAGCAGTTACCGCTTATAAAGGCTATTTAGGCATCTCCAAAAATGGAAAACACATTGCTAAACTGGTAGAGAAAGCTTACCTCGAACATGATAATTTAGCGGATGCCACCAGATATTTAGTAAATAAACTTTTCGAGAAATATGGCCTGGTGATCGTAAATGCTGATGAACCGGCATTAAAAAAACTATTTGCTCCTATCATCACCGCCGACATTGTTGAACACAATAGTTCAAGAAATATTGAAGAAAGTTCAAATAAGCTGGAAGAGATAGGGTTTAAGGCTCAGGTAAATGGTCGTGATATCAACTTTTTCTATTTGAAGAATGATTTGAGGGAACGTTTGGTTTTTGAAAATGGAAAGTATTTGGTTAACCATACTGATATCAGTTTCACTGAAGATGAATTGAAAGCTGAGATTGGATCAAATCCAGAAAGGTTTAGTCCGAATGTGGTGATGCGCCCCATGTACCAGGAAGTGATTTTACCAAACATTTCCTACATTGGCGGAGGTGCCGAAGTGGCTTATTGGATGCAATTGAAAGCAAATTTCGATTTCTATAAAGTTGATTTCCCGGTATTGTTGTTGCGAAATTCAGCTTTGCTGATTGATAAACGCAGTGCGGAAAATTTATATCATCTGGGTTTTTCGCTGGAGGATGTTTTTCTGTCCACCGAAGAATTAAAAAATCTTTGGGTAAGGAAAAACTCAACCGCTCAATTAAGTTTAGCCGACGAAACCAGGGCAATCAACAGCATTTTCGATCAGATTAAGTTAAATGCCTATAAGATTGATAAAACCCTTTCTGTTTCTACCGATACGGCAAAACAAAAAACCAACCGTTTAATTGAGAATTTAGAAAAGAAATTATTCAGAGCTGAAAAGCGCAAGCATGAAACCGCTTTGATGCAAATAGAAAATGTAAAAAGGCGACTTTTCCCGAATGGAACCATGCAAGAAAGAACCATGAACCTCGCCCCCATGTATGTGAACTATGGGGAAGATTTTCTTTCTTCCTGCATCGAAAATTTTGAACCTTTGGGTGGCGATTTTACTTTGCTTTTGCCGTAGACAAACCGTCATTGCGAGGTACGAAGCAATCTGATTATGAGATTGCTTCGTACCTCGCAATGACGACAAATAAATATACAATGAACTTCATCACTTTTACCGAATCACACCTCCGTAACTTTACCTACAACGTTTTTAAGAAAATGGGCTGCTCTGATGAACATGCTACACTCGCTACAGATGTATTGGTTCGTTCTGATTTGCGTGGGATAGATTCGCATGGCGTTGCCCGGTTGAGTGGCTATGTTAGGTTATGGGAAAAGAACAGGATTAATGCAAAGCCAAACATTAAAATCGTTCATGAAACCCCTACCACAGCAACCATTGATGGTGACGCTGGTTTAGGATTAGTTGTGGCGCCATTCGCCATGAAAGTAGCGATCGAAAAAGCCGAAAAATATGGCAGTGGCTGGGTTTCTGTTAAAAATTCAAACCATTTTGGTATTGCAGGTTACCATGCTTTGATGGCCGTTGAAAAAGATATGATTGGCATCAGCATGACTAATGCGAGTCCGCTGGTTGCCCCTACCTATGCGAATGAACGTTTGTTGGGTACAAATCCAATGTGTTATGCTTTTCCGGCAGGTAAATACCCCCCGGTAATTGTAGACATGGCTACATCAGCTGCTGCAAATGGAAAATTAGAGATTGCACAGAGAGCAAACAAACCCGTTCCTGATGGTTGGGTTCAGGATAAAAATGGAGAGAGTTCAATTGATCCAAACGAGTTGAAGAACGGCGGCTCACTTTTACCACTGGGAAGTGATAAGGATCATGGCAGCCATAAAGGTTATGGATTAAGTGCAACAGTTGATATTTTATCAGCTGTGCTTTCCGGAGCAAATTACGGACCTTGGGTCCCACCCTTTGTAGCCTTTTTAGAGCCCTCAGCAAATCCGGTTGGCGAAGGCTTGGGGCATTTCTTAGGTGCCATGCGTGTTGATGGTTTCCGCCCAGCTGAAGATTTCAAAAACCACCTCGATAACTGGGTAGAACGTTTTAAAAATGCTCAAACCATTGATCCTAATAAAAAAGTAATTATTCCCGGTGAACCTGAGCATGAGTTTGAGCAGGAAAGAAAAGTGAGCGGAATTCCATTAATTGATGTAGTGGTAAATGATTTGAATGAATTGGCCTTAAAGTTGGGCATTCAAGGCCTCAGTTAACCATAAAAAAGCCGCGAGTGTAACCAGCACTCACGGCGATAACTAACTAAGTACATATGGTTAACCTACCATAAAGAGGCAAAATCTTATTGAACCCGAAGCGTTTCCTTAAGGATTAACGCTTTACTGGAAGCGCCAATCATAATTCTAAAGTCGCCTGGTTCCACAATAGCTTTCATATTTGCATTGAGCATTTTTAACATATCTGGTGTGATTTCAAAACTAATTTCTTTTGTTTCGCCTGGTTTAAGAAAGATGCGTTTAAATCCTTTTAGTTCTAAAACAGGTCTTGCAACTGTTGCCAGCATATCTCTGATGTATAGCTGAGCAACTTCTTCTCCGGCCAAAGCACCAGTATTTTTTAGTTTAAATGTAGCAGTGATTTTCTCATCCGCTTTAATTTCCTTTTTACTTAAAATCAAATCACTGTATTCAAATCTGGTATAGCTTAATCCATAACCAAAAGGGAATAATGGTTCGCCACTCAAATTATTGTAGTCATCTCCCCTTCCGGTGGGCTTGTGGTTATAAACTAGCGGCAGCTGAGATTCGTGAATGGGATAAGTAATTGGTAATCTTCCGCCAGGATTATAGTCTCCGAAAAGCGTTTCCGCTATGGCGTTGCCACCTTCTTCGCCAGGATACCAGACATTTACGATAGCCGAAACCTGATCCATCCAGTTGCTCATGGTAATGGCACTTCCTCCTACCAATAGAACCACCACTGGTTTGCCAGTTTTGGCCACTTCAGTGATTAGTCTTTCCTGGTTTCCCGGAAGACTGAGCATGGCACGGTCCTGGAATTCTCCTTCTTTAATTCCGGCAGCAATAACCACAGCATCCGCCTGTTTTGCCAGCGCAACAGCTTCCGTTAATTCCTGTTCCTGGCGATCTTCAACATCTAAATTGGAAATTAATTTGATATAAGCATTGCCCTTTGTTTCCTGAAATTCTACTCTAATAGTGTATTCTCTGCCTTTTTCGAATTTGTAAGGAATCAACCGGGTATGGTATGATGTTTTTTCCCATTGATCGATAGCCAGTTGATCATTGATGAATAAGCGGAATCCATCATTTCCTTCCAGCCCAATTTTGAATTCTCCTGTTTTCGGAGCCATCAATTTACCTGTCCAGCGGGCAGAATATTGATCTTTTGATAACTTCCGATCCGGCGCATAGAGTGTCCACATGAAGTTGATTTGTTCATCAATTCTGATGAGATCGGGCTTGCCAGATAATGTTAAATTATTAAAATATTCCCCCTTTAGCCCACTGGAAGTATCTATTTTCAAATAAGCTTTTGGAATGGGCTTATACAATTGTGGATCGCGGCTACTGCCTTTTGCATAACTTACTTTTATCGTAGCGCCTGCTCTTTTTTTAATTCCATCTAGCATGTTCACTTTTCCATTGCCTGAACCACTGTAACCACCAAGACGAGCTTCAATGGCATCTTCGCCCAACACAAGAATATTTTTGACGTTTTTAAATGGCAAAATGGCTTCGTTATTTTTGAGTAATACGAAAGATTTTTGAGCCGCTTGTTTGGCGATGATTTTATGGCTTTTATCTGTAACTGCCTTTTGTGCATCCTTTTCTGATACATAAGGATTTTCGAATAAACCCAGTTCAAACTTTGCCCGCAGTACTCTGGAAACTGCATCATCTATGCGTTGTTTCGAAATGGAACCATCTAAAAAAGGTGGAATAAATAATTTGTAATGATCAAATTCTGTTTGAAAGATCACATCTAGTCCGCCTTCCATTGCCTGAATGGTTGATTGCGAATATCCGCTTGCAGTATGGTGCAACACACTTGCTCCTCCAACAGCGCCTGCATCAGAAATTACAAAACCTTTAAAACCCCATTCGTTTTTCAATTTTTGGGTAAGCAACTGATAATTGGTAGTTGCAGGGGTTCCATCGAGGGAGTTGTAGGCTGTCATTAACGACCGGCTTTTACCTTGTTTAATGGTAGCCTCGAATGGCGGAAAGTAAATTTCTTCCATCAACCTGGCGTTATAATGTATCGGATAACTATCCCGGCCACCATCGCCAACATTGGCGATAAAATGTTTGGGTGTGGTTACGATATTTTGTTTTTCAAACGCACTGACAAAGGCAAGTCCCATTTGCGAAGAAAGAAAAGGATCTTCGCCATAAGTTTCTTCGGTTCTGCCCCATCTCACATCTGAAGCAATATTGACCACAGGAGTCAAAATATCCCTTATCCCTCTTAATTTGGTTTCCCGGGCAATAGCATTGGCAACGTTAGCCATGCTTGTTGTATCAAAACTTGCAGCCAAACCAATTGCCTGCGGAAAAGCAGTAGCGCCTTGTCTCACTAAGCCGTGAAGGGCTTCATCAAAAGCAATAATTGGAATGCCTAAACGGGTTTCATTGATAAAATATTTTTGTATGGCATTGATTTTTTTAGCAAGCGTAAAGGCATTTTCAGTGGTATTGTAGCTTAACATTTGGTTGGCTCCGCCACCACCTTGTGCCACGGCACTTACCTGCAAACCAAATATTCCGTTTTGATACCGCTTTTTATCTACGCCATCCAAATCTCCAGGAATCATAAACAACTGCCAGAATTTTTCCTCTGGTGTCATTCTGGCCAGTAAATCTTTTACCCGATCATCAATACTTGCCTTTGCGTCTTTGTAAATTAATTTTGTTTTTTGCTGAGCGGATGCAGAAAGACCTCCAAGAACGAAAAGACTAAATCCAACAGAAAGGATGATGTTTTTTATTTTCATTTTAACTGGGATATTATGGAGCCGTAAATTCGAAAGCTAAGGCCGCGGTTTGTTCAATCTTTGGAAGTGAAACAATAATTTCACCATTCACATTTTGCCACTTTATCTTTTTTCCCGTTGATAAAAGCCTTATATCGCTTCCTTTTTTAGGTGTGTTACCTTTCCATTTTAAGTTTGCTGGAACAGATTCATTAGGTTTTAAACAATAGATGGCGAAGATTTTCTTGGCATCCTTACTTTGTGTAAACCAGGTTTGTCCATCATTATAATGTTTTGTAATCCGGGTACCGTAAATGGCCTTTCCATTTTTTGAAGTCCATTTTCCTATTTCATTGAGTTGGTGCGTAACTTGTTCTGGCAAGGTTCCATCTGGTTTCGGACCAACACCGAGTAATAAACTTCCTCCCTTGGCTACAATCTCCACCAGCTTGTGCACTACTTCGGTTGATGATTTATATTGATCATTGGGAACAAAACCCCAGGCTCCGCCTAATGTCATGCAACTTTCCCAGGGATAATCCAATTGCTTTTCTGGAATTCTTTGCTCGGGTGTTTGGTAATTCTCGTAAGGTCCGTGAACGGTACGATCAACCATCAATAAACCTGGCTGTGATTTTCTGGCCATTGCAGCAATCTTCGGCATATCGATATCCTGGCTCCATTTCGGAATATTGGCGCCCCATGACAGCACTTCTTCGTTTACCGTTTCCAACGGACGAACCCATCCACCATCGAGCCATAAGATATCTACACTTCCGTAGTTGTTCATCAGTTCGCTGATCTGGTTGTAAGTAAAATCCTTGAATTTGTTCCAGCGCCATGGAT
>NZ_AJLG01000082.1 GCF_000258495.1 Pedobacter agri PB92
ATGGCTTTTGTATTGATTTACAGTATAAAAGCGAAGGAAAGCGGTCGGTACTTTTTATAGAAATTTTTTTTCTCTTTATTTATTGTTTACCGTCTTTGAAATGTACTGTTTGTTGCGTAACTTGCGCCACCAAAATTTAAAGTAAAAAACTGCCAATAAATGGATTTTAACCAAGTTTTCATGTCGAAAGTTAAGAAGGTAATTGTTGTTTTTACGCTTTTAATAGCGTTTTTATCTATCAAAAATGATACTTTCGCTCAAGCTGATACTGTTACATCGCTACCTGTTGATACAGCTGTAGCCGCTACTCATGAACCAGGTGCTGTTGTTAACCACGCTGAAGCGCATGAAGAAAAAGAAAAAGGTTTTGATATTACTTCATTCATTTTTCATCACATTAGCGATAGTCACTTCTTTACGCTTTTTGGTCATGGAGAGCATGGTGTACACTTGCATTTGCCAATCATCCTTTGGACAAATACTGGTTTAGTCACTTTTAGCTCTGCTGCTTTTAATTATAATGATGATGGTACCCATGTTGTAGAAAAAGGTGGCCAACGTTTTGTAATGGCACACAACAAAATTTATTACGCAAACGCTACTGCAAATGAGCATGGTGCCTTTGTATCTCACGAAGTGAAAGATGGTGCAGAAGTTGTTACCAATGCCCGCCCGCTTGATTTCTCGATAACTAAGAATGTTTTCAGTATGCTGTTATCAGTGGTTTTGTTGGTTCTTATATTTGGTACAATCGCATCTTCATACCGCAAAAGAAATGGTAAATCGCCAAAAGGTTTACAGTCGTTTTTAGAGCCAATTATTTTATTCGTTCGCGACGACATTGCCAGACCAAATTTGGGTCATAAATACGGTGCTTTTATGCCTTATTTATTGTCTGTGTTTTTCTTTATCTGGTTAAATAACGTTTTAGGTTTGGTTCCATTTTTTCCGGGAGGCGCAAACGTAACTGGTAACATTGCTTTAACTATTGTATTAGCGGTTTGTACTTATTTAATTACTACGTTTAAAGGAAACAAACATTACTGGAAACATATTTTCTGGATGCCAGGCGTTCCTGTTCCGATGAAGATATTTTTAGCGCCATTAGAGTTGATTGGTACGTTAACCAAGCCAATTGCCTTGGCGATCAGGTTATTTGCAAACATTACAGCGGGTCACATTTTGGTGATGTCGTTACTTTGCTTAATCTTTATTTTTAACTCGCTTTGGATTGCTCCGGCTTCAATTTTCTTCGCTGTGTTTATCGGCTTAATTGAATTTTTGGTTGCATTTATTCAGGCGTTTATTTTTACTACTCTTTCTGCCTTGTTTATAGGTATGGCAGTTGAAGAGCACCACTAAGAACATTATTGTTAAATAAATATAAATAAATCAGAAAATGACTGGAACATTAGCTGCAATCGGCGCAGGCTTAGCTGCAATAGGCGCTGGATTAGGTATCGGTAAAATTGGTGGATCTGCAATGGAATCTATTGCTCGTCAACCAGAAGCCGCTTCAAAAATTCAAACTGCTATGCTTATCGCTGCAGCCTTTATCGAGGCGGTTGCTTTATTCGCAGTAGTAGTTTCTTTGATCGCAAAATAATCAAAGAAAGAATTAATACAAGAACCTTTTCGGGATTGCCGTTAAGGTTCTTGTTTAAATGATTAGTTGAAAATAAGAATATTAAATATATAAGATGGATTTATTAGTTCCTGAAATTGGCTTGTTAGTTTGGAATAGCATAGCTTTTTTATTGTTGTTGTTTTTGCTAGGTAAATTTGCCTGGAAACCAATTATGAAAGCTATCCATGAGCGTGAGCAAAGTATTGATGATGCTTTGAACAAAGCGGAATTGGCTAAGCAAGAAATGGCTCGTTTAACCAGTCAGAACCAAGATTTAATGCAACAAGCACGTGCTGAACGCGATGAGATTTTGAAAGAAGCTAAAACTTTGAAAGATAGCATTTTAAACGAAGCTAAAAAACAAGCTCAGGTTGAAGGTGCTAAATTGATTGAGAAAGCTAAAATCGAAATCGAAAATCAGAAGAAAGTGGCTTTAGCTGAAGTTAAAGGTCAGGTTTCTACATTATCATTAGAAATTGCTGAACGTGTATTGCGTACGCAGTTAGATGATAAAACAAAACAAGAAGCATTAGTGGCTAATTTGTTAAAAGACGTTGAATTAAATTAAGTTTTAAAGTATAAAGTTTAAAGTGCAACGTTTGAAGTTTTAATCTCAGGGTTAAACTTTTAACATTCAACTTTTAACTTTCAACTCAAATATATGTCAGAAATTAAAGTTGCAGGCAGATACGCCAAATCATTAATCGACTTAGCTGTTGAAAACAACGGTTTAGCTGAATCGTACAATGATATGGTTTTGTTTGAAAAAGTAGTTGACGAAACTCCTGAGCTAGAAGCAATATTAAAAAATCCAATTGTGCCTTTAGATAAAAAAGTTGGCATTTTGAATGGAATTTTTGGTGATAAAGTAGGTCAGTTATCGCTTACTTTTTTCAAAACTGTGGTAAATAAAGGCCGTTCGGCAATTTTAATTGCTACAGCAAAACAGTTTATTAAACAATACAACGAGATCAAAGGAATTGTTACTGCTGATGTGACTTCGGCCACTGCGCTAAGTGCGGAAGCTAAGGCACAGATTATTGAAACTGTTAAAAAAGAACTAGGCGCTAAGGAAGTGATTGTTAACGAAAAAATTGACGAGAAACTAATTGGTGGTTTTATTTTAAAAGTTGACGATAAGCAGTTTGATGCAAGTATTGCCAGTGGTTTAAATAAACTTAAAAAAGAATTTGCTGCTTAGTAGTAACAAGATTTAAGTATCAAGTATCGAGGTTGGATTTACAAACTATGAGGGATACTGAACTAACAAAAGAACTACATCACAACAATATATAAACCCGATTGGCAGCGATAGGCTTTGAAGCTGAAAGCAAAAAGACTAAAGCAGAAAGCGGGACTAGAATAACAGAAGAACTACAAGATTTACATTTACAAAAAGATATAATTAAAATTATGGTAGAGGTAAGACCAGACGAAGTATCGGCAATTATCAGACAGCAATTGGCGGGCTTCAAATCAGAAACCGAACTGGAAGAAGTTGGTACCGTGTTGCAAGTGGGCGACGGTATTGCCCGTGTTTACGGTTTAACTAAAGTTCAATCGGGTGAGTTGGTTGAATTTGCAAACGGCCTGCAAGGCATTGTATTAAACCTTGAAGAAGATAACGTTGGTGTGGTACTTTTGGGTGCTTCTGACGAGATTAAAGAGGGTGATACAATTAAACGTACCAAAAAAATTGCCTCTATTAAAGTTGGTGAAGGTATGCTTGGCCGCGTGGTGAACACATTAGGTGAGCCTTTAGATGGTAAAGGCCCAATCTTAGGTGAAACTTACGAGATGCCTTTAGAGCGTAAAGCACCAGGTGTTATTTATCGTCAGCCGGTAAATGAGCCTTTACAAACTGGTATTAAAGCAATCGATGCGATGATTCCAATCGGTCGTGGTCAACGTGAGTTGGTTATTGGCGATCGTCAGATTGGTAAAACTGCGGTTTGTATCGATACTATTATCAACCAAAAAGAATTTTATGAAGCAGGCCAGCCTGTGTTCTGTATTTATGTAGCTATCGGCCAGAAAAACTCTACCGTTGCGAACATTGTACGCACACTAGAGGAAAACGGCGCTTTACCATATACAGTTGTTGTTGCTGCTTCGGCCGCTGATCCTGCTCCAATGCAGTTTTATGCGCCATTCGCTGGTGCTGCAATTGGTGAGTTTTTCCGTGATACAGGTAGACCAGCTTTAATTGTTTATGATGATTTATCAAAACAAGCTGTGGCTTACCGTGAAGTATCTTTATTACTTCGTCGTCCACCGGGCCGTGAGGCATATCCTGGTGACGTTTTCTACTTACACAGTCGTTTGTTGGAAAGAGCTGCGAAGATCAATGCAAATGATGATATCGCGAAAGATATGAACGATTTACCAGAATCGATTAAACATATCGTTAAAGGTGGTGGTTCATTAACTGCTTTACCTATCATCGAAACGCAAGCTGGTGACGTTTCTGCTTATATTCCAACTAACGTAATTTCAATTACTGATGGCCAGATTTTCTTAGAGTCGAACTTGTTCAACTCTGGTATTCGTCCGGCTATTAACGTAGGTATCTCGGTATCGCGTGTGGGTGGTAACGCTCAAATTAAATCGATGAAAAAAGTAGCAGGTACTTTAAAGTTAGATCAGGCACAATACCGCGAGTTAGAGGCTTTCTCTAAATTCGGATCTGACTTAGATGCTGCAACGAAATCGGTTTTAGATAAAGGTGCACGTAACGTAGAAATGTTAAAACAAGCACAATTCTCTCCATTTTCTGTTGAGAAACAAGTTGCAATTGTTTACGCTGGTACTAAAAATTTAATGCGTAATGTTCCGGTTAATAAAGTTAAAGAATTTGAAACTGAATTTTTAACTCAATTGGAAATGCGTCACCCAGAAACATTAGCAGCATTAAAAGCTGGTAAATTTGATGATGGCATTACTGGTGTTTTAGATACCGTAGCAAAAGAGATTTCAAGTAAATACTAATAGAGTTGAAAAATAAAAGTAGAAAGTTTAAAGCTTTTTACTTTTAACTTTTTGCTTTACACTTATTAAGAATGGCTAATTTAAAAGAAGTAAGAAACCGGATTGCATCGGTACAATCAACACAACAGATTACCAAAGCTATGAAAATGGTTTCGGCTGCTAAGTTGAAGCGTGCTACCAATGCAATCATCGCTTTACGCCCTTATGCAACTAAACTGAAAGAGATTTTGGGAAATCTATCAGCAAGTTTGGAAGGTTCTTCATCGCCTTTTATTCAAGAGCGTGAACCTAATAAGGTTTTAATTGTAACCGTATCATCAAACCGTGGTTTGGCTGGTGCTTTTAACATGAACGTAATTAAAGCGGCCAATAATTTAATTGCCGAGAAATATAGCGAACAGTTGAAAAACGGTAACGTGAGCATTATATCTATTGGTAAGAAAACACAGGATTTTTACGAGAAACGCAAATACAATGTTATTGGAAACAACAATGAAGTATTTTCGGCCTTAACTTTCGAAAACGTAACTAAAATTACAGATGCAATTATGGCTGGCTTTCTTAAAGGCGAGTTTGATAAAGTTGAAGTAGTTTACAACCGTTTTAGAAATGCGGCCGTTCAGTACATTACTACTGAGCAGTTGTTGCCGTTGCCAAAGGTTGAAGAAGCTGTAGAAACAAAAGCTGATAAAAAAGCAGCTAATGTGGATTACATTCTGGAGCCTTCTCAGGAAGAAATCGTTGAGCAATTAATCCCTAAATCAATTAAAATTCAGTTATACAAAGCGGTGTTGGATTCTCACGCATCTGAGCATGGCGCACGTATGACATCGATGGATAAAGCAACTGAAAATGCTGGTGAATTATTGAAAGCCCTAAAACTTTCATACAACCAGGCTCGTCAGGCAGCCATTACAACTGAGTTAACTGAGATTGTAAGTGGTGCAGCAGCATTGAACGGATAATATAATCTGGAAATCTTAAGTCGGAAGGCTTGAGTTTCTTGAAAAACATTAAAGCCCATTTCTTAATTGAAATGGGCTTTTTTAGTTAAAAATAAATGCTCTCTGGATTAATTTTTACTCTCATAAAACCGCTTTCAATCTTCTTGATATTGGTGCCATCTCCACGATAGACTGATGCATTAAATTTAGCTTCTAACAAATATTTGCCTGATTTTAGTTTTTGCAAGTTGGTAATTTCAAACTTAGATTGCTTTTGTAATTCGGGCTTTAATAACGCATGGTAAACCAAACTAGAATAACCATTGGTTTGAAGGCCATAGTTATCTCCGGATAATTCGAAAACAACACCATTTTGTGAGTTGTTTCTACTAAAATCCAGGGCAAATTTACGCTCGCCAACACTAAATAAGTCTAGCTTATTCAAGGGCATAAACAATGATGTTTGGTTGCTTGCTGGTTGTGCTTGGTTTTTATTATACTTTTTCACGAATGATAGGGTTATACCATTCCTGTTTCCATCGGTAAACTTAAAAAACCTGCCAAACATCACTGAGTCTTGATCGCCAGAAATATATTCCTTCTGTTTAACCAATGAATCTAACTTTACGTTTGTTTTAGCGTTAATTAAACCCCGGCCTAAAGTTTCTGTTTGCACCATTAACTTTCCATCAAGAACGTATGAAACAGAATCTCTAAGCAATTCTAAAGGATCGGGTTTTTCAACAGGTGGAGGTTCGGTTGGCTCAATGACTGGATTTTCTTTCTTGCAGGCAGCAAGGCACATTAAGACTATAGCAAGCCCTAGTAACTTTTTGGTTTTCATATAACTGATTTTATTTGTGTGTGCTTAAAAATAACAAAATCCTACGGATCGAATACAGGCAGGGGAGTAAGAAAGTTAAATTTTTTGTGACCAAATGTTAACCGTTTGATTACGAGATCAATTAAAATCAAACAAATCTATTGCCCGTAAAAAGGACTTGATATCTTTGTAGCATAATTCCAGAATATGAAAAAATTTATCTTCATTATTTTACTAGCCGCTCCATTTTTGGCCATTGCACAATCTCCAGCCCGAGATTATACCAACGCAGTGCTTTGGCAACAAACATCGGGCGAATACAGAGCTTTGTGTTTTCAGGCTTATAATTTTGCCCGCTTATCATTGAAAGAGGTTTTGTGGGCCGATACCAGTAAAAAACCTAATTGTGTTATTGTTGATATTGATGAAACCGTTTTGGATAATTCTCCTTTTCAGGGCCACGAGATCAAAAAAGGTTTAAGTTATAACCCGGTTGATTGGACTGAATGGACGAACTTATCGAAAGCTGATACCGTTCCTGGGGCGTTGGCTTTTTTAAAATTTGCTGCTTCAAAAAATATCGAAACTTTCTACCTCAGCAATCGTGATGAAAAAGATTATGCAGCTACCTTGAAAAACCTTCAGGCTTTTGGTTTTCCTTATGCCAATGATGCACACTTATTGGTTTCGAAAGGGACTTCTAATAAAGAGCCTCGCAGGCAAAAAATTGCCGAAACCCACAATGTTTTAATGCTTTGTGGCGATAATTTAAGCGATTTCAGTAATGTTTTTTATCGGGAGGAAAAGAATACTTTCGATCAGGTAAATAAAAATCAAAACCTTTTTGGGGTGAAGTTTATTGTATTGCCAAATCCCATGTACGGCGACTGGGAAAAGCCGTTATATCAGGGTGAAAAACTTACCGATAAGGATAAAGCGAAACAGCGTTTAGAACGATTAAAAAGTTACTAAGTATTTATAATTATTCAGCAATAAGTATTACTTTTGCTGCATCATAAAAATTAAGATTATGGAGAACAACGAATTAAAGCACAATACAGAAAGTATGCAAACGGCTAACCAGCCAGGAATTTATAAATTAATGATTGTTGGCGTACTAATTTGTATGGTGGGTACATATGCACGTTTTGCTTTCGATTCGTGGGTATTATCTTTAGTATCATGGATCGTCCTTTTCATTGGTGCAATTATCGCTATTAAAGGCGTATTCAAAATTTTAGACGCATAAAATATTTTCTCTCTAGATACAGAAGCCGATGATATTTGAATATGATCGGCTTTTTTGTTTGTTTATATTTAGGAAAGCAGGTTTCTCAAACTATCGGTTTCGAAAGTCCTGCCATCCACTTTACTTACCCATTTGAAACAAATGGGCTCGTGCTCGTTCCTGTCAGGTTTAGCTGGCAGCGGTTAACCTTACTATTTTAAACCCGACAAAAGCGGCAGCCCCGAATTCCGTTTTTCATCGGATGAGGGCTACAGCGTATGGCGGGACTGCTTTTACCTACCAACCAGTGCAATTGCTTTTCGAAATGTTGTAACCCTTAGATTCGCAATTGTAAACTGATAATTTCTACGTGTCAATTGTTAACTGTCATCTAAATTGGGTTACCTAAATCCGTTTTTTGTATAAAGGGAAACAGAGCGAAATAAACTAACCAAAGCGCTCATTCAAATGGCCATTTGAAGCAAATATTTTAAATGATTAATTTATCAGAACCACTAAATCATGAAAAGGAATATCATTGCTATTGCCATAATTTTAACAATTTTTGGCTGCTCAAATGCTAAAAACAACAGTGAAAGTACAGACCTCGCAGAAGCCAAAGAAATGGTTATTCCTGATAGCGCTGCAACACCAAAAATAATCAAAACGGCCGACATGCGTTTCCGGGTTAAGGATGTTCAAAATACCAAAGAACAGCTAAGTAAAACTATAAAAGCAGAGGGCGGAACTGTTGCCGAATTTTCGATAGAAAGCATTATTCAGGAAACCGAAAAAGTAAAACAATCAACTGATTCGTTAAAAGAAATCACATCTTATCGCACAGAAGGTTATTTAATAGCAAAGGTGCCTTCAGAAAAATTGGATGATTTCACCAATACCATTTCTAAAATGGCTGTATTTGTAAATACTTCATCAATGAAGTTGGATGATCAAAGTATTAATTATCTTGCCAATAACTAAAAAGCACAAAATAGGGTAGACGCTTCCAAACACATTGGAAATATCCCAAGCAAAAAAACGGGTAACATCGAAACATCTCTCGCATTAAAAGATGAGTATGTTGACAGAAAGATTGATAATATGAGCATTGATGCTCGAGTAAAGTACAGTACAATTACACTCAACTTCTATCAGGATAATACGGTGAGCACCATGACTGTAGCCAATGATAATCTGTATGATTATCGCCCGGGATTCGCAAATAGGCTTTGGCTTAACATTTTAAACGGCTGGACGATATTCAAGGAAATTATTCTTGCGCTGGCAAATCTTTGGATATTGTTTTTAGTGGGCTTAGGCGTGTTTTTTATCATCAGGTATTTTGTGAGGAAGAACAAAATAGCAATGGAGTTGGCAACAAAGCATTTGATGGAAAATAGACAGTAACTTGGAAATCATTTTTCCGAATGTATGGCCACAACATATTCCAATAGTTATTTGTCGCAAAGTTTGCAACAGTGGCTAACCGGTGGGTCGGTAGAGACGCCGACCCTTGGTGGAAAAAGAATTTCTCTAATCTTCACTTCATTGCAAGGCACAAAGCAATATTTTTGAAGAGATCGCTTCGTGCCTCGCAATAACGACTTTGTTCATCAGCGTTTAAAATTGAAATCAAATTATCAGTCGGTGTTTAACCAACCGAAACTAATTCTATTTCTTCGCTTTCACCGCCAGGCCTTTTACTTTAGTTTTGTTATCACTTACAAATGATTCCCAGCCCGAATAGGTTTTTGATTTCCCTCCGGCAGTTATTTTTTGAAATGAGTGGCAAACCGCAACAGCTAAACCATCGGTAGCATCTAAAAACTCCGGTGTTTCTTTGAAGTTTAATAAGCGTTGCAACATGGCTGCCACTTGCTCTTTAGTGGCATTTCCATTTCCTGTAATAGATTGTTTGATTTTTCTTGGAGAATATTCCGTTACCGAAATGTTTCTGGAAAGTGCAGCAGCGATGGCTATGCCTTGTGCTCTACCTAATTTTAAAAGTACCTGAATATTTTTTCCGTAAAATGGTGCTTCAATGGCCAAAACATCAGGCTTGTATTGATCGATTAAAACAACTGTTTTTTCGAAAATGCGTTGGAGCTTTAGAAACGGATCATCGAGGTGAGTCATCTTCACTATACCTAAACTAATCAGTTCTGTTTTATTTCCCTTCTCTAAAATTACGCCATAACCCATCACCGCTGTGCCGGGGTCGATGCCCATAATTATCCGTTCCTTTTTTTCATTCAACATTACAGCAATATTAAGCATATTTGCAAACTAAAAAGATAATCTTGACAGGCAAGAATAAAAAAATATTATCCATCCTTATAAAAGCTGCAATTGTTGTATTTGCCTTCTGGTTTATTTACCATAAGCTCGTAGCGAATGAAAATCTTGAAAACTTCGGTTCGCTGTTGAAAGGAATTTCTCAGCTTGAAATTTTTAGTATCATCGGATTAGTGGTTTTATTGATGTTTGTAAACTGGTTTTTAGAAGCAGCTAAGTGGAAAAGACTCATGCGGCAGATTGAGGCCATTAGTTTTTACCGGGCTATTGAATCTGTTTTTTGCGGATTAACCCTGGCTATTTTCACCCCAAACAGGTTAGGTGAGTATGGTGGCAGGGTTTTCTTCCTTTCGCCCAAGCGTAGGATTGTAGGCGTAGTAGCCATGACGGTTGGCAACATCGGTCAGTTGGTTTTAACAAATGTATTTGGCGCAATAGCGGCTTGTTTTTTCATTTATCGTTTCGTACCGATAGATAATTTGGTTTTTTTAGCTGTGACAATGCTTGCGCTCGCTTTCTGCCTGTTTTTTATTGTCTTCTTTTTTAATATTCAATGGCTAAACGGCATTCTTTTATCATTCAAATTCACCCGTAAATACAAAAAGTTCTATAGTATTTTAGGCCGCTATCGTAAAGCTGAACTCTTTAAAATCATCCTATTCTGTTTGGCAAGATATGCTGTATTTAGTTCACAGTACTTTATTTTATTTGTTTGGCTTATCCCGGGCTTGCAGTATCTTGATATTGTTATGATGACCTGCCTGCTATTTCTGATTCAATCTGCACTGCCGTCGCTGGATTTGTTTGATGTGGGCATTAGAAGTGTTACTGCGGTAGAATTGTTCAAACATGTTACCAATCAACATGTAGCAGTTATTGCATGTACAGCAAGCATCTGGCTTATAAATATTATTATTCCTGCTATCTTAGGCACTTATTTCGTTTTTAAACTCAATTTTTTTGGAACTCCTAAAACTAATTAGTCTTTTATCTGCCGCTTTAACCCTGGTTTATGGTTTATTGGTGCTTACCTTCATCAAAGGTTGGCGCAACTTAAAGCAAATTAATATCAGCCAAAATGAGCCTGTAACAAAGGTTTCGGTAATTGTTGCTGCCCGTGATGAAGAACTTAACATCAGAAGAACAATCGATGATTTAGTTAACCAGGATTATCCTAAACATTTAACAGAAATTATTTTTATCGATGATCATTCAACAGACCGGACTGCTGAAATTGTTGCATCTTATGCCGATAGCGGTGTAAATCTGATTAAGCTTAATGAAGATCGAGCGTTAAATTCCTATAAAAAGAAAGCCATACAAACTGCCATTGGATCTTGTTCAGGCGATTTGATTGTAACTACCGATGCCGATTGTAAAATGGGAGTTAAATGGTTATCGTCTGTGGTAAGCTTTTATCAGGAAAAGGGCTATAAAATGATTTCTTCTCCAGTAGCTTATTTCGAGGAGAAAAGTTTATTCGAGCGGTTGCAATCTTTAGAGTTTTTATATCTAATAGGTTTGGGTGCTTCTACTATTGGTAACAAACAATCTTCTACTTGCAATGGTGCTAATTTAGCGTATGAGAAGAATGCTTTTTATGAGGTTGGTGGTTTTCAGGGAATTGATGATCTGGCATCTGGCGATGATGAACTGCTGCTTCATAAAATAGCCGCAAAATATCCAGGTAAAATAGGTTTTCTAAAAAATAGAGATGCTATCGTTTATACGCATGCCAAAGAAAACCTGCGCTCATTTATTCAGCAACGCAAACGTTGGGCTTCAAAAAGCACCCGTTATAAAAATAAAGCGATTATCGTTTTGGGCGTTTTTGTTTGGATATTTAATTTAAGTATCATTGCCAATTTTGTAACAGGCTTATTTATTCCCGGTTTTTTGTCGGTAACATTTTATCAATTATTGGTTAAAATGATTTTAGAAACATTATTTTTATGGGACGTGACCGGCTTTGCGCAAAGGCGAAGGTTATTGGTTTTAATTCCCGCTTTAAATGTGTTGCATATACTTTATATCGTTTACATCGGCATTGCCGGAAACAGTGGAAAATACAACTGGAAAGGCAGGATGGTTAGATAATGGATAATAGTCCTTCGAAAAAAGTTTGGTTAAAATTTAAGCGGAATAAGCTTGCCTTCAGCGGACTTATTTTTATTCTACTATTGGTTTTGATGGGAATTTTAGGCTACATCATTACGCCTGATAGCAGCCCAAATGCCAATACCCAGATTTTGCCGCTCAATAAGAAAAAACCGGGAAGTACTTTCAAGTTTATTATCATCAATAAAAATCCAAATATTAAAGCAGTTGGTTTTTTTGAACGCATGTTGAACGGGCAAAAATCGAATGTTACAAGTATTCCAATAACATCTTACAGACTTGTAGATAATAATGTTTTCATTACGCCTTACATTGGAGATGAGGGGAAGGCTCAGGAAATAAAATACAAACTAAATGAAATATGTCCTAGATGTACGCCCCATTCGAAATTAGGCACAGCAGCCACCTTGTTTGAACAATATAACGTTTATGAAAAAACCTATTGGTTGGGAACTGATATTTATGGCCGTGATTTATTAAGCCGTATGATTTTAGGGATTCGGGTTTCGCTATCCGTAGGGTTAATGGCCGTTTTAATCTCTTTATTTATTGGTGTAAGCTTGGGTGCTATAGCCGGTTATTTCGGCGGAAGAATTGATGCAGGGATCAGCTGGTTTATGAACGTGGTTTGGTCGTTACCATCCTTGTTATTGGTTATTGCCATTTCTTTTGCTTTAGGTAAAGGCTTTTGGCAAATCTTTATTGCGGTGGGCTTATCTACCTGGGTCGATGTGGCTCGCTTGGTACGTGGCCAGGTCATGGCACTGAAAGAGGTAGAATTTGTAGAAGCCGCTCGGGCATTAGGTTTTAACACTTCCAGAACCATCATCAAACACATTTTGCCAAATATAGCTGGACCGATTTTAGTGGTCGCCTCATCTAATTTTGCATCGGCCATTTTGTTGGAAACTGGATTGAGTTTCCTCGGCTTTGGTGCGCAGCCACCAATGGCAAGTTGGGGCAGTATGATTAAAGAGCACTATGGCTATATCATTATGGATGCAGCATACCTAGCGGTTTTGCCAGGTTTGGCCATTATGCTTACTGTTTATGCTTTTAATGTTTTAGCCATTGGCTTACGCGATGCTTTCGATGTAAAGGGCCAAAATACTACTGTTTAGTTTTATTTTTCTTGGAAGCTTTGGCAAGCGGATTAAACTCCAAAGCCAGCTTGATCCAGAAATCTAAATCTTCGTTCCTGTTTAGTACATCTTGCGAAACTAAGATGTAGCCGTTCATTACAGTATTACTCATCATCATCTGCTCCCAACCATCAATATTTTCTAAAGCTACCAGGCTTTCCGGAGCGAGCCTCAGCATCACTTTGTCCTTCATTACACCAATGCACATTTTTTGATCAACCATGAAGATCAACCCACCAAACATTTCTTTTTCTTCAACATCTGGCAAGTGCATTAATTTTTCCGCAACGCGATTTGCAAGAATTTCATTGTATGGCATCACATCATTGTTTAAAACTAATTTAAAGCTTTACTATCCGATCCACAAAATTTAATCGTTATTCTTTAAATTTGCATGATGCTATTAAGTTGTTTTCAAGAAGAATTTTTAGAAGCGGGCTGTGATGAAGCTGGAAGAGGTTGTTTGGCTGGTCCTGTATTTGCAGCGGCAGTAATTTTACCTAAGGGATTTGTATTAGAAGGGTTAAACGATTCTAAGCAACTCAGTCATGAACAACGGGATTTGCTTCGTCCGATTATTGAAAGAGAAGCTTTAGCCTGGGCAGTCGCCTCTTGTGACCATGAAGAAATAGATCGCATTAACATTCTCAATGCATCTTTTCTGGCGATGCACAGGGCTGTAGAAAAACTTCATACACGGCCAGGCTACCTGGTTATTGATGGCAATCGTTTCAAAGCCTACCCCGAAATTCCGCACACCTGCGTAATAAAAGGTGATGGTAAATATCTAAACATCGCGGCAGCATCCATTCTGGCCAAAACCCATCGGGATGAATACATGAGTAATCTGCATGCTGATTTCCCGCATTATAACTGGCTTTCGAATAAAGGGTATCCAACCATAGCACACCGCAAAGCGGTAATAGAGGTAGGACTTTCGCCATTTCACAGAAAAACTTTTAACGTTAGCGATCCGCAACTCGACTTGTTTTCAAAAGCAGTCTAATTTTCGTATTTTCACAACATTGTGAAAATATTGCTGATAACTAAGCGGGTACCCTTTCCGCCAAATAGCGGTTATCCAATTGTGGTTTACAACACCATGAAAGGTTTGCTGCAGCTTGGTGCAGATATTACTTTGTTTAGTTTGAACCCCATGAAGGGTAGTATCGATATCGAAGATCTCAATGATCCTATTTTTGATCAGATTAAGTATCATACTGTTGATGTAGATACTGAGGTAAATGTTTGGTCTGTCTTTTTTTAATATTTTCACCAACCAATCTTACAACGTATCCAGATATTACAGTGAGGAGGCCGCTCAGCAATTGGAAAGTATATTGCGTGAAAAATCATTTGATGTAATCCAGTTTGAGGGATTGTTTGTGGTGCCTTACCTGGATGTAGTAAAAGCGAATAGCAATGCCAAACTGATTTACAGGGCACACAATATCGAATTTACAATGTGGGAACGGCTTGCGCATTCAGAAAGGTTTCTGGTGAGGAGAAAATATCTTGCGTTTTTGGCCCAACGCTTAAAAGCTTATGAAACCGACCAGATTAACCGCTTCCATCAAATATTTGCCATTAGTGAGCCCGACCGACAAAGCATTCTTCGATTTGGATGCGAAGTGCCGATGACGGTTTTTCCGGTAGCCATTGATTTGGAGAAGTATAGAATCGATAAAACAAAAACGAGTTTTCCAACGCTTTTTCATTTAGGAGCAATGGACTGGCGGCCCAACCAGGAAGGATTAGAATGGTTTCTTGATGATATCTGGCCAGATATTGAAAAACTGAATAAAGATCTTCGTTTCTATATCGCCGGGAAAAATATGCAGAAGCATTTTTTTGAATATGATTCTGATAACTTAATTGTAGAAGGCGAAGTTTTTGATGCGATTGAATTTATGAATTCAAAAGCCATTATGATTGTGCCCCTGATTTCGGGAACGGGGATGCGGGTTAAAATAATCGAAGGCATGGCCATGAAAAAATGTATCATAGCCACCACCACTGCCGCCGAAGGAATTAATTGTCGTCATGGCCATGATATCTTAATTGCCGATTCTGCCGATGAGTTTTACCGGTATATTTTACAGTGTATCATCAACCCTAAACGCTGGATGGAAATAGGGGAGAATGCCAGGCAAACAGTAGAGAACGACCACGGAATAAAGCTCATAGCCGGCAAAATGTTAGAAATTTATAAGGAGTTAATTAGTGTGTAATTTAGCTAGTTTTATTTTCAAGGAATAAGATAAGTTCAGGATAAAAATCTTCAATGGTTTTGTATTGATTTCTATTCTGAGTGTAAAGGTCGAAAAATATATATAAGTCGTTAACCCATTTAAAGCGTTTTGCCTGATTGTTTACTTCCTCATCGCCAGCTAAAATGCCATTTTTCACTGATAAGATCTTTGCTACACAAGCTCTAACAACTAGTTCATCTATCTCATTTTCCCATTGATCATCAGCTATTTTTCTTCCTTTACTAGTTGTTAAAAAATGCGATCTGATTTTGAACAATCGATCATGATATTGCTTTAAAAAATTCTTAAGGTAAATATGGCTGCATTCATGCGCCACAACGTTAATTGCGGGCTCAAAATTTACAACGCTATCGTCAGTCAATTTTTTTTGATTTATCCTCAATATATCCAACTTTAGATATTATTTTTCCCGCAAATTGTTTATCAGATGAACTTATGGCGTTACTTCCATGATTACATAAGGCATCCGTATACATCATAAATTCGCCCGTACTAGTTGAATTATAAAAAGCTTTTATGTCATTTAAAATACCGCTTTCGCCAATTACAAATTCGGCCTTAATATTAATTTTTTGATAATCAGCCTCATGTTTTTTAATGAATTTTGCTACGTTACATTCCTTGTAAAAAGCATTGAAATGGTATAGAAAGCTGTCTACAGATGAATTTCTAACGTAATTAACTTCTGGTTGAATTATAAGTTTAAATGGATATTTCTGAGACAGGAAAAGCCCTATAGAAGCCATGTCTGGACCATCCCAATTTTTCAAATTGCGATACCAATTTAGCGAGGGATGTAGATTATAGGGTTTGAAATATTTTTTTACATCTCTGTAGTAAGTGGATGGAGTAGGTTTTACTTCCAAAGTATCAGCTGTTGATAAGGTATAGAAAATACTTAATGCTTCCACTCTGTGGTCAGTTTTTACTGAAAATACTTTTTGGGCAAATGATACCGAAGTTGATATCAATAATAGGAATGTTAATGTGTATTGAATGCGGGTGATTTTGATCATTATGCTAAAATAGCAGATTCCTAATTTAGTTTATAAGTTTTATAAAGCATTATTTCCATAAGGCAGGATCATCAAAATTTATCCCTAAAACATTGCTGTTTTCTTACTACTTTTGCGCAACTAAATATTAAGCATGAAAAATACCGCTTTAACAGAAAAACACATCGCTTTAGGCGCTAAAATGGTTCCATTTGCAGGTTATAATATGCCTGTAACTTATGAAGGTATAAATGCAGAGCATGCAACTGTTCGCAATAGCGTTGGCGTTTTCGATGTAAGCCACATGGGCGAATTCATTTTGAAAGGCGAAAATGCTTTAGATTTAATTCAACGTGTAACCAGTAACGATGCCTCAAAGTTATATGATGGTAAAGTTCAATATTCATGTTTGCCAAACAAGGATGGTGGTATTGTAGATGATCTTTTGGTTTATCGCATTGATGAGAAAAGCTATATGTTGGTGGTGAATGCTTCAAACATTGAGAAAGACTGGAACTGGATTCAGCAGTTTAATGATAAAGATGTGGAGATGCACAACATCTCTGATAAAACATCTCTTTTGGCTATTCAGGGTCCAAAAGCTGCAGATGCTTTACAAAGCTTAACAGATGTAAATCTGGCTTCAATGGAATATTACACCTTTGTTAAAGGTACGTTTGCAGGAGTTGATAATGTAGTTATTTCGGCGACAGGTTATACCGGTGCCGGAGGTTTTGAAATTTATTTTGATAACGAGCATGCAGATAAAATCTGGAATGCAATTTTTGAGGCTGGTGCGGCTTACAACATTAAACCAATTGGTTTAGGTGCCCGTGATACTTTGCGTTTAGAAATGGGTTTCTGTTTGTATGGAAACGATATTGATGACAGCACTTCACCTATTGAAGCTGGCTTGGGATGGATTACCAAATTCTCGAAATCATTTACCAATTCAACAGCTTTACAAGCTCAAAAAGAAGCCGGGATTCAAAAAAAATTAGTTGGTTTTGAGATGATAGATCGTGGTATTCCACGTCATGATTACGAAATTGCTGATGCAGAAGGAAACATTGTTGGTAAGGTAACTTCCGGAACACAGGCGCCATCATTACAGAAAGCAATCGGTATGGGTTATGTTGCAAAAGATTTTGCAAAAGAGGGAACTGAAATTTTTATTTTGATTCGAAATACGCCAATTAAAGCCAAAGTAGTTAAGTTTCCATTTTATAAATAGATATAAGTAGTTAGTATCAAGTATCAAGATAATTGTCTCGATACTTGATACTTGCTACTTGATACTCAGAATATGTCGAAAAAAATAGAAGTTTGTTTAACGCCGGCATTGATCGATTTATATGACATCGAACAAAGTATTGTTGTTGTTATCGATATTTTAAGGGCAACTTCATCCATTACATATGGCATAGAAAATGGCGCTGAAGCCATCATTCCTGTTGCCAACGTTGAAGATTGCTTAGACTATAGTGACAAGGGTTTCCTTCTGGCAGCAGAACGCAATGGAGAGGTAGTGGCGGGTTACGATTTCGGAAATTCTCCATTTTCTTATACTGCAGAGAAAGTTGCAGGTAAAACAATCGTACTCACCACAACAAATGGCACAAAAGCGTTGCATCTGGCTAACAAACGGGCTCATCAAGTTGTAATTGGTTCATTTCTTAACTTAGATGCGCTTTGTAATTATCTGGCTTCGCAAGATAAAAACGTACTGTTACTTTGTGCCGGCTGGAAAGATCAGTTTAACCTGGAAGATACTTTGTTCGCTGGTGCAGTAGTTAACAACCTCCGTCAAAATTTCGAACATTTTGATGATTCAAGCGTAGCTGCCGAAGATTTATATGTTTTGGCGAAAGATGATTTAAGAAAATATTTGCACAAATCTTCGCATAGCCATCGCCTTGCAGAATTAAATATTGAAGAGGATGTGGTATTTTGTTTGCAACTGAATATTTGCAAAGCTATACCGGTTTTAGATGGGGAGAGGTTGATAAAGTTGGTATCTTAAGTTACCTGTTTATAGCAATAAAAATACAACCAACTAAATTTAAGATTGTGATAGCAGCAAAAAATAAGGTTACTTCTTTTAACTCATTATTTTTATAAATCTGTAAACTTTCCCAATGTGGAATAAGGATATAGTTCACATTTGCAGCATTCACATTTCCATACAATAATTGCGTAGCCGGCAAATCTTTAAAGTTTTGTTTATAAAAATTTGGCTTTCGGCTAAAAAGATTCTTAAATTTTTCCTTAGTCTTAACATGGTAATCCTGTATAAGCCTAAATTTTAACTGAGCAGTTAAACTTTTCAATATTTCTTGCTTGAAGGTTTTCAATAACCAGATGTTGTATCTTCCATTGATGCGAATAGAATCTACGCTCGACAGCGGAGTTGTAAAATAATGGGTTACACTAAATGTTTTCTTTTTACTACTTAAATTTTTCGAGATTAAATAGTTAGAAGCGATAATAACGTTAGGATTAGTGACCGCATAATCGAAACGATAAAACAAATTTGGTCGCTTGGTAATCAGTTCGTGTGGCTTGCTTAGCCGAAGTGGTTCACTTCTTATTTCTGCAACCTTCCACCAGATTACAATGGCTAATAATGGAGAAAGGTAGATAAATAAATTTGAAAAGAAATAAAATGCTCCGAACCTGAAGAATGCCTTTTTAACGGGATTTCTTACCATAATAAACCAGCATATAAGGTTTAACACCGTACAGATGACAAAAGTTGCAGGGTTTGAAAAATGCAAATAGCTAACTATTAGAAATGTCAAAACGATAGTAATTACTAAAAAAGGAAACACCTTTTTCATAGCGTACAGGTATGCTGATGAGAAGTTTTTAAATTTAGGATGTGTATCCTTTGATAGCCTTATCAAAAAAGTAGAAAGGTAAGCTTCTAATTCCAAAGCTTCTTTATGTCTTAGTACTGAGAATTTTAAGTAACTTGAGTCGTTTAGATAAATCAAAATCGCATGACTTCCTCTTGTAATTTGGTCTAGAGAAAATCCTCTTATATCAGACAATTGAATATCTAAAGTACGGTTAATATTCAAATTCTTCGCATACAAGTTAATCATCAGAAACCGATCATGCTTTTCAAATATAGCATCAGCTGATGTGATCCAGACTGACAAATAATAACTACCAAAGCATATAGCCGTTATCCATAGCGGTAATAAATATGCTATCTCTTCAAAAAGATAAAAACTTATTCCTGCTGAAATTGATATAATTAGGAAAAAGAAGATGGCATGATAGCGATTTAAAAAAGTTCTTAACGATTTTTGAAACACTAAATCGGGCGTCATTATTTTGTTATCAGGTCTCTTATGGTTGGAGTATTTTTTATGGTGATCAATGCCTCTTCATGCGCCAGCCAATAAATATCTTCAGCTCGTTTCATGTCAAAAGTGCTGATGGCTCCTAAACCTTTAGGCTCAATCATTACATTACAAAACTTGGCTTTTCGTTCCATATCGTGATTGATTGACATAATCCCTGCTCTTCCCATCAGATTTGTAATTCCCGTTATTTTGTCAACGGGCTTTAAGTGGTTGCATGATGATCCAATAATAAAATCGCAATCATCCATCAATGGTTCAACAGGGAAATTATTTAAAATTCCACCATCAACATACATTTGTCCGTCAATCATAATTGGCCGGAAAATACCTGGAATGCAGCTCGAGGCGTGGATAGCTCGGATTAGTGGGCCTTTTGTAAAATATACCAATCTACCCTCACTAAAATTTACTGCGGCAATGGTTAGTGGAATTTTTAACTTTTCGATGCTGTCTTCGGGGAAGTATTCTTTTAATATTTGTGAGGTATTTTCAATATTAATTAAACCTAGTGAACCTACAGCCGGGCGAACGAAACGCCACAACTTGGTTTTCAAAAATATGTTCAATCCTTCTTCCGGATCGATGCCGGCTGCAAAAAAAGCCCCGGCAATTGCGCCTGCACTTGTTCCGCTAATCTGGCTAAAAGTAATGCCCAGGTTGCTAAAGGCTTTTAAAACTCCCAGGTGTGCTATTCCTCTTATTCCTCCGCCTGATAATACGATTCCGACTTTCATATAAATGTTAAACGGTTTAACCCGGTTTATTGTTTAATTGCTTTTGGCTGATTGTAAATTGCCCTGATTTTCAAGTTAGGAAAAAATTGGCCACCAACTGAAAGCTGTAAACTATTTCTGTTTTGGCTTGTATTTAGATTTATTGAGGATTTTTTGAGCATCATTTTCAGCCATAAGCTGCTGCAAGGTAACTTTAGGGTTTTCTGCCATATATTTCCGCACAATTTGCCAACCCGTCCAAACGCCAAGTTTCGGTGCTGAATCACGATTTTCTCCTAAACCAGGGGTAAAAGGCCCCTCCGATAAAAAAACCTGAATTTTTTGGTAATCGGTTTCATATAGGAAATTGTTCTCCAAAAAATAAGCCCAAATATCTCCTTCGAAATTTTGTGTCCATTGTAATTGCTGGGAAGAATATCCAATTTTAGTCGAATCAGCAATGTTTTCTGGTAATACCTGATCAAGGAAATAAAGAATTTTCCCCTGAAATATCATTTTAGATAATAACGTCCTGTTTTCATCTGGTTCTTCAAACAATTCCTCATGAGCATAAGTATCTGCCACACGTGGAACGATATATTCGGGCGCAAATCTTCGGGATAAATATAACGGAACGCTCTGTACAATAGCACCGTAAAATTTACTGTTCTTGCCTAAAAACATATCCAAACCGATGCCCAGGTAATTATCGCCAACAGGCATTTGATAGGCAAAGCCCGATACAAAAGAAATGATTTTAGGTATTTTAGCTTTTGGGTAATAGTATTTAATGTATTTGAAAGTTTCTGTCAAACCTTCTTCCTGGACTTTCAAGTTAGGGTAAACACTATCTACTTCCTTTGTTAAATCGGTATAAGCCTGGTCTTTAAACAAGGTGCTAAGTATTTCATCATTGTTGTAATCAGGCGATCCGATCATTTTATGAAGGTAATCATCATAAAAAAAACCGTACTTACTGGATAACGCTG
>NZ_AJLG01000083.1 GCF_000258495.1 Pedobacter agri PB92
ACGGAAATGGTTTGCTTTTGTACTTTTGGTGATTTCGACATCCTCTCCTGGATGCATGATGAGCAAGAAACGCTGAGTAAAAAAGTTATTTCTTAGTGCCAGCCGTTTTCCTTTTAAAATCTGAAGGACTTAAATCAAACTGCTTTTTGAAGCACACACTAAAGTACTTTGCATTGTTAAAACCCGTTTGATATGCTACTTCTGCTACAGTTAAGTCTGATTTTTCCAATAAATAAGCACTTCTTTTTAAACGGATGTTCAAGATAAATTCTTTGATAGACATACCCACAATATCATTGATTTTTTGATATAAAATAGTTCTACCTACGTTCATGTCTGCTACGAAATCTTCAACCGAATAATTGGCATTGGCAATATTTTCTTCAATTACCTTCATTGCTTTTCTCAACAACTCTTCATCCATAGAAGTAACCGTAACATTAGACGGATCTACCTGAATACGCTTACTGTATTTTTCCTTTAATTCCTGCTGATTTTTAAGTGTTGTTTCTGTTTGTTGCAACAAATACTCAATATCAAAAGGTTTATCAATAAAAACGCTTGCACCATACTCTAGAGCTTTAATCTTATTTTGGTTGTCATCGCCGTTACCAGAAATCATGATAATTGGGATATGACTAGTCTTAAAATTCTGCCTTAAACTCTTACAAACATCTAAACCATTTTTGTTTGGCATAATCAAATCGGTAATGATCAACTGAGGATAGATCTTCTCTGCTTTAATCATTCCTTCTGCTCCATCACTCGCCGTGTAGACGTTATATTTCTCAACTAATCTCTGCTCTAAGTAAGCACGCAATTGCGGATCATCATCAATCAGCAAAATACTATCTGCTTTTCTTATTCCAGTAGAACCATTTTCTGGCTCAACTGTATCTTGCATCACAATATCATCAATCTCGGAGATGGTATAATCGTAAACGGTCGACTGCATATCTCCAGAACCTGCTTGTTTTTTTAATGGCAACATAATTGTAAATGAGATCTTGTCTGCCTTGTTAACCATCCAAATTTTTCCGTTTAGCACATCAACCAATTCTTTTACAATCGCCAAACCTAATCCAGAACTTTCCTCAAAAGTTGGTCGGTACGATGACAAGCGATTAAAAGAAGTAAAAAGTTTGGAAATCTGTTCTTCAGAAAACCCATCGCCACTATTTAGAACTTCAACAGATACATATTCGGTTTCCGGATCATTTAATTTTTCCGCTAACCTCTCTTTTTCTTCATCTGTCGAGCTATAAATACGCACGCCAACATAACCTTTGTTTGGTGTATATTTTAGTGCATTGGAGAACAGATTGGTCAATATTTTCTCGATCACATCATCGTCAAAAGCAACCACTAAATTATCTCTGTGGGCAGCAATATTCGTTTCAATTTCTTTTTTATTGGCATAAAGCTCAAACAGACCAAAAATATCTTTCACGAAGTTGATGAAATCTCCAATTTGCGGATTAAGCGTAATTTTTTGGCTTTCAATTTCACGAAAACGCAATAGCTGACTAATCATGCGCTGTATTCTAGACACATTTTTTTCAATCAAACCCATATAACCGACGGCGCTATCGTTAGCGGCTAAAGTTTCTTTTAATTGCTTTAAAGGCTGAATGACTAGCGTAAGCGGTGTTTTTAAATCATGCGAAATATTGGTAAAGAAATCGGTACGAGCTTGGTTCAACTCACGCATATTTTGCTTTTTCAATTCTTCTAAAGCCAACCTTTCTTTGAAAACCTTTTTATTAGTATAGTATCTGGTGATGAAAAAAAGTAGACAAAGAGCGACAGCAAAGTAAAAAAAAATAAGCCCACCAAGAAAGAAAAAAAGGTGGATCTAAATGGATGTACAACCGAGATATTTGATCACTCCAAACACCATCGTTGTTAGACGCTTTGATTTCAAAAGTATAATCGCCACTTGGCAAATTTAGAAATTGAATAGATTTCTGTTTAGTATTTATGGTCTGCCATTTATCATCAAGCCCTTTCATACGATAGGCAAACTGATTTTTGTCAGCCGAAAGGTAACTGTTTGCAGAAAAGCAAATTTCTATGTTTGATTGATCGCTCTTTAGTTTGATTCTATTTTCCTTTTCGTTAGATAGACTGGAAATATCTTTAGCTAAAGGTGAATTTTTTTCCTGGCTAGTGATTTGCTTGTTGTTCACAAACAGACCAGTAAAGAATACCTTAGGCTTTTGAGGATTTTTATTGAGGTAAGATGGATCGAAAAGTACAAAACCGCTAGTGCCACCGAATAGCATCTCCCCTTTTGACGTTTTATAAGCAGAACGGATGTAAAATGACCCACAGCTATTTTCCTTGTAGAACCTAGCTTTAATAAATTGTTTCGATTTAACATCAAAATAATACAATCCATTGCCTGTGCTGAACCAGATATTTTTAGAAAAGCTATCTTCTAAAATACCGAACACCATTTTGGCTGGCATTCCGTTATGTACACTGTAATTGGTATAAGTACCATTTTTTCTAAGCACATTTACACCTTTGCCCAAAGTACCAAACCAAATATCACCATTAGAATCAATTAAGTAACTACAGAGGTAATTGGCTGTGTAGGAATCATCCTTAATTAAATAATGTTTGATTACTTTTAAAGTTGTTCTGTCTACGATAAAAAAACCTTGATGCGTAACTAAACAAAGTCGATCTTGTTCATCTAGATAACTCCCTTCAATTTGTAAATTGATAGGCTTACTCTTATCATCTAAGATCTTTAACATTTCGATTCCGCCGCCCGGCTTTTTCCTATAGAAAAATGGTCTATCGGGATCTGTCATTAACCATGTGCCTTGCTTGTCTTTAATAAAGCTGTAAACCGTTAAAGGCTGTTTGCTTTCTGGAGAGTTAAAATTAAGACTGGTAAAAGTTTTACTGGTTAAATTATAAGAAGTAACACCACCGCCAAAGGCAGATATTAACAGATTTTTATTGTCTGCATCGAACTTGAGACGTTTGATCATGTTGGAATTTGGCGAGTTGCCCTGCGACTTCATATAATGACTGAACGTATCGCTGTTCCTGTTCCAATAGTTTAGTCCACCACCCTCTGTACCAATCCAAATATTACCTAAATGATCTTCCTGAAAACTACTTACGATAGGATGATTTAGACCTCCAGGAGTGGGGTTAAAATAACGAACACGCGAATCGTATAAAGAACAATAAGCAATTTTACCACCATACGTTCCAATCCAAGCCCCTTGGTCTTGATCGGCATAAATGGTCCAGATGGAGTTGTTAGGCAAGGCGTAGGCATCGTTTAAGTTCATACGGAGCACACGACTATCTTGCGTGCTTGGATCGTATAGAAAAAGCCCAGCTTGAGTAGCCACCCACATTACGCCAGACTTGTCCAAGTATATCTTCTTGGCCAATACAGCTTGTTTTCCATAAGTAACTGGAATATGCTGTTTCTTAACTCCGGTTTCATCTGTTACCTGTATTCCTCCACGTTGTGTAAGGAAATAAAAAGAGCCATTATGGGCCAAAGCATCAGCAACCTGATTGGCAGATGAGCCAAAATCTGCAAATGGTAGTAACCTACGTTTTGCTATATCTACCTTGTACAGCAGCGCATCTTGGGTAAGAAAAACATTGCCCTTTAAGCTAATTAACGTACTAAAAAAATTGTTTTTTGGTAATGGAAAGCCAATCGTTTTGTTCTTTTCTTGATCATAACGCACCACACTATCGCCTGCAAGCAAAAAAAGTTTACCATCGTTAGCCATAGAAATGGAGCGTATCCTGCCTGGAACAACAATATCAAATGAAAACTTTTCGTAGTTGAATTTTAGTAAGCCGTGACCAGTTCCTAAAAACAGATTACCCTTTCTATCCCTTAATAAAGAGCCGTACCCCCATTTTAACTTTGGCTGAATAGCGAAAATAATATCATTTAATTGATAAAAGCTGTTGCCGTCGTACATGAAGAGCGCATCTGGTCCTGTGTACCACATCCTTCCCAAGCTGTCTTTGGCAATGCTCTGAATGCCTCCGTAATAGGAAGTTTCGGGCATCACGTGAAATCGATACTTAGAAATATCGATTGCAAAAACATTTTGAAAAAGTAGTGTAGCTAAAAAAGCGACAAGAACGTATTTCTTCATTTACCAAAAAAGCTGTTCATCAAAGTTCTTAAGTTTTAAATTCCAACTATACCTTTTGTCAGTCTGAGCTTGTCAAAGACTTCTTATAACGAGAATGTTTCGACAAGCTCAACATGACACCAGTGTTGTTATATGAAATTTAAAAAATCTACATTGTAGAGCGTTAATCTACGATTTCTATTTTAATTTTCTTATTTTTAACAATGATATTGTAATCTCCGGCCTCTAAAAAGCGCTTACCATCTCCATCAACAAAGCTCAAATCACGTTCTAAGTCTAGTTCAAATTTATACGTTTTGGTTTCCCCTTTTTTCAGCAGCTGCTTCTCAAAATATTTAAGTTCTTTAATAGGCCTAGAAATTGTAGAAACTGGATCTTGAATAAACCAATGTACGGTCTCCACACCTTCTCTATCTCCCACGTTTTTCACCGGAATTTCTACCGTTAATTTTTCGCCACGTTTTAGTTTCGTTGAAGAAACTTTTAAGTCGCCATACTCGAAGGTAGTGTAGCTTAAACCGTGGGCAAACTCATATAACGGCGTACTCTGGATATCTTGATACTTGCCTTGATGAGGGCGAGCACTTTGTCTGTAATTGTAATAAATAGGGATTTGACCTGTGGAGAACGGGAAAGTCATGGCCAATTTACCAGATGGATTTACACGACCAGACAACACACCCGATAATGGTCTACCGCCTGGTGTTCCTGGCTGCCACATGGTTAAAATAGCATCGCTGATAGGCTCTAATCTGTTCAATTCCAAAGGACGACCGCTAGATAATACTAAGATGATAGGTTTACCTAATTTCTTCAACTCGATAGCCAATTCTTCTTGTATCTGCGGCAAGGCAATGGTTGAGCGAGAAGCATTCTCACCGCTCCAGTCTTTCTTTTCACCTAGGCAAAGTACTATTACATCAGATTTTGCGGCTAAGGCTTTAGCCTCTTCAAAACCTTTTTTATCCTTTCCATCGAAATCAGCACCTAAAGCATAATTCACTTCAGCTTTGCCTTTATATTCTGCTTGCAAAGCATCGCTAATGGTAATGATTTCGTCAGACTTACCTTGTGCTGCCCAAGAACCTAATAAATTCCATTGGCTTTTTGCCATTGGGCCGATCACTGCAATTTTAGAGACGTTATTTAGAGGTAATGCCTTATCCTTATTTTTAAGCAAAACGATAGACTCTTCTGCCAATTGTTCCGCAATTTTCAAGCTCTCTGGACGGTAAAAACGTTGATTTTCTGTAGTGGTTGGTGTGTAAGGACGATCAAATAATCCCAATCTGAATTTCACCCTAAGTACTCTTCTTACAGCATCATTCAACAAATCTTCAGACACCTTACCTTCTTTTACCAATTCAGCAAGGTAATTGTCATAAGCCCTATTCATCATATCCATTTCTACACCAGCCGTAAATGCTTTCAAAGCCGCTTCTTTCTTGTTAGCAGCTACACCTTGCGGACGGAGTTGTTCTATAGATCCCCAATCTGAAACCACGAAACCATCGTGTTTCCAACGTTTTTTCAATACTTCTGTTAATGTGTAATGGTTAGCAGAACCTGGTGTACCACTGATATCGTTGAACGAACTCATCAAAGTTACGGCCCCTGCCTTTACGCCCGCTTCATATGGAGCCATATAAGTATCCCAAAGGGTTTGATTAGAAATTTCCGAGTACACATAATCGCGTCCAGCTTCTGATGCACCATAGCCGATGTAATGTTTTAAACAAGCAGCAACGTTTTTATCGCTAGACAAATCTTTACCTTGATATCCTTTAACCGAAGCCACGGTAAAAATGGCGTTGGTGTAGGTATCTTCGCCGTAACCTTCTGCTACTCTTCCCCAACGACCATCTCTGGCCACATCAATCATTGGCGAGAAAGTCCAATCTATCCCCGACATTCTTGCCTCCTGCGCCGCCACACCACAGGCTTTTTCTACCAATGCTGGGTTCCAAGAACAAGCTTGCCCTAAAGAAATTGGATAAATGGTACGGAAACCATGGATCACATCATAACCGAAGATGATTGGAATACCCAAGCGGCTTTGTTCCATCGCTTTTTTCTGTACTTTGTTGCGCAAATCAGCATTGCTACCAAAGTAAATCAAAGAACCAATTTCTGCTGGAATACCGTTTACTGGATCTGCCATGTTATTGGCGTTATCGTTGCGTCCCAGTGTATATTGGTTCAATTGCATTACCTTTTCTTGTAAATTCATGCGAGCCAATAAATCGTCTATGCGTTTTTCTATTGGTTGCTTTGCATCTTTGTACAAAGGTTTTTCTTGTTTGTAACTCGAAAATAAAGTACTAGTTAAAACAGCTAGCACTAAAATAGTTTTCTTCATCATTTCTATTTAAAAACTGGTGTTTGCGATAATTTCATTGTTTTTTGTTGGTTGTTCTTCAGTTCGAAAACAACAATTTCATTTTTTCCTTGCACTAAGTCGGCTGATGGGATTAAGATGGATCTTTGTTTTTCTTCTTCCCAGTAAGAGCCCACGTATTTTTGGTTTACCCATACTTCTCCCATTCCCCAACCAGTAATGTCTAGATAGTTGCTTCTTGAGGTATTCAACTCAAATTCGCCTTTGTAAAAACCTGGGCTCTCTGTATCCTTACGATCTTCGAAAACTAAATCTTTGATAGGATATTTTTTAACATTGAGCGGTATCATTTTCCATTGCTTCAAGTCATTTCCATCTAAAGTAATTCCGCCAAACAAGCCTTTAGCATTATCCGTAATCTCTGGTCCGTAGGTAATTCTTCCGATATTCTCTACATAAATCTGTAGCAAATATTTGCCTGGATTAGTCTTAATGGTGATTTTTTTATGGTTATCGGTTACTCTTCCCTGCAAAATCCCATCTACGTAAACCGCAGCATAATCTCGAACATTTTCTAGTTCCAACTCCTCGCTGTCAGATTGGGTAGTAATTTCAGATTGATAAAGTACATAGCCAAATTCCACATTCAAATCATTCATAGACAATAGCCCATCAGCTTCAACCGGCTTTTTATAAACCTGTTCTAAAGCTGCTTTTTGATTGAAGACAATTTCCTGCGCAGATAAAGTTTGTCCTGCAAGCGTCAGTAATCCTAATACAATTTTTCTCACCATCACATTACCTTTCTTATTTCGTTAGAAACGATTGGATAAATGTCTCCTCCACTTGTACCTGTGGCGAAAATTTATCACTCTTTACATAATTATCTATACTATACAATAACTGTTGTGTAGCTGGGCGTTTATCTAAATCAGTTTTCGTATCCACAGCCAACACCAATAGCTTTCCGCCATTCACCTTAGCTTCAAAACCAATCCCTAGTTTTTGGTTATTATCATAGCTATCTATCACTTGAATAAATGGGCGAAGTTTTTCTGGGGTATTTTGCATTTCGATCACTTTGGCATTATTCAAAATGTCCCACCATTGCCAATCTGTATGGTAAGACGTAGTAAAATCTTTAAACACTGGCTGTTCGTTGTGTACCAAGTTCCCGATCGTCATAGGTGCCCAAGCAAACATGATTGGGTTCCAAAAGTGGTTATGAAACATCGATTTACGTCCTTTTACGTTTTCTGGAGCAGGATAAAGCACTACCGATTTACCTTGAGCCAATTGCTTTTTAGCGGCATCGTCATAAACATGAGTATACAACACATCGCTGTTAGATTTCATTAAATTTTCGTGTTCCGGATATACCCAAATATCCCAACTGTTCTTAATCTTGTCGTTAACTGAAAAGTGTACCGTTAACTTTTGCGAAACCGCTACATTTTTCAAGGCAATTGAGAATTCGCCAACTGGCGATACATTATCATTAGCAATGTTTTGGCTTTTTAGATTTCCTTTTTGTAACACTTTGCCATTTGCATCGGTTAACCACCATTTCAACTTCGCATTTTTGATAGCTGCGTTGCTGAAATTGTAGACTTCGGCTTTCCCAGTAAAGGTTTCGTTATTGAAATAGCTGCTTTTTTCGTAACGTAATAAGGCTACGGTAGGTGCGCAAAATTCCCTAAACTTTTCTGGCGTTACCAAACCTTTTGAGTCCCAAAATGGATCTAAAACACCCACAGGTGCATAACCTTGTCCAGGGAAATCATTGATGGACAATAACTGGAAACCAGCAGATTTAGAAGAACGTAATAAGGCTTCGATTACCGCTTTGTACTCTAAAACCGTCAAAGCTCCAGATGCACGGAAGAAGTCGTTGGCCTGATCTAGCATACCATTCTTCTGTAGCATATCTCTAAACACTTCAAAATTTCGTGCTTCTACAGGGCTGTTTGCATATTTTTTGATTTCTTCGAAATTAGGATACACACAACGTTGTCCCGATTCGTGAGAAATTACGGGTACATCTACGTCAGATTCCATGCTCCTGTCCCAATCTGTATTTGGTAGACCTTCATAAACTTTTACCGGTCCTTTGTTGGTTTGCTGCGAAACATAATACTGATCTGATTTTACACGCGTACGAGCTGTAGAACCACTAAATAAATGACGAGGATCTAACTTGATGGCGTCAGCTGTTAGTTCTTCAATAAAATCGAAATTTCCAGTGATTTCATTACCGTTGCAATACAACACAAATGAAGGATGGTTGCCATATTCTTTCAAAATGGCTCTCATTTCCCTACGGAAGAAATTGTATCTGTCCTCATCTGGCTCAGCATCTTTACCCCACATTGGCATTTCTACCTCAAAGTAAATTCCGTGCTTATCAGCCATACGGAAAGCTGCTTTTGGTGGACACCAAGAATGGAAGCGTAAGTGGTTCATGCCATAGTCTTTAATCAACAGCATGATACGCTCCCAAGAAGCATTATCAACTGGTGCATAACCCGTTTTAGGGAACACCGCATTTTCTACGTTACCACGCAAATGAACTGGGCGATTATTGATCACGACATGGTTTTTACCTTGCTTTACTTCTCTTAATCCAAAAGTGGTTGCTTTTTCATGTTGGTAGTTGGTTTTACCATCAGAGATGTTTAACTGAGCCTTGATTTGATAAACATTTGGATTAAATTCATCCCACAATTTGGCATTTTTACCCAAAGGAATGTTAGCTTCAACAAAAGTTACCGAATCGTTGCTAACAACCGCAACTTCATTTTTCAAGTTATAATTGGTTCCGGCAATGGTAAAAGAAGCTTTTCCTTTGAATTGTTTTTTGGTTTCGTTATTCACTTGCAAACGCACTTTTATAGATTTATTTGCAATGTTCGGGTATACCTGAAGATCTTCTACATACACTGGATCTATCGCCATCAGTTTCATTTCTCCCAAAATACCGTTCCAATTGATTTGGGTAAACTCAGTGTGTGCATGGTTCCATTTATGGGTTTTATACTGAAACCTGTTATCGATGCAAATGGTGATACGATGTGTTTTACCGGGCTTAACGAAGTTTGTTAAATCATGATTATGTGGCACACTGATGTAATCGATACTACTTACTTCTTTGGTATCTACATAAATAGAACTTAACCAATGCGTACGTTCAAAATAGATGAAAATTTTCTTGCCTTTCCAAGCTGCCGGAATTTCGATATCACGTTGGTACCAAGCCGGCCCCATGTATTCATATTTTCTCGTCAAGCGATCAATGTATTGATAAGGAACTTTATAACCAATTTGCTTGTCGTCGGTAATACCAGGAAGCTGAATTTCTTCTTGTAAAACGTGATTATACCGTGGCGATAGGGATCCCCTGCGGAAATCCATTACATCTGTTTGGAATTTCCATTTACCCGATAAATCTAGTGATACGGTCTGTGCTTTTAATGCATAAGACTGCATTAAAAACAGCATTAAAAGTAGGTGTTTTAGGTTTTTATATAGGTTCATTTGTGTGTGTGTGTGTTAATTGTATATTTAAAGTTTTCTTTGAGGAGAATTCATCCCTCTATCCCCCCAAAGGGGGAAATGCATGATGACTAGCCATCGTCAACTAGACAACTATGTTTGTCCCCCTTTTGGAGGAAGTGCGCCGGCAAGAGCGTAGGCAGGGCGAGGAAATTTCACCATTAACTGTCTACTTGCCATCGTAATATTCCTTCATTAAATACCAAGCTTTCTTTCTGTAACCTTGATCAGAAACCAAACCTTTTCGGTTCCAATCTTCTTGGTTGGTTGGATGGAAACGGAATGGCGAACGGAAATCGAAAAGCACCCAAGGCGAAGTTCCTCTTAGGTTAGGGATATGTTTGAACATCTCTAAATTTTCTCTGTACAAAGTTGCTTGGTAGTCTTCACTCCATGAGCTTACCACATCGGCATCGCCCGTTTTACCATAAAGTGCTTCGCCACCAAATTCCGAAACAATTAAAGGCTGACCTTTAGCTACATCCCAAATCGATTTATCTGGCGTAACTGGCCAAGGGTGATACCAACCCATGTATTTATTTATTGCTACGACATCCAATTCTTTGATAAAAGGATCATCCATGACAAAAACCTGTCTGTCTTTGTTGAAACGAACTAAATCAAATGCTGCTGTAATTAATCTGGTAGTGTCTATAGATTTTGTGATTTCAATTAGAGATTTGATGAACGCATTCCGAGGTTCCGATAGTTGTGTTTCATTCGCCACTCCCCAAAATGTTAATGCAACGCGATTTTTATCACGCATAATCATTTCACGCATCATTTTACCCGCCTTTGCTTTGGTCGCTTCGTTTTTGAAATCAATACCTTGCCAAATCGGAATTTCTTCCCATAATAAGAAGCCCATTTTTTCAGCTAACCTAACAATGTATTCGTTCTGCGGATAGTGTGCCAAACGAATCATGTTACAGCCTAAAGCTTTGGCTTCAGACAATAGCATTACCGCATCTGCTTCTGAAAAAGCTCGGCCTTTACGTTGTGGTATTTCTTCATGAAACGAGATTGACTTTAAGAAGATAGGCTTATCATTCAAATAGATATCCTCTCCTTTTACCCAAACATTACGGAAACCAATTTGCTCTTCAACTTGATCGTTTTCGCTTGATACTTTTACTTTATACAAAGTTGGCGAGCTAGGTGACCAACGCTTTATTTTCTTTGAAGCAAAGGAAGTTTTTACTTCTCCATTTACATCTGTTTTAAGCGTTTGCTTTAACTGCAATTCAGGAATTTCGACGGTTACCGATTGGCTAATTTTTTCAGATAGTTTGATGCTGGCGTTAATTTTATCAGCCTTGGTTTTATCCAACTGGATGAAATAATCTTCGATAAATACTTTGGGAATACTCACCAAAAAAACATCACGTGTAATGCCGCCATAATTCCACCAATCAAAAGCCATCGCCGGAATAGCATCCACTGTACGCGTATTATTTACCTCAACCGCTAAAAAGTTATCCCTTTCCTTTAGTGCATCGGTCACATCAATTTGAAATGGTGTAAAACCTCCTTCATGCTGACCAATTTCTTTTCCATTCAGGTAAATTCTACAACGGTAACTTACCGCTCCAAAATATAAAAATGTTTTTCCGGTATGCTGCTTTGCTGCATCAAAACGACGAGCGTACCAAATCGTACCCTCATAATATTTAAGTTCGGGCATTTGGCTGTTCCAGTCTGAAGGAACATTTAAACGATAACCGTGATCAAAAGAATATTCGTAGAAATCAATTTTCGTTTCTGGTTTTTTATTGAGATAGATCTTGTTCTTTCTACCTTGATCGTACAAATCAATAATGGCATCCCATTTTCCGTTTAACGATTGCACATTTCTTCCATAAACGTTGGTCATGGTTTGTTGTGCGATGGAATTTGAAAAAATCAAACTTAAAAACAGGGATAACGCTAAATAAAAGGTTCTCGGCTTCATCATAAATATGTGTTATTTCTTATAAATTTTCATGGCTAAACCACCGCCTTTAGCCATAGAAAGGCTCATTTTACGGTTAGCAGGAATAGTAATTGTTTCTTTTTTATAGTCGGAGGCAATACGATTGGCATTGGCACCATCTCTGTAAAGCTCTGCAACGTAATTTCCTTCACCCAAGAAAGATAAATCGAGTTCTAGTTTTCGAGCATCCCAATTGGTCATTGACCCTACATACCATGTTTCTGCTTTTTTACGGGCAATAGCAATGTATTTACCGATCTCTCCTTCAAGCGCAACTGTTTGATCCCAAACCGTTGGAACAGCCGAAATAAAATCGGTACATTCTTGCTCTTTTTCATAATTGGTAGGGCTATCGCAAAGCATATTCAATGGCGATTCGAAAATGACGTACTGTGCCAACTGTCGACAACGCGTGCCCTGGCTCATTGGTTCGTCGTTAATACCACGATGCGTTCTTTTGGTGGCATTGCGCATGGCACCTTGCGTATAATCAATTGGGCCAGCTATCATCCGAATAAATGGCATCGTCACATCATAAGTTACCTGATCTAACTCTGGACCAGTCCATTTCATCTGCTCTAAACCATGTACAGCTTCGAAATTGATCACATTAGGATAAGTTCTATTAATACCCGTTGGCTTATACGTTCCGTGAAAATCTAGCATCAATTTGTACTTGGCGGCTATTTCTGCCGCACGATAATGGAAATCTACCATTTGCTGGTCGTCGCGATCCATGAAATCAACCTTAAAGCCCTTTACACCCATTTCTGAATAATGCTTGCATACACGCTCCAAATCTCTGTCAAAAGCATAGTAACCAGCCCATAGAATGATGCCTACGTTTTTAGCCTTTGCATGAGCAATCAATTTCTTCAAATCTATTTCTGGCACTACCTGGAACAGGTCAGCTTTTTTGTTCACCGCCCAACCTTCATCTAGAATTACGTACTCAATGCCGTTTTTAGAAGCAAAATCAATATAAGATTGATAGGTTTCTGTATTTACACCAGCTTCAAAATCTACATTTGAAATGCCCCAATGGTTCCACCATTCCCAAGCTACTTTTCCCGGTTTAACCCAAGAAGCATCTGCTATTCTCGATGGAGCAGCCAATTTATAGACCATATCATTATCTGCCAATTGTTTATCGTTGGTAGATACAATCACAATGCGCCAAGGGAACTTAGCTTTGGGTTTACTTTTAGCCAAATAAGGCTGACGAGCAGTAACTAATTGCTGTAACTCATTATGCCCACCTTGTTGCGTTGCTGTTGGATAGGCTGCAAAGCTAGATTGCAACGAAGTAGAACCGTTAGTGTTGGCGAGGTACATCCCTGGATAACTTTCCAAGTCAGCCTCTGCTAAACAAACCTTTTTTCCATTGTCTAAACTCACTATCAAAGGAGATAACGCCAACTTAGCAGCGCTGATTTTACTTAATGGGGTGTAGGTGTATTCGTTTTCAAATGAGTTAAAATATTGGCTTTCGATATCCTTAAATTTTCCTTTTACATAAGAAACATAGGTGTTAAAATCTTTCGAAAAGTTGAATGTAGCCTCCTCGTTTTTAACCACAATAGCTTTATCGTTGGTGGATACAAAGCGGTAGGCTATACCTTCGTTGTAAGCTCTAAAAATGAGAGTAAAGTTTTCTTTAAAACTTAAAACCAGCTCATTGTAATGGTCATCAATTTGGTTTCTTTTATAAAACAGCGCGTTAATCTTTTGATGATGGGTATTCGCTTTTGCATTTTTCAATTGAGAGTTTTTGCCCCAAACAGTGCCGTTATCTAGGCTCATGTTTAAGACGGAAGGTTTTAAAATGATATCTCCCTGATGGGTGATTGCATAGCTAATCTTTTCGTTCAAAGAAATAGCAACTGCCAATTTTCCATCTGGGGATTTCAATTGATGTTTTTTTTGTCCCCAGGAGCTGATGGTAAGGGCTAATAAAAATGTAGTAAGTATAATTCTCATATATAGTCTCATTTGGTAATTTCGTAGCGATACATCACGAAGTCGTTTATTTTCGGGAGTGAAACTTCGATGGTGCCGTTTTTAGCGATGGTGGTATTGATGTTTTTTCCGTTCCCTAGTACTGGCGTACATTTTAATTTCGTTCCAGCAGGCAGCCACGTTTTCAATGCGCCAGTTGCTTCCGCTGTATTTTCTCTATAAAAAATGAAGTAACCTTTGTTTCCGTTCAGCGATTGAAAACCAGTCCAAGACCTGCCAGAAGGTTCATCTCCTATTGGCAAAATGGTGCCTAAATGGAAATCGTGTTGTATTTTTCGATAAGACTTGATTAAATCTTTGATTTTTAGTGCTTCTTCAGGCAAACCTGTACCTTCAAACCATGCCAAAGGTTGGCCAGCCATCGTAGTCGCAAATAAATACTCGAAAGAGTGATTGTTAGGGGCAAAAATGTCTTTACCATATTTATCTGCATTTCTCCATTTATTCAAGAATTCGATTTGCAATTTCTCGGCAGGCACATATTTAGATAGTTGCCATAGGTTTCTCAAAGTCCAATACGGATAATAGTTCTGCCAATCGGTGTAACGGTTTTCCAAGAATACATTTCCATATTCATTGAAGGTGTAATAACCTGCCCTTCTACCAGCAGTAGCATCTAAATTAAAGACCACTTCGTTATTAGTTTCTTCCAATACACCATCGAAAAGCTTACGTAGATTAATCTCTGATTGTTTAGTTGGAATGGCTAAACCATCGATTTTGAAAGTGCGGATACCGTACTCCTTGTACAAACTCACCAAAGCATTCACGTCTTTTTCCCAATCGGCATAATCATTTTGCACACTTGGATTAAACCAAAGGCATATCTCCACGCCTAATTCTTTACCCCTTTTTACTATTGGATGCAGGCCGTTAGGATATTTCGCTGGATCTGGTTTCCAATAATCTGGGTTATCCCAAATATTTTTGAAAGAACCTTTAGCCAAGGCAGAATTGGGGCTTTTTCCTACCTGCCAACCATCATCGATCTGAAAATGAGAAATACCTAACTCTGCTGCTTTTTCAACTTCCAACAAACTGAATTTCTCATTTACTTTAGCGTCTTGACTACGATCTCCCCAAGTATTCATCATCACCATTTCATCGCGTTGTGGCAATAACCTGCGGAAGTTTTTTTGATAGTTACGTAATGCAGTAAGCTGCTGTAATTCTCCTCCGCTATACATACCAATTACGCTGCTATAAGCCTTGGTCCATTCCTCAGTTTTGATATCTTTAGCTGTTAATCCCAATCCGCTTATGGTAAAATGGCCGAAATCAGTGGTAAAATCATGGCCCTGATAAGCTAGCTGTACGCTAGATGTTGGGGCTTCCTTCAAAAAGAAAAAACCTTTATTATTTTCATTGTTATGCGCTAACAGCAAATTACCTCTGTAATTGGTTTTGCGGTAAGGAATAATATTTCTCTCTTGAATAAGGTTATTATTCCAATCAGTAACATCGAAAAACTCCACAATTTTAGTTTGCCAATGAAAGCCATCTAGCTTGATTTGATCTAAAATGGCGGTCATTTGCTGAGACTTCATATCTTCTACAAACTCGATGTTTTTTCTATCAGCTGCATTTACGGCTTTAGTATCTAAAGCTAAATCGATGCTACCTTTTAAATAAATATCACAAGCAATTACAGGACTGTCTTCATAAACTCGATATACCTTTTTAACAGTTAAAGTACCTAAAGAAACGTTTACTTCTACAGCCAAATAATTGGGATGGATGGTGTTTTCTTTAACTTCCTTCGATGAGTAAGTTCCATTTGAAGCTGCATCTTTGGTCAGCTGAAAATCAGGCGTTTTTAACCTGTTCAACCAAATTTGGTTAGTTGCTTTATCGGTTAAACTATAGGTAATCACGTTGCCGTCATTCCACAGAAATTTTCTTTCTATCCACTTATTGCCAACTACCAGGGTGTCTTTTTTAAATTTGCAATAGGTGCCCTGTTGTGCCTGTACAGAAAAGCAAGAAGTCATGAAAGAAAGTAGCAGAAATCGTATTCTCATCATCAAGAGGTCATTTATTGCACTTCTAAATCTTTCAACTTCACCCATCCGTCTTGCGTAACTTCACTTGTTATAGCTAATCGTATTGCGGGTTGGTTATTCTCTGTTCTATCGACAATGGCTACTGCCCAAGTGTATTTTCCAGCCGGAAGTTCTACTGTGACTTTTAAATCATTAACTATTGAATTACCCAGCAGCCAATTGGAAGGTTCCGTTTTTTGATCTACAAAAACTTGTTTCACTTTATTCTCTGCGTCCAATAAGGCAAAAGCGACTTTGTATTTGTAGTTCCACTGCGGAATGTTATTAGGGAAATATCCCCAGCCCATGTTTTTCCAGGTGTGCTGGATGTTAAAGGCGCTTTTTGCATGCAATTGCTGAGGAAGTTTGATTTCATCTGGATACAAACGATAGCCGCCTTGAGCACTAAAACCCTGCACTAGCGAAAATTCCTGAAACCAGGATTCGGTATCACCCACCCTAAAATCCATCATATTGACATGGGCTTCTTTCGATGCCTCAAACTCCCCTTTTCTCACATCTTCCGGATGGCCTTTTCTGTATTTCCCACTCGGATCAATCCAATAACTGTGCGTTTTAGAGGTAATCCAGCCACCTTCCATAATAATGGGGCGCTTATAATTCCATTTCTTGGCAAAATCTTTCTCCCAACCTTGGTAATAGCCAGTCATTCCAAAAGCGTCATGTCTAAGGCTATAACCTTTTGCTATTGCTTTTTCTAATAATCTTTCACTATTCAGATTAGCTGGCGCCCAACTTTCTGGATGACCAAACAAACGGTGATAATTAATTACCAAAGGGATTTGAGTGAAGGTTCTTGCATACAAATCAGTCACCCAAGTCAATGCCTCCTCTTTAGTTTTTTCGATATCTATTTTCTCTGCAGATTCAGGGTCTTGATAAACGACATAATGGGCTTCGCCCCATTTGCCTAAGCCATAGGCATCAATAAAAGAAGTGCGTTGCGGGTCATTAAATTCTTTAGCGAAAGCCTCGATAAATTTTGCGTAATATTTTCTGAATATTGGATCTTGTGGATAAGGCGTTTGTCTGTCTGGATTTCTTGGGTTTTCCAGGTAGAATTTTGCGCCAGCGTCAAATACAAACTTGGGCGTATTTTGTCCTTGGTCACGACCATCGACCACAATTCGAAATGCTATTGGCAATCCTCTTTTTTCGGCACCCTTAATCAGCTTTGCTATTCTCGAATTCGGGTCGTTCCAGGCGTAAACACCATCTTCAGGATTTAACGATGACCAACTGGTACGGATATAGCAGGCAGAAGCGTAATCTATTGCTTTTACCTTTCTATTAAGTTCCGGTGCAAAAAATTCAGTATCCCAATAAGTTTCATCAGCATTACGAGGGGCATACATTACCCAACCATTTAAAGGATTGCGTAACACCGTTTTGCCATCATAAATAGTATGGATTACTTGGTATTGCACCTGTTTTGCTGCTTTGTAAAAGGTATTTCCCTGAGCACTTACAAGTAGCGAGGTTTGAAGTAAATAAAAAATTAAAACGATTTTAAAAGGTATTGGTGTACGCTGGCGTTTAAAAAGGGAAAAGTTAATTCTCATAATGGTTTGGTTAGACTTAGTTGACTGCCTTTACTGAAAGCTTAATACAATTTCTGCTGGCCATTCAGTTCTGTTACGAAGCAAAAGTAACTATCAGATGGTGCTCAGATGGTACGTATTTGTTCAGAAAAGGTTTGTTTTTGTACAAATAAAGTGGTTTTAACGTATGTAGTCAGGACATTTGGATAAGTAAAGTTTAATTTAGCTTTTATAAAAAATACAATGATGCTGGAAACGGTTAACGCTGATGGAAATAAACTTACCTGTCGTTGAAAACCCGTTGGGCTTATGAATCGAAGAATTCGATATTGAATAGGTTAATTACCAGTTATCAGTTCTAAATGGTGATGCAGGTAAACCCTCGACGCTATAAATTTCTCCTACGCACCAATTTTTAAAAGCGTAACGTACTGCAACGGGCTCTTTCACGGCTTCACTAACAACAATCACTTTATTATCTTTTATTTTAGCCTTCGCCTGATGAAATACCTTATCGCTTCCAGCAACTTCAAATTGCGTAATCGGTTTTCCATAGCTAGTTATTCCCAAAGGAATACCAGAAAATTTAACGTTCAGCGTATCACCTTTAATCTGTAAACTTTCAAACTTCGGCCCAACAGATGCAATGCCTTGTTTATGATATGTTTTTTCAAGCGCTAAGTAGGCTAACCGTTTAGCTACAAGCGTTTTGTTTGCAGGATGGATATTATATTCTTCTCCACCATCAATGGTAATAGCCATACCCGTATGGCCTAGACTATCTGTTAATTGCAATTGGGCTTCCCTGAGCAATGGAACGGCCAGCCTGGATTCGTTCGCATAGGCCATTGGTGCAATCTGTACTCCAAAAAAATCCCATTGACCAATATTCCACTGTTCTCGCCACAGATTTATCATGGCCATCTGAAGCGCAAGATAATCTTGATGATTGTGCCTGTTTTGTTCTCCCTGATACCAAATTACTCCTGCAATATGATACCCCACTAGTGGTTTAATCATTGCATTATACAACTTTCCTGGTGTTTGATGATTTGCTTTCGAAATTGAACGATTGAAATTTAATCGATCGCCGAGTAGATTTTGCAAAACATTTTTGTCTGTCCATGCTTCAATAGGCGAACCACCCCAGGTGCTTTGAATAATGCCGATCGGTACGCCCAAATGTTTTTGCAATAAACTGGCAAACTGGTAACCTACAGCACTAAAATCACCTGCTGTTTCGGCATCAGCATGCCTCCAAAGGCCCTTAACATCATTTTTAGGTGTTGTTGAATACGCTTTTTCAACATGAAATAACCTTAACTTCGGGTTGACAGATTCTACCAAAATATCTAAGGAATTAGTGATTGGTAATCCTCCATACCCTTTCATTGGCATATCCATATTCGACTGCCCTGAACAAATCCACACCTCGCCAATCAACACGTCGTTTAGCGTAATTTTATTTTCCTGGTTAATTTGAATCGAATATGGTCCACCAGCGGTGGGTGTATTTAAATAACTATCCCAAGTTCCATCATATTTGGTGTTTGCCTGATAGGTTTTATGATCCCAGGAAGTTGTAATGGTTATTTTTTTTGATCCAGTTGAAAAACCCCATATTTTAACACTTGATTTTTGCTGCAAAACCATCCCGTTCGAAAACAAAGCTGGTAGCTTCACTTCAGCCATAGCATTAAAGCCGAAAATAGAGAGTATAAAAAATAACTTAAATTTCATCGTTTTGCTCCTTTTGTTTAGACTGTACGGTTGCCTGATAAATAGCCAGTGCAGCAAGCAGAATTAAAATTCCAACAGCAATAATCACAAGGGAATAATCATCGGCCATGATGCCTAAAAACGTAATGCCTAAACCGACTACGGCCATAGATATGGCAATGACACGGATTCCAAAAATATTTTGCTTTTCGGCTGCAAAATGTGCAGAGGCATCAATCGCTGACTTCACTTGATCCTTAACATCTTTGTTTTTGATCATACTCATCGCTTTCTCAGAAATAAAGCCCCTGTTTGCGTAATAAAGTTCAAAGACCATCAAAAGAAAAATTGGAATCCCCATTCCCAAAACTGTTTCCATAGTTCTGCTTAACTTAAAATCGAGTAATGCAGGTGAAATCACCTTGAAAAATAGATTTATGACCAATGCACTGATGGTTATCGTAACCACCGAAAAACCTGTTTGTCTTTTTGAAAAGAGTGTCCAGATGATGGGTGCGAAAAGTGCACCGCCGGCTATTGACGCAGTACTCAAAACTACCTCGACAATTCCACCAGCACTGGGTATCCACATGGCCACAAGAATGGTTAGCACTCCAAATAAAAGTGTGAATAGTCGAGCCATCCAAATTACCTGTTTTTCCGAGGAAGAAGGACGCAGGAGATTTTTATAAATATCCTGTGCGAATACCGTTGCTGCCATATTAATGGTGGTATTGGCTTTACTTGAAGTTGCAGAGACCATTCCGGCCAGAACCAATCCAATCAAACCTGCAGGCATTACCTTTTGAATCAGCATCATGTAAGCATCTTCCGTTTGCAGACCTTGTAAATCAGGATTAATCACCCTGTAAATCATCGGTGGAAGCATCCATATTACCGGACTAATAAAATAGAGTATTGTAAATATTCCTGCAACTTTTTTAGCATTTTTTTCATCCTTAACGCTAGTGTAACGTTGTACATATGACCAATTCCCACCAATGTAAAAGGTTTGGTATACAATAAAGGCCAACATAAAACCGAACGTATAATCACTATTGAAAGGTTCGAAAAAGTGTGCCGGCGCTTTCTTAATCAAGTTGTTAAAACCACCTATTTGTCCAAAGGCAATTGGTATCACAATCACTACTGCAGCAGAAAGAATGACAAACTGAACCACATCAGTAACTAATACCGCCCAAAGTCCGCCGGCAGCGGTATATAGGACAATAATTAAACCAATAATGAAAATGCAGGTATTAACCGGTAAATCAGTTGCCACATGAACCATTTTCCCTACCGGATAAAGCACGGCGGCAGTGGTAAACAAGCTCAATAGCAGAGTCATATAAGTATAAAACTGTTTTTCTTTGGCACCAAAGCGCTTACCGATAAATTCGGCAGCAGTCGATACGCCTGTTTTCTTCCATTTGGCTGCAATAAATACCATCACAATAAAACCACTGATAGCCATAGTAAGCTGAATAGCATTGGCTACCACGCCATACTTGTATGCAATAGAGCCCCAAACAACAAAAGTTCCTGCAGAGAAATAACTGATGAAGAGCGATAGCCCATTAATCCACCACGGGGTTTCGCCGCCAGCTTCAAAAAAAGCCTGACCATTTTTACTGCCCACTCTGGTGAAAGTTAAGCCGATGGCAAATATCAATAGGGCGAAAATGCCCATCACTATGAAATCTAATTGTACCATAATTAAAGCTTAACTTCTGAATAACAACGAACCGCAAATACAGCTGCTGGTACCAATTCAGAAGGATGTTCTACCTCAATAGTAAGTTTTCTCGTCTCCATTGCTTCATCTAATATAATACGCTGATGACTTTGAAAATTATCAGTTTTCTCAAATAATATCTTACCTGACTGATCCTTAACTACATATTTTCTTACACAAAAAGGCATGACCGTTTCTGGATGTCCCATAAGCACAGATTCCATAGGGTGATCAAAATCTGTATCAAACCATAAGTCAATTTGTTTAATTGTCTTCACCTCATCCCATTCAAAATTTAAACTTGGCGAAGCATCAGCAGGATCTGCCACCCAAGCATTGGGCTGACGAACGGGCCTATCAATCCCGCTGGTCAGGTTTGATTTATCGAA
>NZ_AJLG01000084.1 GCF_000258495.1 Pedobacter agri PB92
ACGTACACACTACGGTAATTGCGGCCATGCGATTATACAACGTTACGAAAGATGAAGCTTATCTCACAAAAGCAAAAGATATTTATGCGTGGTCTAGAATAAACCTGTTTGATATTGCGAAAGGCAGAGTGGCTGACCATAAGGTTGGCGACAATAATCCGGGTTTCGAAGATTATACATACAACCAGGGCACAGCGATTGGTGCTGCGGTGCTGCTGTATAAAAATACCAATACGCAAAGTTATTTAGACGATGCCAAAATTGCTGCAAATTACACCAAAAATACCATGAGCGATCCGAGCGGGATTTTACCCGCTGAGGGAGATTGGAACGAACAAGGCGTATTAAAAGCAATCTTTGCTCAATACTTAGCAGATTTAGCCAAAGCTTATCCTGCAGGTGATTATGCAAAATGGGCTGTCTTTAATGCTAATACCGCATGGGGCAACCGGGATTTCGGCCGCGGCATTATGCACAGAAACTATAAAGTTCCCTGCCCAACAGGAATTGTTCAATCGTATGAATCGAGTAGTGCTGTTGCATTTATGCAGCTTTTTGCTCCAACTAATTAGATGCAGCTATGAAAAAGTTAAAGTTCTACGCATCAATTTCATTCTTGGCTTGGGCCTACATGCATCAAGGCAATGTTGCTGCTCAGGTAAAATCCAAGCAAAAAACTTCCTTTCAGGTTTCTGCACCCTGGAGTCCTGATTACGATGTACGTTCAGATATCGCAATGGTGTATGGCATAAATGATGATGGCGGAAAGTTTGAAGAGCGGGTGAAGGGATATCGTGATAAAGGCTATGAAGTCCAATTCATGACTGGAATTGCCTGGGGACAATATAAAGATTACTTCCTGGGTGAATGGGATGGAAAAAATCATCTGGATGAAGGTCAGATGATGCGTAATGGCGAAACCATCTGGCATGGTAAAAATGTACCTTACATTGTACCAACGGCTACATTTCTTACTTACATGAAAACCCATGTAAAACGGGCTATTGATGCTGGTGTAACAGCAATTTATCTCGAGGAGCCAGAATTTTGGGCCCGGGCCGGTTACAGCCAGACTTTTAAAGATGAGTGGCAAAAATATTATGGTTTCCCATGGATGGCTCAGCATGAATCGCCAGAGGCAACTTATTTATCGTCTAAGTTAAAATATCAGCTTTACTTCAATGCGCTTAAAGAAGTTTTTAGTTATGTAAAAACATATAGTGAAAGCAAAGGTAAACGGGTAAAATGTTTCGTGCCTACACATTCTTTAATCAACTACTCTTCATGGCAGATTGTAAGTCCGGAAGCCAGTTTAGCTAATTTGGAAGGTATGGATGGTTACATTGCCCAGGTATGGACAGGAACCTCGCGTGAACCAATTTATTATAATGGAGTGGAAAAGGAACGTGTTTTCGAAAATGCCTTTCTGGAATACGGATCAATGGTTTCGATGACCGCACCAACAGGCCGGAAGATTTATTTTTTAACCGATCCTATTGAAGACAGATCCAGATCATGGGATGATTACAAAGTGAACTATGAGGCTACTTTCACTGCAGAATTGTTATATCCAATGGTTGATAATTATGAGGTAATGCCATGGCCGAACCGTATCTACAGAGGTAAATTTCCGGTTGAGGGAATGAAAGAACGTCAGCCGATTTCACCAGCTTATGCCACGCAGATGCAGGTAATGGTCAATTCCCTAAATCAAATGCCATTATCAAAAAATACATTAAATGGAAGTCATGGTATTGGCGTTTTGCTATCAAATTCTATGATGTTTCAGCGTTTTCCAACCCATCAGGGATATGATGATCCACAATTATCAAACTTTTATGGAATGGCTATTCCCTTGCTGAAGCAAGGTATTCCGGTAGAAACCGTACATGTTGAAAATCTTGCCAATAAAAATACCTTAAAAGACATAAAGGTTTTGATCATGAGTTATGCAAACATGAAGCCTTTATCAGCTGATTTTCACCTGGAATTGGCTAAATGGGTGAAAAATGGGGGCGTACTGCTTTATTATGGACGAGATAACGACCCTTTTCAAAATGTAAAAGAATGGTGGAATAGCAATGGTAATACTTTTAAGGCACCTTCTGAGCATCTGTTTGGATTGTTGAATGTTCCGCAAAGCGAAAGTGGGGGCATTTATGAAGTGGGTAAAGGTAAGGTTTATCTGGTTCGTAAAGATCCAAAAGAACTTATTTTAAAAGCCAATGGCGATGAAGATTTTATGGTTAACGTTAAACGAGCGTACGAGAACGATGCGAAAGCGGGTAAATTTATTGTAAAGAACAATTTTGTTTTAGAGCGTGGCCCATTTGTTATTGCAGCTGTTTTAGATGAAAGTCAGAGCAAAGAACCTTTAATTTTAAACGGGACTTTTATTGATTTATTTGATCCTGCACTCCCTGTGTTAAATACGAAAACTATCCAACCCAATACCCAGGCTTACTTATTTGATGTTAACAAAACTGAAAATAAAAATAAACCGCAGGTTTTGGCAGCAGCGGCGAGAATAACCGATGAAGTTTCGACCAAAAAATCCTATCAGTTTTTAGCAAAGAGCCCATCTAAAACAAATAACATCATGCGCATTTTATTAGCTGGTAAACCCACAAAAATTACAGCAAGTACAGGAGGTAAAAATTTATCGCTTACGCAAAATAATTGGGATGAAAAATCGAAGACGCTTTTATTGGGCTTCGAAAATTTTAGCGAAGGCGTGAACGTTAACATCAGCTGGTAAGTTAAATACTTTATCATTTTATGCCTTCCTAAGAGAGAATAAATGAGTTTTCTGCGCTGGAAAAACATCGCTCAAGCAGTTGTTTGAGCAGAGCGCACTCATTAACAAGACATTGATTTTCGCTGAGGCGAAAAATAAATACACAATTGATCAACCACACAAATGAAACTTAAATTTTTAGCCACCATTTTAATTTGTTTTGCTGCCAAAGGGTTATTGGCGCAACAGATAGATTTGGTAAATTATGTCAATACCCTGCAGGGAACAAACTCCAAACACGAACTGACCAGGGGGAACACTTATCCCACTACAGCGCTGCCTTTTGGCATGCATACCTGGACGCCTCAAACGGGCAGAAACGGAGATGGATGGAAATATCAATATTTTAAAGATAAGATTAGGGGTTTTCAGCAGGCGCACCAGTGCAGTTCATGGAGTAGAGATTATGCGGTATTTTCGTTAATGCCGATGGTTGACCAATTGGTTGTTGATGAAAATCAACGTGAAACCAAGTTTAGTCATGCCAATGAAATTGCTAAACCTAATTATTATAAGGTTACTTTAGATAATCAGATTACCACTGAAATTTCGCCATCAGAACGTGGCGCACATTTAAGATTTACTTATCCAAAGGGAAAGAAAAGTTTTCTGATTCTGGATGGATACACCCGTTTAAGTGGCGTTCAAATTTATCCGAAGGAAAATAAAATAACGGGTTATGTAAATAATGGCGAAGGTTTTAAAAAAGGCTGGAAGAGTTATTTTGTATTGAAATTTGATCAACCGATTAAAGCTTACGGAACCTGGGAAAACAGAAAAAACACCATTAATCCTGATTCAACTTTGGCAGATGGACTTGGTAAGGGTGCTTATATCGAATTTAAAGCCGGTACAAAAGTTCAGGTTAAAACGGCTTCATCATACATTAGTCTGGCACAGGCCGAATTAAATTTAAGGTCAGAGCTAGGGGCCGACAAAACTTTAGAACAAACTAAAGCTAAAGCTGCAGCAGTATGGAATAAATCGTTAGGGAAGATAGTGGTTGAAGGCGGAACTAAAGCCGACATGGAGACGTTTTACTCGTGTTTTTTCAGAGCAAGCCTTTTCTCACGAAAATTTTACGAAATCGATGCGAATGGTAAACCGCATTATTTTAGTCCGTATGATGGAACGGTTCATGCAGGTTATATGTATACGGATACAGGATTTTGGGACACCTTCAGGGCCCAGTTTCCACTGAATACTTTGGTTCAACCAGAGATGCACGGACGATACATGCAAGCAATGACTGAGGCCTATGAGCAATGTGGCTGGCTACCTTCATGGTCGTTTCCGAGCGAGGCTGGAAGCATGATCGGCAATCATGCCATTTCACTTTTTACCGATGCATGGGCGAAGGGTTTACACACTTTCGATCCGAACAAAGCTTTAGAGGCCTATCTGCATGAAGCAACCAATAAAGGGCCCTGGGGGCCTGCAAACGGACGTGATGGTTGGAGAGAATATTATCAGTTAGGTTATGTCCCGTATCCAAAATATCGCGAAGCGACAGCAAAAACGTTGGAATATGCTTACGATGATTACTGTGGTTATCAGCTTGCAAAAATGACTGGTAATAAATTTTATATGGATATTTTTGAGCGCCAGATGTATAATTATAAAAATGTTTATGACCATTCAACCCGTTTTATGAGAGGTAAAGATGTTAATGGAAAATGGGCGCCGAATTTTGATCCGATCGAGTGGGGTGGACCCTTTACAGAAGGCAATGCCTGGCACTGGCAGTGGTCGGTTTTTCAGGATACAAAAGGATTAATTAACATGATGGGCGGCAATGAAAATTTTGTTGCTAAGTTAGATTCTGTATTTTCGCAGCCGAATAAAGTGAAAGTGGGTACATACGGCGGTATGATTCACGAGATGACGGAGATGGTAATGGCAAACATGGGGCAATATGCACATGGTAATCAACCGATTCAGCACATGGTTTATTTGTATAATTATGCCAATCAACCGTGGAAAGCTCAGTTTCATGCACGGGAGGTAATGAGCAAATTATACAACGCGACCGAAAACGGGTATCCTGGAGATGAAGACCAGGGACAAACCTCGTCGTGGTATGTGTTAAGTGCATTGGGCTTTTACAGCGTTACGCCTGGAACAGGAGAATACGTGTTCGGTAGCCCAATGTTTAAAAAAACCACCATTAACCTGGAAAACGGGAAAAAGTTTGTGATCGATGCTCCGGGAAATAGTGCATCAAATGTGTATATCAAGTCTGCCAGCTTGAATGGTAAATCTTACACACGCACTTTTATTACCCATCAGGATTTACTCAAGGGCGGAACATTAAAATTAGAAATGAGCGATAAACCTGCTTTGGATAAAGGTTTAACAGAAAGTGATAAGCCATTTTCATTAACAAACTAGTTTAACGTTTTAGTAATGGTTAGAAAAAATTATTTTTACAGAAATATTTAGAGAAAAGAATGGAAAAGCCTGTAGCATTAGGTGTAGATATTGGTGGCTCGCACATCACAGCCGCCTTAATTGATTTGGAAAAAAGAACTTTGATTGAGAATTCGATAAAGCGTAGTGCTGTAAATTCGCAGGAAAGTAAAGAAGTGATATTAAACGCCTGGGTGGAGATTATTAATGATGCTTTTGATGGCTTGCCATTTGAATCAAGATTGATAGGAATCGCAATGCCGGGTCCTTTCGATTATGAACTTGGCGTTTCCTTAATTAAAGATCAGGATAAGTTTAAATCATTGTACCAGGTTAACGTCAAAGACGAATTAGCAAAGCGATTAGATATTCCATCAGAAAATATTCATTTTATTAATGATGCAGCGGGCTTTTTGCAGGGTGAAGTTTTTGCTGGTGCTGCGAAAGGAAATGCCAATGTTTTAGGACTAACATTAGGTACCGGTTTAGGCTCTTCTCTTTGCATTAATCATAAAGCAACTGATGCAGCACTGTGGAACTCTCCATTTTTAGATGGTATTGCTGAAGATTATTTAGCAACACGCTGGTTTGTAAAAAGATATTCTCAATTAAGTGGCATTAGTTTGGATGGCGTGAAAGAGTTGGTTGGTGCTGCAAAAACCGATCATTTGGCAACACAGGTTTTCATGGAGTTTGGTTATAATCTGGCGCAATTTTTAATTCCGATTATCAATAAGCATAAAATTGATACAGTAATTGTTGGTGGAAATATTGCACAGGCATTTAATGAATTCTCGCCAGAGCTTATTGCGACCTTAAAGGGTAATGACATCTATGCAGGAATTAAAATATCTGAATTGAAAGAGCATGCTGCGTTGATAGGTGCAGCCAGTAGATGTGATGTAAGTTTGATTTAACTGATTGCCTAGCTTATTTTATGCAATGTCCATTGATTTTGGTAAGATATCTCGGTAGAATCAAAATTCCTGGATAAAAAATTTAAAGATTTATCGAAATTTAGTTTGGATATCGGCATTTTAATCTTGAAATTTTGCATTTTCATCCGTATTTCTACCTAAAAAAATAATAATTCATATAATGTTGAAATAAATTTTTCTTTTGAAAAGTAAATCTTTATTATTGTTTAATAAAACGTTTTAGTTTTAAGGGGGTGAAATTCCTTGCTTTCGAATAAGGTGTCCGCTGTTTGGCCGATACTTTTTTTTAAGGATAAAAAACTAAAACGTTTTAGTCTGATGCCAAACTAATTATTATTGACTAACAAACCAGATCGATGAATTAAAAAAATTGATTTCTTATTCCACTATTGTTAAATCCAAAACCAAACCAAACCAACTATGACCAAAACTCTACTTAACCAAAGCACATAACGCATGCTTCAAGTCAGCACGTAATGACTTTTCAAACCTGAAGCATAGCGTTAAATCAATTTGTTTTTTCGAAAGCAAATTCGAATCAATCTAAGTTCTAATCGGCTGTATTTTCTGATGACTATTCATTTAGGAATGGAAAGTGCAAACTGAGATCATCAAATGGGAAACTAATAAATATTCCATTAGCGATGCTTCATGCCTGATAGAACGGCAAAACATTGAAAAATTTATAACTAAACAACTATAACCAATTAATTTATGAATCTTTTAAAAATGACCAAAAGGGCTTTCGGTCTCTGCCTGTCCGTAGTATTATTGCTGGGTTGCGGTAAGGAAGAGTATCCGGCAGTAGATCTTTTTACCTGGAAAGCTAAGGTAGATGTTACCGCTAAAGCCAATCTAACAGTAAACATTGAAAATGGCGCTGGAGCCTCGGGCGGAGAAGGATCGGCAAAAGTGATTGATAATGATTTCAATTCAAAATTTTTGATCAATCCTTATCAGTCCAATTTCTACATGCAGTTATCATTCCCTTCTCCTCAGCAGGTTGCTTCTTACACCTTAACTTCTGGTGGCGATGCACCAGGTAGAGATCCGAAAGACTGGAAATTTAGCGGCTCGATGGACGGTACTACCTGGGTAGATTTAGATACCCGAGCTGGTGAAACATTCTCCGGCCGTAACTTAACTAAAACCTACAGCTTTAAAAACCTGGTACTGTACAACCATTACAGAATTAGCATTTCTGCTGTAAGTAGTGGCTCCTTATTTCAATTATCTGAATGGCGTTTAATTGAAGTGCCTGCAGAACAGCAATAGTTGATCATTAATATCATTAAGCTGAATAAAAACAAATACTTCTGCATTGCTGATAAAAGCAAAAACAACTAATCAATAGACCAAACAACAGTAACCTGTTTACTATAAATATTATGAAGAAAACGAAAAACTTAATCAAGGGCAGGCACAGGCTTAAAGATTGCGCACTAAAGGCTATCGCATTAACCATAGCCTTAGGTGGGTTCTCTTATGCAAACGCCAATGCCACTGCTGTTAATATAAAAAGTTCAGTATTGGCTAAACCTGCCAAAGCTGATATTATCATACGAGGTATTGTTAAAGATGCCGCAGGCCTACCGCTACCAGGTGCTGGTGTAAAGGTAAAAGGGTCTTCTATCAGTGCTGCCGCTGATGTTAACGGCGCTTTTACCATTACCGTTCCTGATCAAAATACAGTACTGATTATTACTTACGTAGGTTACGATACGCAAGAAATTACAGTGGGTACGCAAACTGTCTTAGACATTCGTTTAAAAGAAACAACTGGTTCCAACCTTGAAGAGGTGGCAATTGTGGGTTTTGGTACCCAAAAGAAAGAAAGTTTGGTAGGTGCTCAATCTTCTGTTAAAGCTTCCGAACTAAGACAGCCGGTTTCCAGTATGAGTCAGTTATTGGCTGGTCGTATCCCGGGTGTAGTTAACGTATCCAGAAATGGCGAACCTGGTCAGAATGGCTCAGATATTTTCATCCGTGGCGTATCTTCTTTAACTGCGAATGACAGGGGGCCATTGGTAATTATTGATGGTGTTCCAAACCGTAACCTGAACGATATCAGCGTTTACGATGTAGAGAATTTCACTGTACTTAAAGATGCTGCTGCAACGGCAGTATATGGTATTCGCGGTGCAAATGGGGTAATCCTAATCAATACCAAACAAGGAAAAATCGGTGCGCCACGTATCAACGTTGAATATTATGAAGGTATTAGTCGCTTCACTAAAAAACCAGATTTAATTGATGGTGTGGATTATATGAACCTTGCTAACGAAGCCAGATATTCTGATTATTTAAGAAGTGGTGCAGCAGGAGCCTTTACTCCGGCATATTCTATCGATGCAATTCAAAAAACTGCATCGGGTGTAGATCCTATTCTTTATCCAAATGTAGATTGGTTTGATGCCATTTACAATGATTTTGGTAGAAACAGATCTGCAACTGCAAACTTATCAGGCGGCGTTAGCAACGCAAAATACTATGTTTCGCTAGGTTATTATGGTGAAGATGGTTTGTTTAAAACCGACGAGGCCGTAAATGATGCCGCTAAACAAAATTTTGAACGTTATAACGTGAGTGCCAATTTAAATTGGGACATTACCGGAACAACGAAGTTGGATTTAGGGATTAAAGGAATTCTGGCACAAACAAGTTATCCAAGTAATTTATTAGCCCAAGATATTTTTAATCAGGCTTTTTTAATTAACCCAACTTCGTTTCCAGTGCTTTATCCAAACGGAAGTTTGCCCGGCATTAGTCCGCAAGCCGATCAGCGTAACCCTTATGGAGATGTAACCAGAAATGGATACCGTGTTGGTTACACTACGCAATTGTATTCAAATATCCGTTTAACGCAAGATTTAAAAGAACTTACGCCTGGTTTATCAGCAACCACAATGTTCTCTTTTGATGTAAACACCAACAGTTCGGTGAACAGAACAAGAAGAGAAAGTTTGTTTAGGATTAACCCAAATGACCCCTACATCGTACCTGGAAATCCAGCGTCGGGTTACAAATACGGATTGATCCTTCAGGGACAGGAATTCTTGAATTATGGTATTGGTAACGGTGGCGATAAAAAGATTTATCTGGAGGCTGCCGTTAACTACAACCGTACCTTCGGTAAACATGCGGTAACAGGTTTATTATTATATAATCAAAACGACAATACCACACCTTTTGCCGGTAATTTAACGCTTTCATTGCCATATCGCTTACAGGGTATCGCCAGTCGTGCTACTTATGCTTATGATGATAAATATTTCTTCGAGGCAAACGTTGGTTATAATGGTTCAGAAAACTTTGCACCTGATAAGCGTTACGGATTTTTTCCTGCCTTTGGTGTAGGATGGTTATTATCGAACGAGAAATTTTTCGAGCCTTTAAAAAACGCAATTCAAATGGTAAAATTCCGCTATTCTGATGGTATTGTAGGTAGTGGTGGTAGTGGTGGAGGATATGTACTTAACGAAAGTGAGCGTTTCTACTATTTAACAAAAGTTGGCGGCTCTCCAAGTTATACCTTTGGTCAAAACGGAAATATAACTCCAGGAGGCAATACTACAAACGGTGGTTTGGGCGTAACGGCTTATGGTGTAGACGTTACCTGGGCAGAAACCCGCAAACAGGATTTAGGTTTCGAATTGAAAACCCTTAATAACAACTTATCATTAATTGTCGATTTCTTTCAGGAACGTAGAAAAAATCAATTCATTACCAGAGGAACAGTGCCAAACTACATCGGTTTAGCAAACACACCAATCGGTAACTTAGGAATTGTAGAGAATAAAGGTATAGACGGAACCATTCAATACGATGCACAGTTAAATAAAGACTGGGCGTTAAATTTAAGAGCAAACGTTACTTTCAATAAAGATAAGGTGATTGAGAATGATCAGGCACCACAAGCTTATCCATGGATGGAGCAAAGAGGATTTAACGTATTGGCTGCTACCCGTGTAGGTTATATCGCCGAAAAATTATTTGATAGTCAGGCAGAAATTAATGCAAGTCCAACGCAGTTTGGTACATTAATGCCGGGTGACATCAAATACAAAGATTTAAATGGCGATGGAAAAATCGACTCATTTGATAGAACAATTATTGGAAGAGGCGATTTGCCAAGTACAACCTATGGTTTTGGGTTTTCATTAACCTACAAAAACTTCGATTTCGGGATGTTCTTCCAAGGTCAGGATAATGCTGATATCTTGTTAAATATACCATCATTTGCAAATTCTGGTGGCTTAGGTAACATGTTGGCAGTTGCTGCAGATCGTTGGACTCCAACCAACCCGCGTCAGGATGCTGTTTATCCTCGTTTATCATACGGCGGAACAAACAGCAATAACTATCAGGCAAGTACCTGGTGGCTTCGCGATATCAGTTTCTTAAGATTAAAAAATGCAGATTTAGGTTATACCCTGAAAGAGGGAATTAAGAAACTGGGTATTAAACGCCTGAGGATTTATGGTATGGGTTACAACGTGTTTACCATCAGTAAATTCAAACTTTGGGATCCAGAGCTAAACACCAATAATGGTACCAGATACCCATTAACCTCTAACTACTCTTTAGGTTTAACCGCAAATTTTTAACATAACAGAATGAAAAAAATATTTATATATACAGCTGGGGCTTTACTGGTAATTGGTAATTACAGCTGTAAGAAATTTTTGAATCAAGTGCCCGATGATCGGTTGACGTTCGAACAACAATATCAACGTAAAAGTACTGTAGATCAGGCTTTGGCTAACGTATATTCAACCTTACCTGATCAAAATCAAGATCGTTCACCAAGTGCATTGGGAAACAGTGGCCCATGGACAGCTGCTTCTGATGAAGCTGACTATACTTTGCCAAACTTTACCGAAAATATTAATACAGGTGCATGGGATGCAACCAGCGGTCAGGTAAATTATCACTGGCAAAATTATTACCGGGGAATTCAGGCTGCAAGTACCTTTATGGCCAATGTGACCAGATGTACAGATTGTAACATAGGAGGGGTTGACATTGTGAATCGTTACTTCAATGAAGCCAGAGCCTTAAGGGCGATATACTACTACCATTTGATCAGACAATATGGCCCTGTTGTTTTATTGGGTAACGATCCGATTCAATCAGATGCACCTTTAGAGGTAATCAGTAAACCGCGTAACTCAATGGATGAGTGTGTAGATTATGTAGTAGCTGAGCTCACAGCAGCAGCGGCAGGTCTACCGGCAACCCCACAAGCGAATGAAGATTTTGGGCATATCACGGCATCAGTTGCTGACGCGTATAAAATTAAGACTTTACTTACCGCAGCTCGCCCGCTGTTTAATGGAAATACAGATTACGCAGCATTAAGAAATCAAGATGGTAAACAATTGATTAGTCAAACAGCCAGCGCAGCTAAATGGACAAGATTGGCAACTGCAGCTAAAGCATTTTTAGAAAACCCTAATTATTCTAGCTATGCACTTTACAGTATTTCCACTACGCCATCTGGCTTACCGAATACAGCCTTTAACAGAGCTTTCATTGCTACAAGAGATGTTTTCTTAAATGGCTGGAATTCGGAGGTTATTTTTGGTAGAGGTGGTGATGTAACGCTTTACCAATACTCTTTGGCACCAAATCATAACGGTGCTTCAGGTGGTGATAAAGGCGGTTCATTCCTGTCACCATCTCAACAATTGGTAGATGCATTTTTTACCGCTAATGGTTTGCCAATTGAAAGCGATCCAACTTATACTGCTAACGGAATGTCGAGTTTTCAGGCACCAGACCCAAATGATCAAAATGCGGCAAGATCAATAAGTAATATGTTCGTGAACCGTGAACCGCGTTTTTATGCTAACATTACTTACAGTGGTCGTAAATGGATCAATCCGCAATCAAACATCATCACCGATTTTACCAATAGCGGTAATGCTGGTAAAGGTGCCATTGCTAATAATGACTACACTAAAACAGGGTATACTTCAAGAAAGCACCTTACTGTTGCGGGTTGGACAACTGGCAGACCGATTTTTACTGTGATCAGGTTGGCAGAAATTTATCTGGATTATATTGAAGCTTTACAAGAAACAAATCCTTCAGATCCTGATATTTTAATTTATTTAAACAGAATTAGAACCAGAGCAGGTATTGCACCTTATGGAAGTGGTACGGGAGCAATTGCTGTTCCTGCAAATATGAGAGAGGCCATCCGCAGAGAAAGACGTGTGGAACTTGCTTTTGAGTGGGACCGTTATTTCTACACCAGAGAATGGAAAATTGCTGAAACTACGGATACTCAAATCAGAGGTTTAAACATTACCCAAAATGCACCTGGATTTTTTACACCTATTGTGGTAGAAAACAGAGTGTTTCAAAAGAAACATTATTTGTGGCCAATACCAAATGGTGAAATACAAAAAGTGCCTGTAATTGTTCAAAATACAGGTTGGTAATTATATAAGCAAATAGCACCGGACCAAAATCCGGTGCTATTATTTTAATCCTATATCTACACTATGAAAAACATATTTGCTTCGTCAATTATTTTACTCTTCGCATTGCTTGCCTGCAATAGCAAAGACGAGCCGGTTGAAAATGCCAAGCCTGCTCCACCGTTAGTAGTGGCCGTAGATCCGCCTGATGCGCCATCGAAAACCTGGAAAGAGCATTGGTTTGAACATAATCAATTACTAAATAGAATTTATTATGATACCAGTGTAGTTGTGTACTATGATGGCGACGTCAAGCAAACCATTTCCTGGCCACAAACTTATATGGCTGAAGCGTGGAACTATACAAAAAAAAACTATGGTAAATTTGGAGATGATAGCCGATTATTTGTTATATATCATGCTGGGAAATACAGTGGTGGCCATCCGGGAACCTATTTAGATGGTGGCCACGATTTTAGAAACGTAACAGATTGTGGCAGCAACAGCTTAGATGCATGGGTTACTGGTGTAGAAAATGATATTGATTTATCTACACATGAAATCGGACATATTGTAGAAGGTGCTTCAAAAGGAATTAAGGAGTCGCCTGCTTTCGATATCTGGCATGACAGCAAGTGGATGGAAATTTATCAGTATGATGTCTATATTGGATTAAACAGAACTGCTGATGCACAACGCTGGTATAATAAAATGATGACAGTTACCGATAGTTATCCCAAAGCAGGTACCCAGTGGTTCAAAAACTGGTTTCTACCCATTTACGAAAACTATGGTAAAACAAAGGTTTTAAATGGTTTCTTCACCTTGTTGTCTCAACATTTCCCAAAACAAGCCATAGTTGTGCAGGGTAAAGGCTATCAGCAATATACCAGGAAAATGAACTTTGGAGAATTTATACATTTCTGGAGCGGCGCTGCTAAGTTTAATCTGGCACCGCTGGCATTAAGTGCCTTTGGCGCAAAGGATGAGAAAGGCACAGATTGGGCACCAATGTTGGCCAAAGCCAAAACCGATTTTCCGGGTATTACTTACTAATTAAAAACAATAAATTTTAAAATGATCTTGCGAATGCACGCTCATTTACTTTGAAATCCATGATCATGATTAAAAAATTTTTCATTCTGTTTTTGTTCGTTTCCTTCGGTGTTGCGACAATGGCTCAGAAAAAACGAGACTTTACGATTACCATTGCCGATCCTTCGAATGTATTGGATGTGGAAACTAAAAGTCATTTAACTTTTGCGTTTAACGTATTATACCCTGGTTTTGCTTCGGCTGATGGCTATCGAACGAAAAGAGATGTGATGCTCGAAGTAGCAAACAATGAAACCGAAACGATCAAGGCGAAAGCAGGAGAAATAAAGGTTAACAGTGAATGGATTAAAGGGAAATCACTAAAGAAAATCAACGCCGAATTTAAAGAGGCATTGACAAAAAGCTGGTCTTTTTACAGTACTAAAAAAAGCAGGGGTTACAGGCTTACCTTTATCAGCAAAGATCCGTTACTAGATCCCATAGTGAGACAGAACCTCATCGATACCTATTTCGAAATTTATCCTACACTGGTAAAAAAATTCAATCCGAAATCAACTCATGATGTATTATTCGTGGTTGATACAGCTTACAAGGCTGTTGCCGAAGCCAGCGGAAACCGTATTTTATTTAGTGCCAATTATTTAAAAGCACATCCAACGGATATTGATGTGGTAACTCATGAAACAATGCATATTGTTCAGGGTTATGGTTATAGCGCTGGTCCGGTATGGCTAACAGAAGGCATAGCTGACTATGTTCGTTACCAATATGGCGTTGATAATGTAGGCTCGAAATGGAGTTTACCAGCTTATAACACGAAACAAAGTTACAAAAACAGTTACCGCATCACAGCCCGGTTTTTTGCCTGGTTAGAACAAAATGTTAAATCAGGCTTAGTTGCCAGTCTCGATCAGCAGTTAAGGGCACATCAGTACACCGAGCAATCGTGGGTTAATTTAACCGGCAAAAATATTGATCAGCTTTGGGACGATTATGGTAAAAATCCTGATAAGGTCAACCTAAAATATAGTGATAAAAAATCTAAGTAAATAATAGTTGAAATGAAACAATCTTTAATAATGCTCTCTTTTCTTTGTGGTTTGTTTACCATAAAGGCAGCCGCCCAGGGCGATCAACTCATAGAACGTGGTGAATATTCACTTGCTTTTATGGATAACTCAAGCATGATTTCCGAAGAGCTTGGTCAGAAATTGATAAACACATTTTTCGAAGTTTACCCTAAAATGGTAAAGGCATATAATGAAAAAGCACCTAAACGGGTTATTCTTTCAATTGATACAGGTTATAAAAAAGTGGCCATCTCTGGAAATGGAAAGATATTGATTGGCGCCAATTGGATGTCTCAGCATCAGGAAGACACTGATATTGTAACGCATGAGCTGATGCACATTGTCCAGAGTTTTAAAGCGCTTGGCCCGGAATGGTTAACAGAAGGCTTGGCAGATTGCGGTAGATTTCAGTACGGTCTTAATAACGTAGCTGCCGATTGGGGTTTGCCTCCAGCTGCACCATTTCAGCACTATAAAATGGGGTACAGAGTAACTGCCCGGTTTTTGCTGTGGATAGATAAATATCAAAAACCGAATACCATTGCTATGCTGAATGCGAAACTGAAAGATGACACGTATTCATCGGCTTCCTGGAAAGAAATTACAGGAAAAACTGTCGACGAACTTTGGGCAATGTACCTGGTAAATAAAGATATCGACTAAAAAAACTAATTTTTTCAATTGATAAGAAAGGAAGTCTGCTTATGCCGAAGGGTATTTCGCAAACTTCCTTTCTTATTTTTAAGGCGGATTTAAATGCTGTTAAATCTCCCGAACAAAAATGTTATAAAAATATTTTAAGGTTTACTAAAACGTTTTACATATTATATTTATTTTGCAGAACAATATGCTAACTAAATAAGCAAACCTTTATCAAATGAAACAAGAAACATTTCTTTCCTTATTATTTATCTTCACTTGCGCAACGGTATTTAAATCGAATGCACAAGAAGTTATCAAGCGCAACGGCTATACACTAACTTTCGAGAGCAACTATTCAGCACTCGATCCGAAGTTGAAAACTCGTTTAATTGAAACATTTTTTGTAGTCTATCCAAAACTGGCAAAAGAATATAATCCTAAAACCTTAAAATCTGTTAAGTTTTCAGTTGATACCGCTTACAAAGGTGTAGCGGCAACATCGAATGGAAAAGTAACCTACAGTTCAATCTGGATGGACAAACACCCGGAAGATATTGATGTGGTGACACACGAGGTCATGCACATTGTTCAGGATTATGGCAACAGTGTTGGGCCGGGTTGGTTAACTGAAGGAATTGCAGATTATGCCCGTTACAAATTCGGCGTAGATAATGCCGGCGCTAAATGGACCTTGCCAGCACTAAAACCAGAACATACTTATAAAAACAGCTATAGAATTACAGCCCGTTTTTTTGCCTGGATTGAAAAACATGTAAAAGCGGGTACCATCAAAGCGGTAGATGCATCATTAAGAAACCATAGTTATAAACCAGAATTATGGACAACCTTAACAGGTAAAGATTTGGATGCACTTTGGGCAGAATATGTGAAAAATCCGGAACTTTAAAATTGTACAACCAAAACACATCAATAAGAATAACAAATGAAAAAATTATTTATCGCCCTGTTGAGCTTTGCAGCATCTGCAAGTTTTGCGCAAACAGTTGGCAAAATTACTGATCCGGTAGACTGGATCAATCCATTAATGGGTACACAATCCAAACCCAGCTTATCAAATGGTAATACATATCCAGCCATTGGATTGCCTTGGGGAATGAACATGTGGACTCCACAAACTGGTAAAATGGGTGATGGTTGGGCGTATACCTATGATGCTGATAAAATTCGCGGATTTAAACAAACGCATCAGCCATCTCCATGGATGAATGATTATGCCGCTTTTTCAATTATGCCAGTTACCGGTAAATTACGTTTTACCGATGATGAACGTGCAAGTTGGTTTAGCCATAAAGCTGAAGTTTCTAAACCATATTATTATAGCGTTTATTTAGCAGATGCTGATGTAACTACTGAAATTACACCAACAGAGCGAGCTGCTCAATTTAGATTCACTTTCCCGAAAACGGATAGTTCTTATGTAGTAGTAGATGCGCTTAATAAAGGGTCATACATTAAAATTATTCCTGCCGAACGCAAAATTATAGGTTATACCACTAAATATGCCCGTGGGCCGTTGCCTAAAAATTTCAAAAATTATTTTGTTATTTATTTTAATAAAGATTTTAAGCTGGCTAAAACCTGGAGCGGAAATAAACTTAAGGATAATGAACTGGAGTTGGAAAGTGATCATAGCGGTGCTATTATCGGTTTCAGCACTAAAAAAGGCGAACAGGTTACGGCTAAAGTTGCTTCATCATTTATCAGTTTTGAACAGGCAGATTTAAATTTAAAAAGAGAATTGGCCAATGATGGCTTCGATGCAACAAAAGCTAAAGGAAGGGCAATCTGGAACAAAACTTTAAGCAAAATTGCCGTAGAAGGTGGTTCTGTTGATCAGATGCGTACATTTTACTCATGCCTGTACCGTACCTTATTTTTCCCTAACAAATTATATGAGTTAGATGCTAACAATAAAATTGTGCATTGGAGTCCATACAATGGAAAAATTTTACCAGGTTATATGTTTGCTGGAACAGGTTTCTGGGATACTTTCAGAGCGTTATATCCTTTCTTAAACTTAGTTTATCCATCGATTAACAAAGAAATGCAGGAAGGTTTAATTAACGATTATAAAGAGGGTGGATGGTTGCCTGAGTGGAGCAGCCCTGGTTATGCAAATATTATGGTCGGCAACAATTCAGCGTCTGTAGTTTCTGATGCTTACATCAAAGGTTTGCGTGGTTACGATATTCAGACTTTGTGGGAAGCCTTAAAACATGGTGCTAACAATGAAGGTCCAATGGAGGCCGTTGGACGCGATGGTGTAAAATATTACAATGAATTAGGCTATGTGCCTTTCGATGTAAAGAAAAACGAAAACGCAGCTAAAACTTTAGAATATTCTTATGATGACTTCACGATTTATCAACTAGGCAGAGCGCTAAATAAACCTGCTTCTGAAATTGACATCTACAAGAAAAGAGCCATGAATTATAAAAATCTTTTCGATCCGGCTTCTGGATTGATGAGAGGTAAAAATCAGGATGGTACATTCCAAAGTCCGTTCAGCCCTTTTAAATGGGGTGGCGCATTTACCGAAGGTAACAGCTGGCATTATACCTGGTCGGTTTTTCAGGATGTTGATGGTTTAGCAAAATTGATGGGCGGTCATGATAAATTTGTAACCAAACTGGATTCTGTTTTCTCTATGCCACCAGTATTTGATGAGAGCGCTTATGGTGGTGTCATACACGAAATACGTGAGATGCAAATTGCCAACATGGGTCAGTACGCTCACGGAAATCAGCCTATTCAGCATATGATTTACCTGTACAACTACGGTGGTGCGCCTTATAAAACACAGTATTGGGTTCGCGAAACCATGAACAGAATGTATAAAGCAACGCCTGATGGTTATTGCGGTGATGAGGATAACGGACAAACCTCTGCCTGGTATGTTTTCTCTGCGATGGGATTTTATCCGGTAACACCTGCTGTTGATCAGTATGTATTGGGTGCGCCTTTATTCAAAAAGGTAACCTTAACGTTAGAGAATGGTAAGCAAGTTGTAATTAATGCAGCAGCAAACAGCGATAGCAACCGTTATGTACAATCATTGCAAATGAATGGTAAGCCTTACAGCAAAAACTGGATCAGCCATAGTGGTTTGCAAAAAGGAGCAGTGTTTAACTTTAACATGTCGGCAACGCCGAATAAAACGAGAGGTTCAAACCAGGCTGATTTTCCTTATTCATTATCAACAGAGAAATAAAAAAAATCGGACTGAAGTTTGCTACCTACAGTCCGATTTTACCCCAAAAATAAGATCAAAAAAAGAAATGGGGATTCCACATTATCGCAGAATCCCCATCATCTAAATTAACGCTCTCAATTATATAAACGTTGTAAAATGAAATTATTGCACAGCTGCAATAATTTTTTTTGTTTAAGGTGTTTTTCATTTCTGCTTTCGCTCGTTTTCGGTGAGCAACATTAACTTAGTATGTTTATTCCATCTGCAAATTTCAATTTCAAATCCGCAGAAAAAATTTTCTATTTTTAACTCATGGAAACAACCCACCAAGATGCTGAAAAACTGGCTGCTGCAAAGGCTGCGGTAAAATTTGTGAAAGATGGTGACATTGTGGGTTTAGGAACCGGTTCTACAGCAACATTTGCCATACAGGAACTAGGAATCATGGTAAAAACGGATTGAAATTAAAGCTGCTGCAAGCTCTATCCATACCGAAAAGCTCGCAAAATCTTTAGGCATTGAAGTTCTATCACTGGGAGAGTTATCTTTCATAGACATCAGTATTGATGGCGCTGATGAGTTTACTGAATCATTAGATTTAATCAAAGGTGGAGGCGGAGCGTTATTCCGCGAGAAAATAATGGCATCACTAAGTAAAAATTCAATTATTGTCACCGATGCATCAAAGAAGGTAAAAAAGCTGGGTGCATTTAAGGTGCCTGTTGAAGTTGTTCCACAGGCTTATCAATATGTGTTTAATCAAATGTTGATTTTGGGAGGCAAAGCCGTTCAAAGAATAAAGGATAATGAGGTTTTCATTACCGACAATGGTAATTTCATTATTGATGCTGATTTTGGATTGATTGATGATCCTGCCAAACTTGCTTCAGCACTAAACCAGGTAGATGGTTTGTTGGCTCACGGTATTTTCATCAACCTGACTTCTAAAGTAATGATGAGTACCGGAGATCAAATCATGGTTTTCGAGTAATTTCTACCGGTAAATTAGAACTTACTGAAAACATCTAAAAATTTTAACCGACGATTTGATTTCACTTACCGACGTTTTTGACTGATTGGTGGAAAAGCCATTCTTCAGCTATTAATTCCATGATACATTTGAATCATAAAACAAAACGGTTATGGAAACTTTCATCAAAAAAAATCAGGCAGACAAACAATTAGGTTTAGGAATTTTAATTGTTGTAATTGGTTCAGTATTCTTACTTAGAAACTCTGGCCTCGATATCCCACGTTGGATTTTAAGCTGGCACACCATTATGTTAGGCGCTGGCTTATGGATGGGTTATCGTAAAAATTTTCAGGGTAGTGGCTGGTTAGCTTTAACCATTATAGGAGCAATTTTTACGCTGAAACATATTGTGATATTCGATTTTGAAATCTCAAAAATAACCGGCGCTTTGGCGTTTATCGCCCTCGGCTTATATCTGATGTTGAAACCAGAAAGAAAGATCAATTTTCAAAATACCCAGCAAGAAAAGAAAGCAGATTTTTCAGACTTAAACACTTAAAATTCGTAACTCCATCATATATCAAGAAGGGACATTTTGTCCCTTTTTTTGTGGCCAAAATTTAAAACCGCTAGAAAAAGAAACGGGGATTCCACCATTATAGGCAGCATCCCCGTCATCTAAATTAACGCTCTCACATATATAAACGCCGAGATCTGAAAATATTGTACGAAACAGTAATTTTTTTAAAAAATATCAGGCTTGTAATACCGGAACTTCTTTATGGTATTTGTTACGGTATTCAATAGGCGTTAATCCTGTGATTTTTTTAAATACATCTCTAAAAGATTTATTATCAGTATAACCCACATCAAACATCACCTCTGTAATATTTTTACGGCTCGATTCGAAACTTCTTTTTGCAGCTTCAATTTTAACACGCTGGATATATTCTATCACCGTATTTTTTGTCGCACTTTTAAACCGGCGTTCGAAACTTCGCCTACCTAAAGCCAGCATGTCTGCCAGTTGATCAACGGTTAGTTTCTCCTGATAATTTCCATCGATAAATTCCTGCACCTTTTTAATTTTCTCATCTTCGTGGCCTTTCTGGCCTTGAAACATCATAAATGCCAACTGGCTTTCCCGATCTATGTCTATGGCAAAATATTTGGCTGCTAAAATTGCGGTATCTCTATCTGTATATTTCTCTACCAGGTATAATAACAAATTCCAATAAGAATTTGCGCCACCGCTAGAATAAATTCCCTGTGATTCTGTGATGATACTTCCGTCAACCAAATCAACATTTGGAAACATTTCTCTGAACTGATTGGCAAATAACCAATGGGTAGAGCATTTTTTCCCGTCAAGCAGGCCGGTGGATGCCAGCAAGAATGCGCCCATGCACAAAGAAGCAACTTCCGAACCCCTGGAATGGTGTTTAGTAATCCATGGCAACAATTCCTGATTGAGCTGAAGCGCACAGGTCATATTTCCGCTGATGGCCGGTATAAAAATTAAGTCCGTGTGATCAATATCTTCCAGAAGTTTATCTGCATGAACAGAAAACACGCTATTATTCAGGCGTACTTCTTTAGTTGCCGCCACCAGTTCAACCTTAAAAAGCGGTTGTTTTCCTGAT
>NZ_AJLG01000085.1 GCF_000258495.1 Pedobacter agri PB92
TTTTTTTACGATTTTTTTTAGGAACTGCTAATAAGATAGGAATTCTTGGTTGCAAGCAGAATGACAGTGATATGAGTGTGAATCTTAAATATCCTTACTTTTTCAAATGGGGATTTTGATTCGGTAACGGCACAAAATCAGTTTCTCCGGGAACGGGCTTAAACTTCTGTTCCAACCAGTCTTGTTTAGCTTTTTCAATCAGGTTTTTATCCGACGCAACGAAATTCCAGTAAATAAATCTTTCTTCAGGAAAGGGCTCACCGCCAAAAATGTATACGGTAGTATTTTCCAGCATGGTAAATTCACAAAGTTTGGCGTCGTTGGCAATGAGGATCAACTTAGGTTCGAATAAATGCCCGTCACTTTCAATGCCGCCTTCTAAAATGTATAATGCACTTTCACCAAAAAGATGATCGCCAATATTTAGCTTTTGCCTTTTTGTGCTTTTAATTTCAATAAAATACAGTGGGCAATAAACCGGAACCGGGGATTTTTTACCAAACGCTTCACCGGCAATTAACTTAATATTCACGCCATCTTGCTCCCAGCTAGGTATATCTTTTTCCTCAACATGAAAAAATTCCGGCTCCATTTGCTCCAGTGCTTTTGGTAAGGCTACCCAAATTTGTAAACCATGAAGTATTTTATCAGTATGGCGCAAGTATTCGGGCGTTCTTTCCGAGTGGGCAATTCCACTTCCCGAAGTCATCCAGTTTACTTGCCCAGGTTTAATAATGATGTCGGTTCCTAAGCTATCACGATGTTCAATTTCTCCATCAAAGAGAAAAGTTAAGGTTGATAAACCAATATGTGGATGAGGGGGTACGTCTAAATTCTCATGATCACTCATTGCCGCTGGTCCCATATGATCAATAAATGCAAATGGACCAACCATTCTTTTTTCTCTGAAAGGCAGTAATCTACCCACCATAAAATTGCCAATATTCGCTGGTCTTTCTTCGATAATAATTGAAATGTTCGACATGAGATTTCCTCTTATTTAAAATGTGAATTTAATAAAATTTATTTCAATTAGCTTCGGCACCACATATTAGCGGCTCATTGTTATCTCAGTCGACTTGGAGATATTTAAATGTTCAGTTTTTTGATAAGAGCAATTAAATCGCTTCGCTATTTTGCGCTCGTTAAAAACGAGCGCAGGCAGCAACAAAAACAAATACAAAAAAAGCACCTCATTGCTGAGATGCTTTTGAACTATATATTAAAAAGAAAAATTATACCAACTCCGCTAATGCTTCTTTGCTGAAACCTTTCAGTTCATCCATTTGGTTGTTTTTGATTTTTTGAACCCAGTTTGGATCTGATAATAGAGGACGACCCACAGCGATTAAATCAAAATCTCCACGATCCATTCGGCGTACCAATTCGTCTAATGAACTTGGCTCTGAACTCTGACCTGCGAAAGCACCAAAGAAATCACCGTTTAAGCCAACTGACCCCACAGAAATTGTTGCTTTGCCAGTTATTTTTTTGGCCCAACCCGCAAAGTTCAAATCAGATCCTTCGAATTCTGGTTCCCAAAAACGACGTTGCGAACAGTGGAAGATATCAATTCCGGCATCAACCAATGGCGTTAACCATTGTTCCATTTCCGTTTCGTTTTTAGCAAGTTTAAAATCGTAAGCAGCAGGTTTAAATTGCGATAAGCGAATAATTAAAGCGAAGTCTTCGCCAACACGTTTACGTACCTCTTTAATCACTTCTACACCAAAACGTGTACGCTCAGCCAATGTTTTGCCTCCATAAATGTCTGTACGATTGTTGGTGGCATCCCAAAAAAACTGATCAATTAAATATTGGTGTGCACCATGAATTTCAACCGTATCGAAACCTAAAGCCTTTGCATCTGCTGCAGCCTGACCAAATGCAGCGATGGTATCTGCAATCGCAGCATCAGTCATCGGAACGCCGTTTTCAAATCCCGGACTGTTAAAACTCGAAGGACCTTCGAAAGGTGTGCTTGGCAGCCAGCCAGAAGCATGATTGGCTGAAATGCCCTGATGCCAGATTTGTGGGCCCATCTGGCCGCCGGCACCATGCACATCATTAATCACCTTTTTCCATCCAGCCAGTGCCTGGTCGCCATAAAAATGCGGAATATTCGGATCGGCAGATGAAGAAGGGCGATTAATTACCGTTCCTTCAGATAAAATTAACCCTACTTCGCCTGCGGCTCTTTTTGTGTAATAGTCTGCCACTGCATCTGTCGGAACCCCATCAGGAGAAAACGACCGAGTCATCGGAGCCATTACAATTCTATTTTTTACGTTTAATGTTTTTAAGCTAAATGGCTTAAATAAACTATCTGTGTTCATATTATTCTGTTTTATAATTCTGTATTGATGATTTTACTTAATTTTTCCAGGCCCTCTTTGTTGCGTTTGTAGTAGGTCCATTGCCCTACGCGGGTGGCACAAACCAAATCTGCCCGTTGCAAAATGGAAAGATATTCGGAAATGGTACTTTGAGACAAACCAGCTTTCATTTGAATTTGACCCACACAAACCCCAACGTTTTCAAAATCGGCATTTGGCTGATCAGGAAAGTTTTCTGCCGGTTGTTTTAACCAGTTTAATATTTGTAAGCGTGTTTTATTTGATAAGGCTTTGAAAATCTCTACTTGATCCATGATGCAAATGTATATCGACTTTTCCCGATATACCAATTATACGCTTCAATTTTACAATACTATGTAAAAGTGCCTGATAAGCGTTTGTAAAACGTTTTTTCATAAAATTGATTATTAAATTTTGTTAGGATTTAAGCGAAACTATTTCTTACATTCGTTTAATCATTCTAACCAAATGTCCACTTATCAATCATTAACGGATCATGAACTTTTCGTCCTCATGCAGGATGGAGATAAATGTGCTTTCGAGGAAATCTACGAGCGCTTTAATGGCTTGTTATATATCTACGCTTGCAAAATGGTTCCCGATCGGGAAGATGCTAGGGACATTGTTCAGGAGATTTTTGTTTACCTGTGGAGCAACCCCAACATTCAAATTAAAACTCAGCTTTCCAGTTATTTGTACACTGCAGTGCGTTATAAAATTTTCGATTGGCTGGATAAAAATAAATCCCGGACAAATTATCTACAGTCGTTAGAAGATTTTTCTCAAAAGGGAGATTATGTTACCGATGATTACATCCGGGAAAAAGAATTTGCAGCTTTGATTGAAAAAGAGGTGAGTTTGCTGCCATCGAAAATGCGTGTAATTTTTGAAATGAGTCGCCGGCAGCATTTAACGCAGAAAGAAATTGCCGAAATTCTCCACTTGTCTGATAAAACCGTTAAAAAACAAATGAGCAATGCGCTTAAGGTTTTGCGACTGAAATTAACTTCATTTTTGTTATTGGCCATCATCTTATTAATTAAGTAATTTTTTAAAAAGCAAATTCCTGCTTATCGGTTTCTTTAGTCCCGCTTTTGCTTTAATCTTTTTGTCAAAGTTGGTGCTTCATTAAAATTATTACAACAAAAAGTATGATCGCGACAATCGGGTTTAGGAAACCTGAGTCTGTGCACATCAATTCATTTCTAAACCTGACATGGCGGATACCGGCCCTGCGCTTAAGGCCTGAAGGCGTATGAGCATGTGGCAGGAACAAACATTAAAATGAAATGCAAGCCCTGCTTTTCTGAAAATTAAAAAAAATAAAAATTATTTTCATTTCATCTACTACCTGGGCATTCCTCAGCCTACATGTATTTAATAGCCAAATATTTTGAAATGAATAAAGAGGAAGTTGCAAAACTTTTAGAAAGATACAGCGCCGGGCTTTGTACGAAAGAGGAAATTACTTTGGTAGAATCATGGCACCTGAAAGAGCTTTCAAAACAAAATTCTGACGTTGACCAGGCGGAGTTAACGGATGCCCGTGAAAAAATTTGGTTGGCCATTCAACAAGAGACCAACATTAAAGCTGGAAAAAGTAAGATGCTTTGGCTTAAAATAGCTGCTGCTGCGGTTGTGCTTTTCGTTATCGGAATTGTTATCAAACGCGAAGTTCAAAAAGATGTTCAAAGTGAAAATTTAGTGAATCAAATTCATCAAAAAGTTATTCATCCTGGAGGTAACAAAGCAACTTTAACTTTAGGCGATGGCTCGAAGATTTCACTTACCGATGCCTCAAATGGCGTAATTGCTAAGCAAGCTGGAATAAATATCACTAAAACTAAAAACGGGGAGCTAATTTACACTGTTGCCACTGCATCGGCAGGTAAAAAAGACTTATACAATACCATTGAAACGCCGCGAGGTGGTCAATACCAAATCAATCTTCCTGATGGAACCAAAGTTTGGCTGAATGCAGAATCATCATTAAGATATCCGGCAGCATTTGATCAAACAAAAAGATTGGTAGAACTGAAAGGAGAAGCTTACTTCGAGGTGGCTAAACGTCTGGATAAAAAAGGCAATCGGGTTCCGTTCAAAGTTAAAACAGAATTGGGTGCAGGTCGAAATCAAGAGGTTGAAGTGTTGGGTACGCACTTCAATATTAATGCTTATCGCAATGAACCGAGTAACAAAACAACTTTACTTGAAGGGAGCGTTAGAATTAAAAATTTGCAATCGAACAAAGTAGGGTTACTTAAACCTGGTCAGCAATCTTCAATCAGTTCGTTGTCGCCTTTAGTATTTATTTCTGAGGTGGATGCGGAAGAAGCTGTAGCCTGGAAGGAAGGATTTTTCAGTTTCAATGAAGAAAACTTAGCAACCATTATGAATAAAATTGCCCGTTGGTACGATGTTGAAATTGACTATCGGGGAAATAAAATCAATAAAAATTTCGGTGGGCGGATATCACGGTTCAACAGTGTAAACGAAGTTTTAGACATGCTTCAGACAACAGGAGCTGTACATTTTAAAATTGAAGGAAGGAGGATTTTAGTTATGCCTTAACTCTACTTTCTTCATCTTTTTTGATGATTTATTAGAATATGCCTAACTAAAAAAACCGGAAGCGCGGCAACGCTCCCGGCCATATTTAAGGCTTTATTCTAATCGTAAAATTGTGAGATACAACTATTCCAAACCTAATAACCAAATATATGAATTTTTATACTGAATGGTTGCCCCAACCTAAAGGGCGCCTGTTTAAATTTCTGTTGATTATGAAATTGACTTTTGTCTTGCTAATCACTTCTTTTCTACAGCTCAGTTACGGGGCTGCTAATGCACAAAACGTAACATTATCAGAAAAAAATACGTCACTACTTAAGGTTTTTCGCAAGATCAACAAGGATGTAGGCTATAATTTTCTATATGATCTTGATTTATTAAAAGAAGCAAGACCCGTTACCATCGAAATTAAAAACACAGATATTAAAGAGGCCTTAAAAAGAATATTTAGCGAACAGCCCCTAGGCTATACGATAAAAAATAACACCATTATCATCCATCGTAAAGCCATTGAGGGCATGCCTTTAATCATCCGTTCTTTCGTTGATATCAGAGGGAAAGTGGTAGATGAAAAGGGAGCGCCAATGGCAGGTGCAAGTGTAAAAGTTAAGGGCTCTACTTTAGGAGCAGTAACCGATGAAACCGGTTCATTTACACTAAGAGATGTAACCGAGGGTGCAACTTTAGTGATTTCCTACATCGGCTACGAAAACAAAGAAGTAACTGCGTCAAATGGCCTAACCATCACGTTAAGTCCGCAGGCGGGTTTACTGGCAGATGCAGTGGTAATCGGTTACGGTACGCAAAAGAAAAGTGTGGTAACCGGCGCTATCGCTTCGGTGAAAGCCACTGACTTAAAAGATATGCCTGTAGTGCGAATTGAGCAATCGTTACAAGGACGTGCTTCTGGTGTTACTGTAACTACAAGTTCTGGTCAGCCGGGCGATGGTGGAACCATCCGTATTCGTGGTACTGCTAACATTAACAACGCGAACCCATTATACGTTGTTGATGGTGTAGTGATTTACGGCGGTATTGAGTATTTAAATCAATCAGACATCGAATCGATTGAGGTGTTAAAAGACGCTGCATCGGCCGCCATTTATGGAACCCGGGCTGCTAATGGAGTAATTATTGTTTCTACCAAAAAAGGTTCAAACACAGGCCGGGTGCGTGTGGAGTACAATAATTACATTGGTACACAAGCTCCTACCACCCGTTTAAATTTGTTAAATGCAACACAATATGCTACGATTTATAATGAATCGCAATTGGCGGATGGTGTGACTGCTGTACGTTTCCCTAATCCGGCACAATATGGCGAAGGAACTAATTGGCAGGATGCAGTGTTTAATAATAAGGCAATGATTCAGAACCACGATTTAAACATGAGTGGTGGTAATGATAAATCGATCTATTATGGATCATTCAGTTATTTTGATCAGGATGGTATTGTGGCTACATCCAACTCGAAATTTAAAAGGTTTACCGCCCGATTTAACTTTGAACATAAAATTACCAAAAACATCAAATTTGGAAATTCGATAGGTTATACCAGGATCAATTCTATCGGTGTGAGTACCAATACAGAATATGGTTCGCCATTAAGCAGGGCAATTAACATGGATCCGATTACTCCGGTTGTTGAAATGGACCCGGCTAAATACGGTTTGCCAAAATATTTAAATAACCCTGTGGTTAGAAATGAGGCTGGTTTCCCTTATGGAATTTCTGATTACGCACAATCTGAGGTATTAAATCCGGTTGCTGCTTTACAGGTAGCGCAAGGCAATTCTTGGAGTGATAAAGTGGTAGGAAATGCTTTCGTTGAAGTTGAATTTTTAAAAGGTTTAAAATTAAGAAGTACAGGTGGTGTGGATTTGGCTTTCTGGGGAGGACAATCTTTCCGCCCGATTTACTACCTGAACTCAATTAATCAATCTACTTTAACAGCCTTTACCAGAGATAGCAACAGAGGTTTATTCTGGTCGCTTGAAAATACATTGAGCTATGACAAAACCATAGGTAAACATGTCATCACGGCTTTAGTGGGCTATTCAGCTCAAAAAAATAAAGGCGAAACCAACGGCGGTATCAAAGAAGGTATTCCGGTGGATAACATCAGAGATGCATCATTACAGTTTCCGGTAGCCAGAACCAATTCTGATTTTTATGGTGGGGAATATCAAAATACATTAAACTCTATTTTCGGAAGGATTATTTATAACTATGATGAAAAATACTTATTCACGGGTATCGTTCGTAGAGATGGTTCATCACGTTTTGGTCCGAATAATAAATATGGTTACTTCCCTTCAGGTTCTGCTGGTTGGGTAGCTTCGAGAGAAGATTTCTGGCCGAAAAACAACATTGTTACTTTCTTAAAATTCAGAGGCTCTTACGGTATCAACGGTAACGATGCAATTCCTGATTTCAGTTATTTGGCAACAGTTAGTGGTGGTCGTAATTATTCTTTAGGAACAGCATCTGGCCAGGCTTTAACCAATGGTGTTAGCCCAAATGCACTTTCTAATCCTGATTTAAAATGGGAAGAAAATTCATCGTTTGATTTAGGTTTTGATGCAACTTTATTTCAAGGAATTACTTTATCAACCAGTTATTTCAATAAGAAAACTTATGGTATGTTGTTACAGCAGGTCGTTCCTTCTTATGTAGGTAATTCTGGTCCGTATGCCAATACAGCCGATTTATATAACCGCGGTTTTGAGATCGAACTGGGCTGGAATAAACAGGTTGGTGAGGTGAGTTTCAGGGTAGCAGGTAATGCATCATTCATTAAAAACGAAGTAACCTTATTAGGAGCGGATAAGGATTATTTACCAAGCAGACAAACCATTACACCTCAAAGTTTAGAAGTAACACGTGTGGCGGTTGGACAATCTGTTGATTCGTTCTTCGGCTATCAAACTGCCGGGTTATTTCAAAACCAGGCCGATATCAATAATTATAAAAACAGTGCCGGAGCGTTGATTCAGCCTAACGCAAAACCTGGTGACATTAAATTTTTGGATTTAAATGGCGATGGTTTGATCAGCGATGCTGATAGAACTTTCCTTGGAAGATCAAATCCGAACTTCACTTATGGCTTAACGTTCTCAGCAAAATATAAAGGCTTTGATGTTTCGATTTTCGGTCAGGGCGTTTCAGGTAACATGATTTTTAATGGTTTGAGGAGATTTGATTTAAGTCCATCAAACTACACCACCAATATTTTAAACCGTTGGACTGGGGAAGGAACAAGTAACACTGTTCCTCGTGCTACCTTGGCTGATGAAAATAAAAACTACAGTCGTGTTTCGAGTTTATTTCTGGAGAGCGGCGCTTATTTCAGGTTAAAGAATGTTCAGTTGGGTTATACATTGCCAAAAACGTTGGTTAACAAAGTAGGAATTGATAATCTGAAGTTTTATGTAATGGCCAATAACCTGTTTACTTTAACTAAATATAATGGTTACGATCCTGAAATCGGTGGTGGAAGCTTAGGCGTCGATCGCGGTTTCTATCCACAGGCAAGATCATTCTTTGTAGGTGTTAATGTTGGATTTTAATAATACTCATATGAAAATTAAACATATAAAATATTCGATAGCCGTTTTGGCGATCATGCAGTTAACAGTTTCCTGCAAAAAAGACTTTTTGGAGTTAACACCAAAAGGCACCGCGACAGAAGAAAATTTCTATCGCAACGAAACGGAAGTATATCAGGGTTTAGTTGCTGTTTATGATGTAATGCAATGGGGCACAAGTGGAGGTTACACCATGAAGCAACCTTTGTTAAGTGCAGCGTCTGATGATTGTTGGGCTGGTGGTGGAAACGCTTCCGATCAGCCAGGTTGGGTAGCCTATGATAACTTCAATATGGATTCGAGGTTAGGGCCTCAGGTTGGATTGTGGTCTAAAAACTTTACTGGCGTAAACCGTGCCAATATCATTTTAGAAAAAATTGAGAAAGCAACTACTTTAAGCGCCACCTTTAAATCAAGGGTAACAGCTGAAGCAAAATTTTTAAGGGCTTATTTTTATTTCGATCTGGTTCGTTTTTTCGGTAACGTTCCATTGATTACAAAGCAAATTCCAACAGCCGATTTGTATACGCAAACACAAGCTGCACCTGCCGCAATTTATGCTCAGGTAGAAAAAGATTTAAGAGAAGCCTTTCCTAATTTGCCAGCTACTGTAGCTTCGAATGAAAAAGGTAGAATCTCAAGAGGAACGGCAAAAGCTTTATTAGGCAAGGTTTTACTTTACCAGAATGATAATGGCAAAATTGCTGAGGCCGCAACACTATTTAATGATGTGAATAAAGCCGGCAATGAATACGGTTATGCATTGCTGCCAAACTATGCAGATATTTTCCGTCCGGATAACAAGTTTAACGCAGAAGTTATTTTAGAAATCCCTCATTCTACATTATCTGCGTGGGGAGATTGGGGTTGGGTGAATGGTGGTGAAGGTAATGTTGCACCACAATTTATTGGTATGGATAGCTATAATGGCGATACCTATTCTGCTGGCTGGGGTTTTTGTCCGGTAACATTGGATTTGGTAAACGCCATGAAGGCCGATCCACGTTTTGCTACTTCAATTATAGATGGCGCAGCCTTGAAAGCCGCCGGCGGAACCTACAATGCCCGTTATCAAAACACCGATTATTTCATCAAAAAATATGCACCACTAAAGGCCTATCGCTCAAACAGTGGTGTTGCTGAATTAAACTGGCCGATTGATGAAATTGAAATCCGCCTGGCTGATACCTATTTAATGGAGGCTGAAGCTTTAGTAAGATCAGGTGGAAATGCCACACGAGCCTTGGAATTGTTAACTGCAGTTCGGGCAAGAGTTGGTTTAGCGGCTGTGCCTGCAACACTAGATAATATTTACAACGAGCGCCGTTTAGAGCTTGCGTTTGAAGGCCACCGTTTCTTCGATCTGGTGCGTTCGAATAGGGCAGTCGCCACCTTGGGTTCAGTTGGTTATAAATCTGGTAAAAGTGAATTGTTACCTATTCCACAGCAAGAAATCGACTTAACAAAAGGTGTTATTAAACAAAATCCAGGCTATAATTAATTAGAAGTATCATGAAATTAAATTATATCATTAAACAAACAGCCGGATTTTTATGCCTGCTATTTGTAATAAGCTTCAGCGCTTGCAAAAAAGAAAATACAGATAAGGATTTGGATGCTGCGCCAACAGCAGATCAGGTGAAATTTACAGTTACGCCAACGGCTACAAATGCCAATATTGTTACTTTGGTTAACCAATCACCGGGTTTTAAAGCCATTTGGGATTTTGGCAATGGCGCCACTGCAGATGGCAATACGGTTAGTGCATCTTACCCGCTGGCTGGAACATACAACGTAAAATTAACCATTGTTACTGCTGGTGGTTCTGTATCAAGCACCAAAGCTGTAACCATTGCGGCAACTAATCCTGCCATGTTAACTGATCCGGCTTTTACGACATTATCCGGAGGTTTATCAAATGCAGCGGGCTTTACCTGGGTAATCGATCAGAAGTCTGCCGGTCATTTAGGTGTTGGTCCGGTAACTTCTCAGGGGCCAGATTGGTATCAGGCTGCGGCTGATGAAAAAAATGGTTTGGGATTTTACGATGACGAGATGACCTTTAACATGAATGCGTTAAAATATACCTACGATAATAAAGGAACAACTTTTGCCAATGCGGCGAATGCGCCGGGTATTGGCGGACCAGCAGCATCGAGCGATCCGACCGTAAATTATACACCGCCAACCAATTTAACCTGGTTGGTAACTGAAACCAATGGCGTGAAATACCTGACCATTTCTGGCGGAGGTTTTATCAGCTATTATTTGGGTGTGTCTCAATACCAGATTTTATCGTTAAATGAAAATGAAATGTGGTTGCGTTGCTTGGATAAAGCAAATGCCGGTAATGCCTGGTACTTAAAACTGGTGAAGAAAGGATATGTAAGGCCAGTGGTTCAAAAACCATTGCAGGCGGCCAACCTAAGCGATGATTTTCAAGCTACTGCTAATTTTACCTGGACCGCTGAAAATGTGGATTTTGTAAGACCTTACGATAATCCTGCAAAGTTTCCGGTGAATACCTCAGCAAAAGTGGGCTACTACGAGAAAAGAACCGGTGCCGACGGGCAGTATGGAAACCTAAATGTTACCCTTCCATACCGTTTCAATCTGACGACCACCAACAAAATCAGGCTTAAAGTTTTCTTCCCAAGCGGAAATGATTTTACTAAAACACCTGCAACAGTTTCTGTGAAATTACAAAACTCTTTATTGGGTGGTAATGCATGGCAAACACAAACTGAAATTGTAAAAACACTCACTACAGTTCAGTATAACACCTGGACACAACTCGAATTTAATTTCTCTGGCATCAGTGCACAAACATTGTATGATAAAATTGTGGTTCAGCTTGGTGGCGAAGGTCATCCAAATCCGGGCATCTTTTACATCGATGATTTCGAATTTAAATAGAGTTGCTTTATGATCAGTTTATCCAAAAAAGGATAAGCTGATCGTTTAAAATTTACCTTATGAAAAGATCAATGAATGAATTAATGAAGAGGGGTTTTGCGGCATTGGCAATTGTGATGATTGCATTGAGTTCATGTTCGAAAAAAACAGGAGACGACGGACCAGTTTATGTACCGCCTACTCCCGCTGGTCCGCCGGTTGATAAGGGCTGGACATTTGAAGCTACACCAACCTGGGCTGATGAATTTACGAATACAGGGGCACCATTGAGTAGTAATTGGGATTATGATACCGGTGGAAGTGGCTGGGGCAATAACGAACTGCAGTTTTATACCAATACTACTAACAATGCCCAGGTTGCTAACGGTATTTTAACCATCACGGCTAAGAAAGAAAACATGGGCGGCATGGCTTATACATCTGCCCGTATGGTTACCAGAAATAAACTCGATGCTTTGTATGGCCGTTTCGAAATTAAAGCAAAACTGCCATCGGGAAAAGGTACATGGCCGGCCATTTGGATGTTGCCAACTGATCGTTTTTATGGCGATTGGCCAAAATCAGGAGAGATTGATATTATGGAACACGTGGGTTACGATCAGGATGTGGTTCATTTCACTACGCATACCGAAGCTTACTATTTCAAAATCAATACCCAAAAATCGAGCACAAAAAAAATAGATGGTGTAAGTACAGCATTCCATCTTTATCGTGTGGATTGGACTCCTTATGCGGTACGGGGCTATTTTGATGACGTTAAAGTTTTTGAATTTGCAAATGAAGGAACGGGTTACAAAGTTTGGCCCTTTGACAAACGTTTCCATTTGCTTTTAAACATTGCTGTAGGTGGCGATTGGGGTGGAGCAATGGGAGTTGATACCTCTATCTGGCCGCAAAAAATGGATGTAGATTATGTTCGTTATTATAAAATGATAGATAAGTAATTTGCTGGTTAAGTTTGATTGTTAAAGTCGTTCCATCTGGAACGGCTTTTTTCATTTTCCGACTATTCGAATTTGATGATAAATATTGCCAAAAAAGAACGGGGATAAATCATACCGACCTATCCCCGTCATCTAAATTAACGCTCTCATATATATAAACAACCAAAAAGGTAATTTATTATACAGGGCTGAAAATTTTTTTATTTTTTTGCTGCCGGCTTTTTTGCTGCGGCTTTTGGTTTCTTTTCTACAACTGGTGCTTCTTCATCACTAACTATCTTTTTCTTAGCAGGTGCTTTTGCCTTTTTTACTTCTGCAACAGGTTCCTCAACTGTTTCAGTTTTCTTTTTTGCTGGCGCTTTAGTTTTTTTAGTTTCAGCAGGAACAGCCTCTTCAGCAACTACCTTTTTCTTTGCAGGTGCTTTAGCTTTTTTAGGTGCTTCTGCAGAAGTTTCTACAGCGGCCTCTTTTTTAACTTCAGCTACTTTCGGAGTATCAACATTTTGCAAATAGATGGCTAGAATCTGCTTCAAATAAACTTCGGGCTTTGGCATATTAATCACATGACCAGGCTCTTTATCCTGCGATTGTTTGATGTAAGCTGATTTAATTTTGCCCCAATCTTTCGAATAAAGTCTGATAAACATTTCTACGAATTGCTCGTCTGTATATTTTTTAGGCAACCTACCCAACACTGCCTGAATTTTTTCTTCTTTTTTATGTAATACTGCCATCGCTTCTATTTTCTGCAAAGATAACTGATATTACAGATAATCATGTAAATACAAAATTTAAACTTTACAGACACATAATGGATGCTCGTCTGTGGTTAGATACAGATTTGGAAAGGAAGATGCGAAAGGTTTAAAAACTAGTGCTCAATATCTTCTAAAACCGCTTCGGTTTTTCTGCTGGTCACCAATCTTTCACGATGTTGCATGCCCCAACTCCTCAATTCATTAATCACTTTATCTAATGAGCCACTATATTCTGTCAGTTCGTAAGTTACCGTTACTGGTGTAGTAGAATACACTTTTCTAATCACAAACTCATTCAATTCCAGGTCTTTTAGTTCTTTTGACAGGATTTTGGGCGTAATCTCTCCAAGTGACTTTTGAATTTCATTAAATCGCTTTGGTCCATCTTGCATGGAAATGATTAAGGGTAATTTCCACTTCCCGTTTAAAACATAAAGTGCATCTTTAACTGCATTCAAACTAGCGTTGCAGGTTTCTTTTGTATGATGTTCTCTTCCAAATGCCATGACGTAAAGATAAAGGCTTTCCCAAAGGATACTGCTATCCTTTGGGAAAGTAGTATCTATTTGATAGTTCTGTGATATAAATTTGTATAAAAAAAACAATGAACACAAAAACCATCAAGATTATCTATTGGATTACAACTGGACTCGTTGCGCTAATGATGATTTTCTCCGCTTATTCTTATTTTGTAAATCCTGAAGTTAAACAAGGGTTTCGACACTTAGGCTTTCCTGATTATTTCAGGATTGAGCTTGCTATCGCAAAAATTTTAGGTGCAATACTACTTATTGCCCCGATTAAGACACAGTTTAAAGAGTGGGCTTACGCAGGTTTTGCCTTTACTTTTATTTCTGCTTTCATTGCACATCATGCATCTGGCGATCCGACAAGCAACCAGGTAGGACCAATTATATTTTTGCTCGTTTTGGCCCTATCTTATTTTACTTATCACAAAATTAAAGTAGCTAATTAATATTATGCCCCACTCGAAATCCTTAAAAAATGGATTTCGAGTGGGGCTTCCCGGTCTTCGCTTTGCTACAACTTCAATGAAAAATTGTCGCTAACTCTTGCGATTCCTAACGTCAACCGCATGATGCAATATCTGGTGCCTACTTTTTCTTCCAGCCTTTTTGCATTTTTTTATAAGCTTTTTTGCTAATCTTCGATTTCTTTTTAGAACGAGATTTACCCTTCTTTTTGCGGGCATTGATGTTATTTACCAGCGAGTTTTTAACGCCAAGTTTGTTCTTTTTGCCGCTCTTTTTCTTTTTGTCTTTTTTCTTACTGTCTTTCTTTTTCGCAGTTTTCTTTTTTTCCTTTGCCATTATTTAATTATTAATCAGTTCTGAATAATAACATCAAATATTCGCCAAAGTTCAAAAATTTGCATTTTGTAGTGATTCATTCATTTTATGATCGCAACGCTACCTGATATTTTTTTATTTCCTCCCTCCGTGATGATGAGATAATAATAAATACCAATAGGCATCGGCTTTCCATTTGATGTGCCATCCCAGGGGTTTTTATATCCAATAGCGCTATAAACAACACTTCCGTTTCGGTTAAATACTTTTACCAAATCCATCACCCCAACGCTGCTCACTTTCCAGTAATCGTTAACTCCATCACCATTCGGACTAAAAGAATTCAGCGCAACAATTTCGCAATCATTTCTGATGGAGGTTTTGATCACATTTGAGTAGGCGGTCTGATTTGTTAAACAGTTTCCATTACTTTTGATCATGCAACTTACTTCGTCGGCGTCATTTAAATTATTAAGCGTGATTGATGCGCTGTTTAAATTTAAATCGAGGCCGTTAACAAACCATTCATACGATTCGACAAGATTTGCATTATCTGTTATTGCATTAAAGGTTATAGGTCTGCCGAAACATACTGCTCCTGTGGCCGACGATTCGATACGAACAGCGGAAACTTCATTCTTTAAAATGCTCATTTTAATAACATTCGATATGCCTGAAGCGACGGGAATGCAATAGTCATTGTTGATAATCTGAAGCGTAACCTGATCTTCATCCCTTAATGTTGTGCTTGTAAATGTTGGCGAATTATTCGCATTTTGAACACCATTTACCATCCAGATGTATGTAGGATTACTCCCGATATTATCGGTGGCGGCATTAAAAGTTACGGCGGTGTTCTCGCAAACGGTGCTGGTAATCGTGCGAATTAAAGCATAGGGTAATTGATAGCCGGAAACCACCAGAATTTGTTCTTTAGTTTCAACACCGTTAGTTGCCGTGATGGTGCTGGAACCTGTTCCATTGATATGGATGCGTCCATTTATAATTTCTGCTACCTGTGTATTTGAACTGGTATAAGTAATTGGTAAACCACTGGATGCTCCAGGATCAAAATCCTGATCGCAAGGCGTTTTTGCTGGTAATTCAGGGAAAGCAATACTATTAACAGAAATGACTTGAATTTTTAGAACAGTGCTACTACTGCCAAAAAGGTTATAGGCTGTAATTGTGTAATCTATTAGGGGTGATGTGGTGATTGGTGTGCCTGTAATTATTCCTGTTTTGGCATCAAAGGCAAGTCCTGCAGGCAAATTCTTGTCGATGGTATACCCTGTAAGTGATATTTTTCTAATCAGGTTGTTCTGAAAATCGGTAATAAAAAGATTACCCTGAACATCAAATGCAAGCATAATTGGTCCGTTAAAGCTACTATTGGTGCCGACACCATTCAAATTTCCTGCTGAACCATTTCCCGCCAATGTAGTTACCACACCTGATGGGCTGATTTTACGAATTCGGTTATTCCGGTAATCTGCTATGTATAAATTATCTAAGGGATCTATTGTAATCCCTGTAGGATAATACAACCGGGCATTGGTCCCTGTTCCGTCAGTGCTGCCTGCAGTGCCATTACCTGCGAGGGTAGAAACAACACCTGCAGGTGTAATTTTTCTGATTTTATTATTGCCAGCATCGGCAACATAAATATTGCCTGCACGGTCAACCGCAACGCCAGCAGGATTGTTAAATGTTGCAGATGCCGCATTTCCATCTAAACTGCCTGTAGCACCCGATCCGGCAACAGTGGTTACGAAACCAGTACTCGATATTTTTTTGATTTTATTGTTTTTCTGATCAGCAAGGTACAGGTCTCCAGCCAAGTCAAAATTCAATCCTCCCGGACTGCTAAAATTACCCGAAGCGCCTACGAATACCGAATTTACCCCCGTTGTACTGATCTTGTGAATACTGTGATTGTCAAAATTGGAAATATACGTGTTTCCTGCCGCATCAGCTGTTAATCCGGTTGGCGTACCTACATATCCAATGGTGCTCACCAAACCAGAAGGCGTTATTTTTCTGATAGCACCACTGCCATAGTCACAAACATAAATATTGCTTTGCGCATCCGAGCCAATACCCGACGGCATATTAAATCCAGAGGATAAGCCTGTTCCATTATAAGATGAGGCAGCTCCGCTTCCGGCAAAAGTTGAAACCTGCTGATAAATATTTGCAGGAACCAAACCGCCTGTATTGCTTGGTGCTGTTGAAACAATATTTACACCGGTAAAATAAGTTTGGGGAGAGGTATAACTTATTATTGGCGCTTGGGCCAGCACATTCTCTCCGCCTAAAAGTAGGAGGAAGAATAGTAATCTAAATAATGTTATTTGGTTGTTCACGAGGGCGATTATTCGTAGTTATATAAAACTACACAAAATGTAGATTTTCTTTAAAACTATTTACTGCCCTTGCAACTTATTGTTTACTAATATTCACATGTCTAAAATAATGTGTTGGGTTTACTGTAACGCCATGGCTAAAATGGGGTAAGGTTTGCCTGCTGCATCTTCAGCGAAACGTTCTGATATCGCAAAACCCAAATGTTTATAAAAACCAACGGCTTGCTCATTTTGCTCATTTACATCCACTTTCTTTGCCTGCTTTTCTGTTATCGCAAATTCAATGAATTTTTTTCCAATGCCTTTGCCTCTCTGACCAGGGTGAATGAATAACATCTGTATGGTATCACCTGCTAAACCTAAGAATCCTGCGATGATATTATTTTCCTTAATGGAATATAAATCAACCTGATCAAAGTATTCGTTTAAAATCAATTCTCTGTAGCTCAAAATATCATCCTCATTTAAGAAATCATGTGTTGCTCTAACTGAAGCTTCCCAAACTTGAATAAGTTCCGGATAAGTTTCAGACGTAATTTTTATAATGGCGAATTCTTTCATAGATGAGGTAAATAAACTTAAATCAGGTAAGAGTAAAATTAAATGAATTCAAAACTAACAGCGTATTCAGTTCGCTGATGCTTAGCATCATCCAATTATCTATACATTATTTGAGGTGGGTTTTCGAGTAAAAAAATCTGTATTAACGGTTATTTGAATAAACCCTGCGAATAATAATTTGTTCGGTACGTATTTACATTTCGGGTTAAATACTTTGTAATTGGCGTTAAACTTGCCTCCTGATATTATACAGAATCAATAGCACTCATTTACATGGCTAAACAAATTAAAGCAATTAAGTGTCCGCATTGCGGAAGTATTGGTAAAACGGAAGTCAAAGCCGATCATTTTAAATGCACTAGCTGCAATACAGAATATTATCTGGATAATGATGACATCAATATCAACCATAATATAAATTTCAATTCATCCACACCGTTTTCTGATCCATCTACAGCAAAAAGAATCGGTTTAGTAGTCGGTGGTGTGGTAGTGGTATTCATTCTTTTTACGCTCATTATACCGTCATTATTTAGCAGTAAGAAAAGCTACCCGGCGAAAGAAAATGTAAGAGCGGAATATAGTTGGTATTCTAATGATGTTAGCGCTTATGCCAATAAGGATGGTCGGCCAATCGTCGTGGTTCTGGGCGTAAGAAGGTATTCTGGGGATGATCACGAAAATGAAACAGGTGAATATATAAGTTTTTATGATCTGTTAACAGATAAAGAGCTCAAGACACAAAAAACCGGAACTTTTAGCCTATCGAATGGGAACAATTTTGAATTAAAGCAATTCAGGGATAACTTTTACGGTATAGCGAATAAAGAAAGGGTTTATAAAATTGATAAAGAAAATTTATTGGCAAGTGATGTTACGCAGTCTTTATTTAAGGATCATGCAAAATTGGCTAGTGGAATTGCAAATGCAGCGTTTGCTTATGATAGTTATGGTGAAGCTTTTAATGTAATGAGCAATGAAGGCACAAACGTTTTCTTTTATCCATTGGTAAATAAAATATATACCATGGATGAGGTTTATGTGGAAAAACGCAAGTTAGAAGTTGCGGTGCCTAACGAAGTGTTGCAAACTAGATTTGAGTTCTCCCATAAATCAGATGACTATCCGGAAGAAAAAATCCAGCTTTTTAAATATACCAAGCGTGATACCAAGGGTGGGCCAGATGATAACGTGATACTGGAATGGCAGGAAACTGCTTCAACTCATGAAAAAAATATAACTTTTGGAACCAATATCATGCGTAGTTATGTCGATTTAACGCCTGGAAGATTATATTTTAACCCTAAAGTATTGTACAGTGATGATAACTATGTCATCATTACCTCCAATAAAACTGCAGCAGAATCGGCGCCAACTAACATTCAGTGTATCGATGCCAGAGATGGAAAACTGATATTCACTTATCCTTTTCCTACGAATCAAAATTTTAATGAATGTATCAAATACAAAGATGGATTTGTGGTGGGTTCATATAATTTTTTCCTTGCCATTGGATTGGATGGAAAACTCATTAAAGAATTTAAAATCAAGTAAGTTATGGGAATTATAAAATTTTTTAAAAATCAATTATCTCAAGTTATCGAATGGGATAATCAAAATCCGGAGATTTTGGTTTATAAATTTCCGTCTGCAAATGATGAGCTTAAAAATGCGAGTAAGTTAATTATTGGTCCCGGTCAAGGTGCTCTTCTGGTATATGAAGGAAAATTAACCGACGAAATTACCACTGAAGGAATTTTTGACCTTGAAACAGACAACCATCCATTTATAACCACCTTATTAAAATTACGTACTGCTTTCGAAAGTGAACATAAGCTTAAAGTTTACTTTTACCGCACTTCTGAAAACGTAAACCAGGGTTGGGGAACGGCTCAAGCAATAAAATATGTAGATCCTGTTTATAAAATTCCGGTAGAACTTGGTGCAAATGGTTCATTTTCATTTGCAATTGCTGATGCAAAGCATTTATTTACCAACGTAATCGGTTCTGCCGACAAGTATTTGGTAGCAGATGCAAGACAAATGTTGCAAAGCAGATTTCCGCAGGGGATAGCAGCTACACTTGCCCAAAGTGGTGTTTCTTATCAAAATATTGATGCGCAATTACCTCAGCTATCTCAAATGATCAAAGACCAAATAAATGGTGAGGTAGCCAAACTAGGTTTTATGTTAACTGATTTTAAGCTTAACGGAACTATGTTTGATGAAGGTACCAAAGAGCGAATTGATAGAATAGCCAATATTACTGCTGATAATTTGGCCGCGGGAGAAGGTGGATTAACTTATGTGGAACTTGAAAAATTACGGGCGCTAAGAGATGCCGCCCGAAACGAAGGAGGTTTGGCTGGTGCAGGTTTGCAGTTTGGCGTAGGGATGGAGATTGGAAAAACCTTTGATACCATTAGAAATGATCAGATCGATTCCTCCTCCACAGATCCCGTATTGAAGTTACAGCAACTTAAACTTTTGCTGGATGAAGGCATCATTACGCAAGATGAGTTTGATCAAAAAAAGAAAGATTGGTTAAGTAGATTTTAAAGATTGGTTATGAAAAAGATTATTGGAATTATTATCGTTCTGTTGGTGATTGCCTTTTTAGGTATATTCGGATTACGGATTTGGGGAATAGAAATCGTTAGCCTGCAAACCATATTGAAGAGCAGTGCCACCTTAATTATTTTAGGGGTTGCAATCGTGATTCTTATTATTTGTTATGGATTTTATTTTAAAGATCCTTCAAAAGGATATGACAGATCTGTAGGGAATCGGGCGCATCCCAGAATTGATCAATAAATATTTAAGGTGGATTGCTGTAAATAAAAAAAGCGATTTGAATTGTCAAATCGCTTTTTCGTAGCCCGTAGGGGAATCGAACCCCTGTTTCCAGAATGAAAATCTGGCGTCCTCACCCCTAGACGAACGGGCCATTTTCAATTTTAGAGTTTAGATTTTAGAATTACGATTGTTTCAAATCTAAATTCGTTAATCTACCATCGTCAATCTACTTGGTAGCGGGGACACGACTCGAACGTGCGACCTTCGGGTTATGAGCCCGACGAGCTACCAACTGCTCCACCCCGCACTCTATATCTTCAAAAGATTCTTCGTTTGAAGGAGTGCAAAGGTATATATTATTTTTAGTTTTCAAAAGGCTTCGCCAATATTTTCGGAATATTTAAATTATCTGCTTGATTCTAAGTGAATTATTTTTGGTTCCGCTGATTTTATTATTGGCCTTATAAAACGGGGGAAGATATAGGGGAAGCAAAACTCCCGATAGGCACGATACTAAACGATACCTGTAAACGAAAAAAAGTTGATCTTCAGCGGTATCGCTTCAAATCAACTTTTTGTTATTCCTGTAGCCCGTAGGGGAATCGAACCCCTGTTTCCAGAATGAAAATCTGGCGTCCTCACCCCTAGACGAACGGGCCATTTTCAATTTTAGAGTTTAGATTTTAGAATTACGATTGTTTCAAATCTAAATTCGTAAATCTACCATCGTCAATCTACTTGGTAGCGGGGACACGACTCGAACGTGCGACCTTCGGGTTATGAGCCCGACGAGCTACCAACTGCTCCACCCCGCACTCTATACAACTCGTTTATTAAAATTGAATTAAATCCTTAACTCTGTTTCCGAATTGGAATGCAAAGATATAATTCGTTTCTTTGTACTGCAAATTTTTTTTAAAAAATATTTCAATGGCGCATAAAGCAGGTTTTGTTAGTATAATAGGT
>NZ_AJLG01000086.1 GCF_000258495.1 Pedobacter agri PB92
ACGTACACACTAAATCTTTTAAACGTAAATACGTTCTTTAGATTTTTTCAATTGTTCCTCCATCGATTCATCATTTTTATCATCATCTAAACCGACAACAGGAATTTCAGGTTCTGGCTCTGGCGCTGGTGTAGGTGCAGGTTGTGCTACCGGGGTTTCGAAAACAAAATTAGTTTCAGCTAACTTCACCTCAAATTCATATCCAGTTTCCTGTGGCTCTTCCACCTGTGGTTCTTCCTCTACCAAAGTATGGCGAATGATATTATTTTCTGGTTCCTGAACTTTCTGAGCTTCCGCTTTTGCGAACATTCCACCAAAAAGATCTGCTTGTGAAACTTCTTCTTTCGCTTTCATTACAGGTTCGTAACTTGGCGCCGCTTTTGGCTGTATGAACGAGTTTACTGGCTCCACCGGACGAACCAACGGTGCTTCTTCAGGCGTTAACAAAGAGATTTTCTTCTTGTTTTTTTCCTCGTGAACACGTTCTTCTGAAGTTTGGAAACCGGTAGCAATAATGGTTACCGATAGTTTATCTTCCAAAGATTCATCTGTACAGTTACCCCAGATTAAATCAGCAGATAATCCTGCCTTTTCCTGAATGTAATCTGTAATAATCGAAACTTCATCCATAGTAACCTCACGGGCACCAGAACTGATGTTCAATAAAATATAACGGGCACCTTCGATTTCATTATCTTTCAATAAAGGAGAAGCTAATGCACCTTCAACGGCTTGTAAAGCCCGGTCATCACCTTCAGCAGCATGACTACCCATAATGGCCACACCACTCTCTTTCATCACGGTGCGCACATCTTTAAAATCCACGTTGATATATCCCGGAACCGTAATAATCTCTGCGATACCTTTTGCAGCTGTAGTTAAGATATCATCAGCCTGTCCAAATGCAGAACCTAAGGTCAGGTTACCGAAAATTTCACGCAATCTGTCATTAGAAATCACAAGATAAGAATCTACGTATTTCTTAAGTTCCTCCAATCCTTCATCAGCCTGAAGCCTACGTCTTTTTCCTTCGAAAGAAAAAGGCGTGGTAATGATTGCAACAGTTAAAATATCAAGTTCTTTAGCAGCTTTGGCAATAATTGGCGATGCACCTGTACCTGTACCACCACCCATTCCTGCTGTAATAAAAAGCATTTTGGTTGTACTGCCCAGCATGGCTTTAATATCATCAATATTCTCTATTGCTGAGTTTTTTCCAACCTCAGGGATAGATCCAGCACCCATTCCTTCAGTTAAACTAGCGCCTAGTTGCACCTTGTTAGGGATAGGACTAGACTCTAAAGCCTGCGCATCTGTATTACAAATAATAAAATCTACACCAGTAATACCCGACAGGTACATATGGTTTACTGCGTTGCCGCCACCGCCTCCAACACCAATTACTTTGATGATTGACGACTTATCTTTTAACATTTCGAACTGCATATCTTTATGAATCAGTTGTTTAAAAAGTTTTAAATTCTGTTCATTACTCAACGTAATATTAACACTTTTTCAACAGACGTTTTCCACAAGTGTTAAGAATGTGGAAAACTCATCTTTTGTTGAAAAATAACTTAGCTTTTTAGATAATCTTCATCACTAACATTCATATCATCCTGAATGAAAGTTTTAGTTTTAGCCAGTAACTTATCAAATAAACCTGGTCCGCGTTTTTCTTTTTCTTTAACGGTTTTTGGTTTTTCTACGTACACGCCTGGCTGTTTCATTTCTTCAATCAGCTCTTCAGCTTTCTGAATTCCCTTAATCAGCAGGCCAACACTTGTAGCATACATCGGGCTTTTTAAATCATCATAAATCGCCTTAGGCATATCTTCGTATTTAGATAAATGCTCATTTGGATAACCAATACGACAATCTAAACCTGTAACATATTCAACTGCCTGTGATAAGTGCTTCAATAAGGCACCACCACCGGTGATTACGATTCCACCTATTAGTTTTTTCTCGTATCCTGAAGATTTGATTTCGTAGTAAACATGTTCGATAATCTCTTCCATACGGGCCTGGATGACATAAGCTAGGTTTTTGACAGAGATTTCTTTTGGCTCTCGACCACGAAGACCTGGGACACAGATGATTTCATTCTCTTTGTTTTCTTCTGCCAAAGCTGAACCGAAACGTGTTTTTAAAAGCTCTGCCTGATTACGCATTACGGAGCAGCCCTCTCTGATATCTTCGGTAACACTGTTTCCTCCAAACGGGATTACTGCAGTGTGGCGAATAATTCCCTCATGGAAAATAGCAATATCTGTAGTACCCCCACCAATATCAACCAATGCAATACCAGCTTCTTTTTCTTCATCGCTCAACACCGATTCAGAAGATGCCAATGGCTCAAGAATCAAGTCCTGAGTTTGTAAACCAGCATTGTTTACACATTTGATAATGTTTTTTACCGCAGTAACCTGACCAGAAATAATGTGGAAGTTAGCCTCAAGGCGTACCCCAGCCATACCAATCGGATCTTTAATGCCCGGTTCATTGTCAATTGTAAATTCTTGCGGCAATACATGAATAATCTCCTCACCCGGAGGCATGACCAGTTTGAACATATCGTCGATCAACTTGTCGATATCTTTTTTACCGATTTCGTTGTTCAATTCTCTTCTTGTTAAAATCCCTCTGTGTTGCAGGCTTTTGATATGCTGTCCTGCAATCCCCACATTTACCACCTGTATTTCTACGTTGGATTGTCCGCTTGCCACTTCAACTGCCTGAGCAATGCCCTGAACAGTTTTTTGAATGTTAGAAACCACACCTCGTGTTACACCCGCCGATTCCGCCTTTCCTATTCCTAAAATTTCTATCTTACCGTGCTGGGTTCTACGACCAACGATAACACATATTTTTGTAGTACCGATATCCAATCCTACTACAATGGGCGACTGACTGGTAAATTTTGCCTTGTCCATATTCGTTAATTTTGTTGAGTTTTATATTGTTTTTCTAGGGATCTGATTTCTTTTTCTCTTTCTAACTTAAGCTGTGCAGCAGTTTTGGTTTTCTTTTTATCTGCAACAACCGAAGTCGTTTGTTTTTTATCCGCAGGTTTTGATTCCTTTGGTTTAGTCGCAGCGCTTGCTGCTGGTTTACTCTCTTTCGGTTTAGCGGCTTCTGGCTTCTTCACCTCCACCTTTTTAGCTTCAGCTTTTTTTTGTTCTGGTTTTTTAACCGTTTCAACTTTTTTAGGCGCAACTTTGGCAGTTTGTTCGCTAACAGTTTTTCCAATTACCGCATTGATCAAAGAGTCGGAAACTTTTTGTTGTATTCTCAAACTATCAGCTGACGAAATTGTTTTTGGTCTTCTGGCAATTTCAGTAGAATCTCTTTTCTCACAAACAATTTGGTTGGTATATTTAATATTAATTGTGCGGTAAGTATCCCATCCAACCTGTGGCATTGCCTTTTTGTAAAACAACAATAAATTGGTCATTTTCTTTTCCAATGAATCAGCATCACCTAAAATAATACGCTGATTGCCTACCCTGGGGATCAATTCAATATCATCTTTACCATCTACAACAATCTGTTCAATCTGTGAATCCCATAAGGTATCCCTTTTTATAAACAGCGCAGCTTTGTACAGATCACGAGCCAGCTGAGTATGAAGCGTATCAACCCGGCTTCCAAAAACCTCGGTAATATTTCCTGTAGCTACCAGAACATTTGCGGTGAAGTTTGACGATATTGGCATTTTTAATCCATCATTGTCAATGTAAAAATCCTGACCGTTATTGTTTAATATCCTTACTACAGGCTGTCTTTGTTTTACTTCGATATGCAATACCCCATCCATCTCTACATAAACCTTCGCAAAAGCGATATAAGGATTAGACTGTAATTTCTTTTCAATCTGATGAATGTTGATGCGTTCAATATTTCTACCCAGCAATACCCCCTGATCTTCTCTTAAAATGGCATCAATTTCTTCGCGTTCAATAAAATTATCGGCTCCCGGGATGAGTATCTTAACATCGGTACATTTTACCGTTTGCTTTTTAACATTGATGAAACTTAAAAGCACCACCACACCTGCCAGACTAATCAGCCAGGCAAAGCCAGTAAATATTGCGCTCCAGTTAATCCTTTTAAGCATTGTTTAATATATTTTTCAGTGGATCGATAATGGTATCAATGTCTCCGGCTCCAACCGTTAAAATTAATTCAGGTTTGGCATCCTTAACATATTGAACCACAAAATCTTTTCCACATACTTTTTTATTTTCTAAAGTAATTTTATCAAGCAAAAACGTTGAATTTATCCCCTGCAAAGGCAATTCCCTGGCCGGATATATTTCCAACAACAGCAGTTCATCGGCTGTGCTTAAAACTTTCGCAAACTCATCGGCAAAATCACGGGTACGCGTAAACAAGTGCGGCTGGAAAATGACCGTCAGTTTTTTATCAGGATAAAGTTGACGAACAGCGTGAAAACAGGCGCTCAGTTCTTCCGGATGATGCGCATAGTCATCAATATAAATTTGGCTTCCGTTGTTTACAATGTATTCGAAGCGGCGCTTTACACCTTTAAAGTTTGCTACCGCCTGTTTCACTTTTTCAGCTGCGATACCTAACTTTAATGCAATGGCGATGGCAACGGTTGTATTTTCTACATTGTGTTTGCCTGGCAACATTAAACTAATGTCGTTGATTTCGGCAGTATCATCTTTGTAGTCAAAAACAAACTTCGCCCCTTCCACTCTTATATTCTCCGCTTTTGCATTCGCGGTAGCACTTGCTGCATAGCTGACGCTATGATCTAAAGGCAATCCTTCATGAGCGTATAAAGTTCCGTTTTCTTTCAACTGACCAGCATACAAACGAAAGGACTCCTCCAGATGAGATTTGTCACCATAAATATCCAAATGGTCTGCATCCATCGAGGTAACCACCGCAATATCCGGATGTAACGTGAGGAACGAGCGATCATATTCATCTGCCTCAACAACTACTACATTGTTTTTCCCAAACAGCACGTTGCTATTATAATTGCTCGTGATGCCGCCTAAAAATGCCGTACAATCGTAGCCAGTATCTTTTAATATATGTGCCACGATTGATGAGGTGGTTGTTTTGCCATGTGTACCGGCTATACCGATGCAAAACATCCCTTTACTAATGATGCCTAAAACTTCTGAACGTTTTTTTTAAGCTGAAGCCTTTATCTCTAAAATGGTTTAATATTTTCGAATCTTTTGGAATGGCGGGCGTATAAACAATTAAAGTATCCTCATGATGATCTAGAAAAGCACAAGGCAAGGCAGATGATTCATCGAGATAGGTGATTAAGATTCCTTCTTGTTCAAGCGCTTCGGTAAGTTTCGTTCTGGTTTTATCATAACCACAAACTACCTGACCGCGTTTGGCAAAATAACGTGCAAGCGCACTCATGCCGATACCACCGATACCCACAAAAAATACTCTGTTTATTTTACCTAATTCCATTTTTATTTAAGCTAAAAGTAGAAAGAGCAAAGTTTAAAGCTTTTCTTTCTATCGTTTATTATATTTTGTTGCTTTAAGATTGCTTCGGACCTCGCAATGACAGATTGTCGATTTCGCTTTAGTCTTCCGCTCTATTCTCTAAGCTTTTATCAGTTTCAACACCTCACCAGCGATAATCTCATCTGCCTCCGGCAAAGCCATTTTTCCAAGATTTTCAGATAATTTTTCACACTGTTCTTTGTTACCTAAAAGTTCCAGGGCTTCTTTTACCAGGGTGTCTTCAGCAGAACGATCATTAATCAGCAAGGCTGCGCCGTTTTTAACCAATGCCATAGCATTTTTAGTTTGATGATCTTCTGCCACATTTGGCGAAGGCACCAGAATAACCGGCTTTTTGATCAGGCAAAGTTCAGCAATTGTTCCCGCCCCTGCCCGGCTAATAATGACATCAGCTGCCGCATAAGCCAGATCCATTTTATTTAAAAACTCCAGGATACGAACATTTGGATGGTACTCCATTCCCAGCCGTTCAATAATTCCTTTATAATAATACTTACCGGTTTGCCACACCACCTGCACATCATGTGCGATGATCTCTGGCAAATGTTTTTCAATTGCTTTATTTAAAGTACCTGCACCTAAACTACCGCCGGTTACCATAATGGTTTTCTTCAGTGGGTCGAGTTTTAAAAGCTCTGCCCCTGCATGGTGTTTGCCTTTGATATCAACCACTTCCTTGCGAACCGGATTACCCGTTTTCAGGATGCGGTCTGCCGGAAAAAACTGATCCATTTCATCAAAAGCCACACAAATTTTGGATGCTTTTCTGCCCAGCCATTTATTGGTTACACCTGCATAAGAATTCTGCTCCTGGATCAGATATGGAATTCCTTTTAACGATGCTGCATATAATAATGGTCCGGAGGCGTAACCACCCACACCTACCACTGCATCAGGTTTAAAATCGGCTATAATCTGGATTGCTCTGCGAACGCTTCCTATTACCTTAAACGGCAAAGCAAGGTTCTTTACTATCGAACCTCTTTGCATGCCACTGATGTTTAAACCAATGATCTTATATCCGGCTGCCGGAACTTTTTCCATTTCCATGCGACCGTTTGCACCCACAAACAAAATTTCACAAGCGGGCACCAAGCGCTTTAGCGCATTGGCTATGGCTACGGCGGGGAAAATATGCCCGCCAGTGCCACCACCTGATATGATAATTTTTGGGGAATTATTCATTTGTTTTTTAATTATTTTGAAATTAACCTATTGTCCTTGCGAGGTACGAAGCAATCTCATTTGATATATTTATTTAATAGTTGGTCCCGTCATGCTTCCTCGCATAGACGGCTAACCCTAACCAAACGCGGGTATCTCTCCAACAATTATTTTATTTTTTACTTTTTCTTTTTCTTCTTTTATTGCTGATCCGGCATTTTCTTCTACATCTCTGCTCACACTTAAAATAATACCAAAAGCTACACTGGTAAAAATCATCGAGGTTCCACCCATACTTACCAGTGGCAAGGGAACTCCGGTGACTGGACCAAGACCAACTGCAACCGCCATGTTTGCAAAAGCCTGAATGGTTAAACTGAAGCTCAACCCAGCTGCTAATAACGCCCCGAACGCCTTGGGGGCCCGGGTCACTATTTTGATACATCGGTATAAAAGCACCAGGTAAAGTACCATGATTATAATTCCTCCCAGTGTCCCCCATTCTTCAATAATAATGGCGAAAATAAAATCGGAATACGGGTGTGGTAGGAAATTTCTTTGCGTACTGTTACCTGGCCCTTTACCAAAAACCCCTCCAGTGGCCAAAGCAATTTTTGCCTGATCTGCCTGAAAAGTTTTATCTGAATGTTGCATTTCCGGATGCAAAAATGTATTAATACGCGACATATAGGTTTTTCTTCTCGGACCTAAGAAGAAAACGAACATGAGTAATATAAATCCTCCGGCACAAACAATAGCAATCTGTTTGATACTGATACGCCCGATGATTAATAATAAAATACTTACGCCAAATAACATCAATGCGGTAGAAAGGTTGGCTAATGCAATTAAAACAAACACCACACAAACTGAACCCATAATCGGAAGGAAAGATTCCCTCACGTTTTTGATGTTTTCCTGCTTTTTGGTTAGCATTCGTGCTAAGAAAGTAATCAATGCCAGTTTTGCCAAATCGGAAGTTTGGAACGTTAAACCTATTACCGGAATTTTAACCCAACGCGATGCATCATTTAAATTTGTACCAAATATCAACGTGTAAACCAATAGCGGTACCGTTACAATCATCAATATTTTAGATATACCTGCATAATACCGATAATCCAATAAATGGGCAATGTAAATCATTCCAATACCCATCAATACAAAAATGAGGTGTTTGGTTAGCAGTAATTTTTCTACCGCCTCCCCTTTTTTATACGCTAAAGTTCCTGTGGCACTGTAAACCGCCATCACAGATATAAGCGAAAGCAGGATGATGATCAGCCAGATCCATCTATCGCCTTTAGTTTTATTGAGTAATGCTTGGAACATATTTACCCTCCTTTTATAATTCTCTTACTGCCGCTTTAAACTGGTTGCCGCGGTCTTCATAATTTTTAAACAAATCAAAACTTGCACATGCTGGCGAAAGCAATACCGCATCGCCACGTTTTGCTAAATGGAAAGCAATCTGCGCAGCTTCTTCAGCAGAGAAAGTATTAACAATAACTTCTACGTCATCTTCGAAAGCATCATGAATACGTTTATTATCCTTACCCAGGCAAACAATCGCCTTCACTTTGCTCTTCACCAAATCTTTCAGCATATTGTAGTCGTTGCCTTTGTCCACCCCGCCCATAATCAGCACCACATCACTTGTCATGCTCTCCAGTGCATACCAGGTAGAGTTCACATTGGTTGCCTTGCTGTCATTGATAAAATCAATACCCGAAATCTTGGCCACGTGTTCTAACCTATGCTCAATATTTTTGAAATTGCCCATGCTTTCGCGAATGGTGTCATTTCTTAACTCTAAAACCTTCGCTACAATGCCCGAAGCCATGGAGTTGTAAATGTTGTGCTTGCCTTGCAAGGCTAAATCTGAAATAGACATGGTTAGTTCTTTATTTGGTTCTGTAAGGATGTGTATTGTATTCTCTTCTAAATAAGCACCTGTATCGATGTTTTTGGTAATCGAAAAAGGGAATGTTTTTGCCAAAGGGCTGATATTTGCTAATGCCTTTAAACTTTCTTCATCATCAGCGCAATAGATAAAAACATCATCAGCTTTCTGATTTTGGATAATGCGCATTTTTGATGCAGCATAATTCTCCAGTTTATAATCGTAGCGATCTAAATGATCAGGAGTGATATTTAAAAGGACAGCGATATCTGCTTTGAAATCGAACATATCATCAAGCATAAAACTCGAAATTTCAAGTACATAATAATCATAGCTTTCTGCTGCAACCTGGGCTGCAAAGCTATGGCCAATATTGCCTGCTAAACTTACATTCAATCCTGCATTTTTTAAGATGTGATAGGTAAGTAAGCTGGTGGTCGACTTTCCGTTCGATCCGGTAATGCAGATCATTTTGGCATCGGTATAGCGAGCGGCAAATTCAATCTCCGAAATTACCGGTGTACCTTGAGCAACCAATTTTTTAACAATCGGAGCCGTGGCAGGAATGCCCGGACTTTTGATTACCTGTGTGGCATTTAGAATAAGTTCTTCCGTATGCTTTTCTGATTCAAAAGGAATATTTAGCTTTTCCAATGCCAACTTATATTGGTCTGCAATGATTCCAAAATCTGAAACAAAAACATCAAATCCTTTCTGCTGCGCCAATTTAGCTGCACCCACACCGCTTTCACCAGCACCTAAAATAACAACACGGCCCTGCCCTGCCCTTGCTGGCGGAGTGGTGCTGGTTATATTATTCTGATTGGTGCTCATGAGCTCTTCTATTTACTTTAAGTTTATAACTTTTAACTTTCTACTTTAAACTTTCCTTTATCTTAATTTCAATGTGACAACCGTAATAATCGCCAGCATAATCCCGATAATCCAGAAACGGGTAACAATTTTTGCTTCGTGATAACCTTTCTTCTGATAATGGTGGTGAAGCGGAGACATTAAAAATATTCTTCGTCCTTCGCCAAACTTTTTCTTGGTGTATTTGAAATAGGAAACCTGCATGATCACCGAAACGAGTTCAACTAAAAAAACACCACACAACACCGGAATTAAAAGCTCTTTACGAATCATCAATGCAAATGAGGCAATGATCCCTCCGATAGCCAGGCTCCCGGTATCACCCATAAAAATTTGGGCTGGATAAGAATTATACCAAAGAAAGCCTACACATGAACCCACAAAAGCACCGGCAAAAATCAGCAGCTCACCCGAATTGGGGATATACATGATATTAAGGTAGTCGGCCATTACAGTATTACCTGATACATAGGCCAAAATGCCCAACGTGATTCCTATTACTGCAGAGGTTCCTGTAGCCAAGCCATCAATACCATCAGTAATATTGGCGCCGTTTGATACCGCAGTAATAATAAACACGGTAAACAGGATGAAAACCAGAAATGCATATTTCTGATAATCGCCACCTAAAAACTTAAATACCTTCGCATAATCGAACTCATTGTTCTTATAAAATGGCATATTGGTTTTGGTTGACTTTACATCCTGTGTATAGTAAAAAGTTTCCCCTTTCTGACGCAATACCATAGGTACAGTTGATGTTGGTTTTACGTCATCCTGAACGGTTTCCCTTACTACAATATTAGGATGAAAATACATGGTACAGCCTACAATTAAACCTAGACCAACCTGTCCTACTACTTTAAAACGGCCCGCTAAACCTTCTTTATTTTTCTTAAATACTTTGATATAATCGTCTAAGAAACCCACGGCGCCCATCCAAACGGTCGTAATGATCATCAGGATCACATACACATTTGTAATGTTGGCAAATAATAAGGTTGGAATTAAAATACCCAACAAAATGATGATTCCACCCATTGTTGGTGTACCTTGCTTTTGCATCTGGCCTTCTAAGCCCAAATTCCGCACGGTTTCACCAACTTGCTTTTTATGAAGAAAATCAATTAACCTGCGGCCATAAACCGTAGTGATCACAAGTGATAAAATAATGGATATTGAGGCACGGAAAGTGATGTACTGGAACAACCTTAATCCAGGAATATCGTAATGCTTATGCAGGTATTCAAATAATAAATATAACATTAGCTGTTTGGGTTTAGTTGTTCAAGTAAAATTTCCTTATCATCAAAATGGTTCCTTACTCCATTGATCTCCTGGTATTTCTCATGACCTTTACCGGCCACCAAAATAATATCACCACTTTGTGCCAGATGGCAAGCGGTTTTTATTGCTTCTCTCCTATCTAAAATGGATAATGTTTTACGTTTATTGCTTGGCGATACACCGGCCTCCATGTCTGCAATAATACTTTGTGGATCTTCCGTTCTTGGATTATCTGAAGTTAAGATCACTTTATCGCTCCAATCGCAAGCCACCTGTGCCATCACCGGACGTTTAGTTTTATCACGATCTCCGCCACAGCCAATCACCGTAATCACCTGTTCCGTTCCTTTACGAATATTGGCAATTGTACTCAACACATTCTGAACTGCATCAGGCGTATGTGCATAGTCAACAATGCCTATAATTTTATTTTCAGAAGTAATATAATCAAACCTTCCCTCTGCGCCTGTTAAGCGGCTGAGAAGGGTCAGCACTTTCAATTTGTCTTGCTCAAGCAAAATCGCTGTTCCGTAAACGGCCAATAAATTATAAGCATTAAAGGAACCTACCAGCTTAAAGAACACCTCTTCATTATCAATATCCAGATGTAAACCACTAAACTGGTTTTCAATAATTTTAGCTTTGAAATCAGCAAGTTGCTTTAATGCATAGGTTTTTTTATGTGCCTTTGTATTCTGCAACATTACCATGCCGTTTTTATCGTCGCTGTTGGTTAAAGCAAAAGCCGATTTCGGAAGGATATCAAAAAAGGTTTTTTTCGCCTTCAGATAACTATCAAAGGTTTTGTGGAAGTCAAGATGATCATGCGTAATATTGGAAAACACACCTCCAAAAAAAGTTAAGCCTTCAATCCGGTGTTGTGAAACCGCATGAGAACTTACTTCCATAAAACAATAATCGCAGCCCGCATTTACCATCTTGCTCAAAAGTTCATTTAAAGCAATCGGATTTGGTGTGGTATGCGTTGCCGGAACAACAGTATCATTAATATAATTTTCAACTGTTGACAAAAGGCCTGTTTTATATCCTAAATCCCTGAAGAGTTTAAATAAAATGGTTGCAATGGTCGTTTTACCATTTGTTCCGGTAATTCCGATCAATTTTAAGTCTGCTGATGGATTACCAAAATAATTACCCGCCATAATACCCAGGGCCACTGAAGTATTTTCTACCTTGATGTAAGTCACCGTAAAATCGTGTACTTCTGGTAAATTTTCACAAATAATTACGGATGCACCCTGAGCGATTGTTTGTTCAATAAACTGATGCCCGTCAGCCAGCGTTCCAACCACAGCAAAAAAGACATCGTCTTTCCCGACTTTACGCGAATCAAAGTTCAGGGCATTGATTTCCCTATCGGTTTTCCCAACCAATTCTTTAATCGTGATGCCGTAAAGTAACTCCTGTAATTGCATTTTAATATCAAGTAGCGAGTAACAAGCATTTAGACTTTTACTCTATTATTATTTATCTCCAATCCTGACTCCGGACTTCTAATTCAATTCTATCTGTACACCTAATCCTTTTCCTACCCGGGTGCCTGCAGCTATCGATTGGCTTGTAACCTTGCCCGATCCAATCACTTTGGTTTTTAAACCTGCATTACCCAATAGGTACAAGGCATCTTTTAATCCCATACCAGAAACGTTAGGCATTACACCTTTACGTTCCGTATTTTCCTGGAAAACTTCACCTACACTGGTATCAACGATGTTGTAATATTCCGACTTGGAAGCAAAAAGCGGCTTAAACCCAAATGCTTTATAAACTTTTTGAGTGGCTTTGCTTTGTCCGGCTTTGGTTGGAGGATTACCCGTGTTACCCACTAAACGTGTTGGCACATCATTGTACATCTGCATGTCGCTGGCGTAAATTCTATCTGCCACCTCTCTAAACACCGGACCAGAAACCAGGGCACCGTAATAACCACCTTTAGGATCGTTAATTACGACAATCATAGAATATTTTGGCTTTTCTGCTGGAAAATAACCCACGAATGAAGCCTGATATTGTTTTTTCGCCCGATAACCTTTGTTCGCGTCAGCAACTTGCGCAGTACCCGTTTTACCGGCTATTTTATATAGTGGATTATGTACATATTGTTTTCCACTTCCTTCAGTTACTACCCCCTCCAACATGCTTCTTATTTTACTAAGCGTCACATCAGAACAAATCTTATCATTGATTACTCTCGCCTTAAACTGCTCAATGGGATTTCCCAACCTTCTAATCTCTTTAACAAAGATTGGTGCTACGTACCTGCCATTATTGGCTACCGCATTATAAAATGAAAGCATTTTTAACGGCGTCAACTGCATTTCATACCCATAAGCCATTTGAGGCAATGTCATTTTTCCCCAGCTTTTGTTTGAAGGGTTTTTGATTACCGGTTTCGCTTCACCGGGAATTTGTAACTCCAGTTTTTCATTTAAATGCCAGTCGTACAAATGATCCGTAAACTTTCTGGGATTAGCACCGTATTTACTATTGATCAAATAAGCGATCGCCGCATTGGACGACTGCTCAAAAGCTTTTTTCACGGTTACCACGCCAATACTTCCATGAGAATCTTTAATCATGTGACCAGGAATTTTATAATTTCCGGTTCCCACCATCAAGTTGGTATCAATCAGCTCGTCTTCCAGCAAAGCCATGTAAGAGGCCAGCTTAAAAGTTGAGCCCGGATCCTGATTTCCAGCAATGGCATAATTAAATTTCTCTTTATAAATACCCTCTTCTACCTTTGAGAAATTAGCGACTGCTCTGATTTCTCCGGTAGCCACTTCCATCACAATTACAGCACCATGGTCTGCATCATACTTGATTAACTGTTTTTCCAGAGCACTTTGAGCCAGATCCTGCATATTCACATCAATAGTTGAAATGATATCTGCTCCATCTTTTGGTGCAACCTCTGCCTCTTCGTTTACAGGAATATAAACACCTCCGGCAATACGCTGCATCAATCTTTTTCCAGTTTCTCCGTTAATGTATTCTTTATAAGCACCTTCTAAACCCACACCATTCGCTACGTTTTCATTTTTGTAACCAATGGTACGGGCAGCCAATGCCTGAAAAGGAAGAATTCTTTTATTCTGCTGAACAGCGATTAATCCACCACTGAATTTACCAATATTATAAAGCGGAAAAGTTCTGATGGTTTTTAAATCAGAATAACCAACCTTACGGTGAATCAATAAATAACGGGCACTATCCTGGCGGCCTTTTCTTAGGTAACGAGCATAATCTTTTGCTGATTTATCCTGAAAAATCTGCGCTAATTTAATTCCCAGTGAATCGACTTTTTCATTAAAAACCTTATCATCAGCAATGCCGCCGGCGAACATATCCATACGGAGTTCATATTCCGGAACAGAAGTTGCCAGCAAGCTCCCATCGTTGGAATAAATGTTTCCACGGGTAGCCTCTACATTAACATAACGGGTAGATAAACTATCCGCCATTGCTCTCCATTTTTTACCTTGTACAAACTGCACCTGACCGAGGCGTAAAAACACCGCCAAAGCAAAAAGCACAATTAAGCCAAATGCCAGATATACACGAAGCAAGATGTTTGCTCTAATATTCATCGCTTTTAACAATTATTTTTTTTGGTGGTTCAATTAATTCTTTAATTCCGAGCGTATCTACCTTTTTGGCTACTTCTGTCAGTTTACTTTTAAACATCAGCTCTGCCTTTAAGGACTTATACTCCCATCTCAACTCTTTAACTTCTTTATTCAGCTTATCAATACTGCGCACATTATTTACAGCAAAATGGCTGTTAGCGATGTAAATCATCCCCAAAAAAGCCAGGAAACACAAATAAGGCAAAGCATCGGTTGCCGCCTCTTTTGATACCAACTTATCGTTAAACAACCTGGAGATGAACGAATTGCTATCCATTTTCTCCTCAGCTGTACGCGGTTTTTTGGGCACAGCTTTTAGCTCCGGTTCAGGTCCGATCTCTTCCTCTTCTTCTACCTCTTCTCTGAACTTATTCATATCTTTTCCGCTATTCTAAGTTTCGCACTGCGAGCCCTGTTATTTTGCACAATTTCTTCATCAGTTGCTACAATAGCCTTACGCGTAATCACGTTAAATGGCTTTTGCTGGTTTCCAAAAAAATCTTTTTCTACCTCACCCTGAAACTTACCTTTTGCCATAAAATTTTTCACCGGGCGATCTTCTAAAGAGTGATAAGACATCACCACTAAACGGCCACCCGGTTTTAATACCTCAGATGCCTGCTGAAGAAAATCTTCTAACACCTGTATCTCGGCATTTACCTCAATACGCAATGCCTGAAACACTTGCGCCAGGTACTTATTTTCTTTTCCTTTTGGGATATGTGCTGAAATTGCTGACTTCAAACTATCGATATCTGTAAAAGGTTGATCAAGGCGAGCAGTAACAATGGCGCGAGCCAGTGATTTCGCATTTTTTACCTCTCCGTAAATTCCAAAAAGCTTATGTAATTTATCTTCCGAATAAGTATTCAGCACATGAGCTGCTGTAAGATCACGGTACTGATCCATGCGCATATCTAAATCTGCATTGGAGCGAATAGAAAATCCACGTGCCGGCACATCGAACTGATGAGAAGATACACCCAGATCAGCCAAAATGCCATCCACCTGCCTGAAACCCTTTAAGCGAAGATTATTTTTTAAGAAGCCAAAATTCTGATCGATAAAAATAAAACGATCATCAGCAGGAATATTTGCTTGCGCATCAGGATCCTGATCAAAAGCAATTAAAACGCCTTTTGGACCAAGATGCTTTAATATTTCTCTTGAATGTCCGCCACCACCAAAGGTAACATCCACATAAACACCATCAGGTTTAATATTTAAGCCATCAATACAAGGCTTAAGCATTACTGGAACATGGTAATTATTCGCCATCAGCACCTCCTTTCTTACTACCCATTACTTTTTGCGCCAGGTTAGCAAAGTTTTCAGGCACGTCGTCGAAAATATCCTCGTATGATTTTTTATCCCAAACCTCAATACGATCTAACTGACAAGCCAAAACCAGATCACTTGCGATACCCGCATATTCTGTTAAAGATTTTGGCAATAGTACGCGTCCGGCAGCATCCAGTGAGATTTCAGTAGCTCCACGCGTGAATGCTCTTACAAACCTCCTGTTTTCCTCATCGTAGATATTCAGTTTGGCCAGATCTGCCACTACAGCATCCCAAACATTTTTTGGATAAATAACTAGATTTTTTTCAAAACCCCGATTGATAATAAGTCCCTCATTCTCCGCATTAGGCAATTGTTTCTTAAGCGCAGCAGGCACCATAAGGCGTCCCTTTGCGTCAAGTTTACAATCGAATTCTCCTAAAAGTTGGGTCATAGTGGTCTTTACACTTTTTATCAAGTGTAAAAGTAAAGAGTTCTACCACTTTTTACCACTTTTTACCACAAAAAAGTTTTCCACATCCTTTTTGTCCCATTTGACCCACGAAATGAGACTAATTTAGAAAATAGTCTACTACAAACACGAGCTTAAACACTGATAATTAAGCGTTTCCAATCAAGCATTTTACAAGTGGGAGAAAATCCCAAATTTTACAGCGGTGGGAGAAATAGTTCATGAGGCAGTGATATGCGGGGTCAAAGTTATGAAAAAAGCTTAGTAGCATGGGTAATGTAAAAATGATGGTTCCTCCATCAATATCGTAAGCAAATTAATAATGCCTCTCCATTTTCATTTTGATTCTAAGTGTCATAAAAAAAAGCCTTGCTCCATTCTGGGAGCAAGGCTAATTAGCGTTATGTTTTATTAAAATATTACCTAATTACCGATTCCGAAATATTTTTGTACCGCCTGATAGTCCTTTAAATCTAGTTTATTTTCTTTAGCCAGGGAAACCGCTGTTCCGCCAGGAATAATGACGTAACGATATTGTAATAAAGTAGATAGCGCAACTGAGTTGGAATTATCTGCACTGAACCGGGTAAAGGTAAATCTTCCAAATCGTGGAACATAACTTATTGTATTAAGCTTTCCTCCGGCATAAGAGTTATAGGGTAATGGAAAAACTCCGCCACCAAAAGTAAAATAAACCTGTATGTTAGCTGAATTTAAAACAGTGGTGCTTAACGCCGGAGCAGCCAGATCGGCTATTCTCAGCGCCGAATTATCTATTGTGGTATCTCTGAAATTTTTCGCATAGTTCCAGCCCGAATAAATAACATTAGCCGTTCCCCTTAGCGGTAATGCTACTCCCCAACCCGTATCAGTTTTAGGTCCGTAAAGGTTGTAACTGGTTTTATCGAGGTAATAATCACCTACTGTTCCAAGATCAGCAGGCGGCGTAACCGTTCCACTCAAAATTTTACTTCCAGGGGCACCGTTGGTTCCATTGGTGCCGTTCGTTCCGTTAGCTCCTGTAGCGCCGGTAGCTCCCGTAGCACCAGTTTGGCCTATTGCACCTTTCATGGAAAAAGGAGTTCCCCATCCATCTGCCTTTTTAGGACCATAAAAATTACTGGATGTGAGATCGAGATAGAAATCACCCACCCTACCCAAACCTGCTTCTGGTCCGCCGTTACCGCTTAAAACCGTACTGCCAGCAGGTCCGGCAATGCCTTGTTCTCCCTGAATACCTTGCTGTGCAATTTCTTTTTTGCAGCTAAAAAACACGCATAAAGCTACTGCAAGTAAAATGGAGCTGATTTTAAAAAATGAATTTGTTTTCATATGAAATTGAGTTTAGTTTACTGAACTGCTGTTGGGAACTATCCCTATCGTTTTCTGAACTAAACCTATGAATGTAACAGCACAAAATAACTGTAAGTGAGCAGGTTGAGGGATTGAATTAGCAAAGACAGCTTTTCAATGAGCGAAGACAGAACATCAGTCTCTTAAAATAGAAAAGCCTTCCTCCAGTATTGATGGAGGAAGGCTTATAAAATGTTACTGTACAAAAAAAATTATTGAATAAGGGATTAGTTTTTAAAGTTTCTAATCAAAGTGATAAACCCTTTGTGGATTTCGAATTGGTTAGATCCAGGTTTCTGAACCCGCAATAAATAATAATATGTTCCTTCATTCAGTCCTTCCCCGCTCCAATTATTTTGGTAGTTTTTAGTGCGAAATACCTCATTACCCCAGCGATTGACAATCGTTAGTTCATTCGATTGGTAGAGCGATAATCCCCTTATTTCAAAGACATCATTCCTACCATCACCATTTGGTGTAAATAGGTTAGGGATTGTCAATCGAACAATTTCTTTTAAATTTGTTGCACTATTATTAACTATAATAGGGTCAATTTCAGCAGCTTTTACCGTTGCAGTATTCGTGATTGTTCCATAAACCGTTGCTCTTACGCTCAAATTTAAAGTAATCGTTTCACCCGCATTTAAAACAGGTGTTGTCCAAATTACACTGTTATCTGCCAGTTGATAATCTGCAGTTCCTGCACTGGTGTGATGGGAAACATAAACTAAGCCTGCTGGCAACATATCAGTTACCACTACCGAATTAGCCGTAAATAAACCATCGTTTTTAACCGCAATTTCATACTCAAATACATCATTAAGACCAGTTAGTAGGTTATGATTAGACTTTTTGGTAATACTCAGGTCGTTTCTGATTTGTGGCGCCAGTGCATTTGTTGTTAAAACATCATCAGTCCTGATTAAGTCTGGCGTTGCGCTACTTACTCCAACCGTATTCGATAAAGGTAATTTAGAAGTCGGCGATGTTTTAACAGTAACTTCATAAACTACCACTGCACCATCTGGCAATAAAGGGATGGTTTGATTTAAATTACCTGTACCTGATGTTGCTGGTAAAGTAACTCCAGTTGCCGTTGCCGTCCATTTTGTAATAGCCGTTTCTAATGGAGCATTATCTAGTACGTTTACATTTACCGCAGCACTCGGACCGCGGTTAGTCATGGTGATTAAAAACACGACTTCCTCTCCAGGGATATAAGATGATTGATTTGGATTTTTTAACTGTTTTACCGTTACAATATTTGCTCTAGGCGTAATATAAACTATGGTGGCGTCATCGGGTTGTACTGTGGTCGGATCATCTGATTTTGGATCAGTAACTGTATTGCTTAAAGGATCTTTTGCATTTACACTTGCCTGATTACTAAACAGACCACTATTAACTTCGGCTTGTGTTAAAGTATGTTTAGCTGTTATGGTTGCACTTGCACCAGGTAAAATTAATGGAACCACTGCCGGCTGAATACTTCCGGCATCTGCGCCGGCATCTACCACCATTACATTGGTTAAGGTTACATTACCTGTATTTTTCGCAATCAAAATATAGTTAATAACATCACCTGCCTTAACGCCAGAATTATCTGCTTCTTTGGTTAAAACAATAGAAGCAGTGGAACCAATGGTAACTATAGTTGGATCATTAGCAGCAATCGTATTTGGATCGTCAGATACTTGATTGATTTTATGTCCCTTAGGATCATAAGCTAACACATTCGCTTGATTACTAAAACGTCCGCTATTCACTTCAGCTTGCGTTAGAGTATGTTTTGCAGTTACGGTAACCATTGCCCCAGGTAATAAATTTGCTATTGTTGATGGCGAGATACTGCCTGCGTCTGCTCCACCATCCGTAATCGCCAGATTACTTAAGGTTATATTTCCTGTGTTTCTAACAATTAAGGTATAGTTAATTACATCACCAGCTTTTGATACTCCATTTAATGCTGTTTTAGTAAACAACATGGATGGCGCAGCCAAAATGGGGGTAACTGTCGCATCGTCAAGAACTGTTGTAGCCGGATCATCAGATAACAAATCAGAAACTGTTACATTTTGCGGATTTTTACCACTTGCACTTGCTTGATTACTGAAACTTCCAAAATCAACTTCCGTTTGAGTTAAAGTGTGCTTAGCTTTTAGTGTTGCACTTTCGCCAGGTAATAATATAGAAATACTTGATGGCAAAATACTTCCCGCATCTGCTTTCGCATCGGTGACAGCCACATTAGTTAAAGTAACAGTACCCGTATTTTTAACGATTAACGTATAATTAATTACATCGCCGGTTTTACTCACTGCATGATCTGCAACTTTCGTTAACTGCAACCCTGCCGTTGCATTTACAGCAACAACTGTTGGATTATCATTTGCAGCTTCAGTTCCGGATATATCTGTTGTATCATTGCCAGCTGCCGATTTGGAATTTACTGAAGCAGTATTGGTTACCGACCCTAAGTCTTTATCTGTCTGGGTTAAATTATAAATTTCAGTAGTGATTACGTTTGCTCCAACAGCTAAAGTTCCTGGTATGGGTTTGTTTAATCCAAGTTTAGCATCAACCAAGACAATATTATTTAAGGCTACTTCACCTATATTTGTAATGGTAAAAGTGTAATTAATGCTTTTTCCGTCGGCACTGATCATACCGGATTTGACTAACGTTACCTTACCTTTTAAAATTGGTGTCGTAACGGTTGCGGTATTGTTAGTTACATTTGGATCAATTGTCCCGGTTGCTGAATTTACAGTTGCCGTATTACTGATGTTGCTTTGCGCATAGGCGGAATTAATCCTTCCTTCTACAATCAAAGAAACTGTCTCTCCTGCTAAAAAATCTGCTGCAACAGTAAAAGTTTGATTAGCCGGATTGTAGCTCCCTCCGTTAGCAGTATAAATTGTATGATCTAATCCTGCCGGGATATTTTCTACTAAGCCAATAGCTTTCCCAGCCAAAATGGTAGCTGGACCATTGTTTTTAATTGTTATAGTGTAACTGATATTTTCATTCAACTCCACTCCTGTTTTGTTCGCCGTTTTAGTGACTGATAAATCAGTAATCCATTCAGGTACCACCACCATAATTGTAGCACTAGATTTTTTTGCACCATCTAATTTATCTACAATTTCATAAGTCAAGGTGTAAGTTCCAGGTAAAGTACCGGAGGTGACATTTACTTTTCCGGTCGTAATATCAATATTAACATTTGGACTTGAAGTTGTTAGTTGGTTGATCATCACATTGCTTAAGCTCGCAGCAATGTTTCCGTTATAAGTGTCGTTTGCGAGAATATTTGCCACTGCAACGCCACCTGTAAATCCATCTATATTTCCATTATCCGCAACCGCAGTAATTGTTCCTGTGGTAACTGTGATGGTTACGCTTGCAATCTTAAACTGACCA
>NZ_AJLG01000087.1 GCF_000258495.1 Pedobacter agri PB92
AGTTGCCGTTTTTTTTGCTTAAAAGAACTTGGAATGTTTTATTTAAAAATTAGTAATTGAGTTGACTGTTGTTTTAAATAAATTAAACCAAAAGAATTATTGGTTGTCATACCGCTATGTTCAAAACTCCTGCATCATCAATCGTTGTAAAGTATATTTCAATCATTGTGATGATTTTTAATATCTCTATTGCTAATGGTGCGCCGAAACAAGATGACCCCGAAATAAAATTAATGCACTGGATGCTAAATAATGTTAAGAGAGAAGCTTTAGTCTCCATTCCGACTACAGCTAAAACAAACTCTACTCCAATTATTTTTGCCTTTCACGGACATGGGGGAAACATGACAAACCTGATGAAGAACAGGGCATATGAAAAGCTTTGGCCAGAAGCCATTATTGTATATCCACAAGGACTGAATACTCCAGGACAGCTAACAGATCCGAAGGGGATTCGCTCTGGATGGCAAAAAGGACCTGGCGATATGGGTGATAGAGATCTTATTTTCTTTGATGCTATGTTAAAAACCCTCAAACATGATTATAAAGTTGATGAGAAGCGTATATACGCTACAGGACATTCGAATGGTGGTGGCTTTACTTATCTGCTTTGGGCTACCAAGGGAGATCAATTTGCAGCTTTTGCACCATCAGCTGCCGTAGCCGGAAAGATTTTAAAGTTGATCAAACCTAAGCCTGCTATTCACATTATGGGAGAAAATGATCCATTGGTGAAGCCTTTTTGGCAAAAATTAATGTGCCAGGAGATAATGAAAATAAATGGATGTACAAAACAAGGAAATTTTTATGCTCAAAATGCTATAATTTATCCTTCCAGCACTCATAGTCCCTTTGTATGGTATTCACATTCTGGAAATCACACTTTTCCTTCAGAAGCCGATGAAGTTATTATAAAGTTTTTCAAAAATAATTCAAAACCTTAAACTCGATTAATCGTAGCTTGCATGATAGATTTTAGCTCATCAATCTAGTTTCATGAAACAAAGTTTATATCCCAGGGTGAATCTCTAATTAATCCCTACGGGACGCCAAGCAGATCAGCTAATAAAAAAACAAAGAATAAAAAAAAGCCCCACTCGGGCGGAGTGAGGCTTGGCTTGAATTTTCAAGCTCCTTCTGCTGGGCTCGAACCAGCGACCCTCTGATTAATCCCGTACTTTCGGGACTCTAACCAGCTGCGCAAGAATCCCATTAAACTCATTACCATTAATAAGCTTTTCGATAAGACTACGGCTTTTTTGTTTTTTAATAAATTTTTCAATTTTCATGGCTTCAGCTTCTACTTCTCCACATTCAAAAGCTGCCGCCAGCACCCAGGGTCTATGCTTTGAGGTGTAGGTGTTTCGTTCGCTGTTATTATGTTCGTTTACGCGTTTCTCAATATTACCTGTATAACCAATATAAAATTTTTCAGAGCTTTTGGAATAAAGAATATAGATGTAAAACATAACTCAATATAACAAAAAAACCACTCCAGCAGAATAGGGCTAACCTTGAACTTTCAAACCCTCTGGCTAAGCTTACTTAACATTCGGTTTATAGTCCCTAGCGAACACTATTAATCCAGGTAGTCATGAGACATTTGATGGGTGGAGCTACTAAAAAAAATAACAAAAAAAAAAAGCCTCACTCGGACGGAGTGAGGCTTGGCTTGAATTTTCAAGCTCCTTCTGCTGGGCTCGAACCAGCGACCCTCTGATTAACAGTCAGATGCTCTAACCAGCTGAGCTAAGAAGGAATATTTTCTCTCATCTTCTTTTTCCTCTGATTAATCCCGTACCTACGGGACTCTAACCAGCTGAGCTAAGAAGGAATATTTTTCCTGGTTATTGGTAAACTTACCAAAATCCTTTGGCAATTTTGTCATAAAAAATCCCCACATTACTGTGAGGATTTTGCTCCCTCTGCTGGGCTCGAACCAGCGACCCTCTGATTAACAGTCAGATGCTCTAACCAGCTGAGCTAAGAAGGAATATTTATTCTGGTTTGTAAAAAAAATCGCTAAAATCCTTTAGCACTCTTAACTCTGATTAATCCCGCAGTTGCGGGACTCAACCAGCTGAGCTAAGAAGGAGTGCTGGTTGTTTCCTAAAACGGGGTTCTGTGTGCTTTGCAGCTCGCATACCCTTGTTCGTTTTGGGAATGCAATATTAGGGCTTTTAAATTATTTATGCAATATTTGCAGTGAAAAATTTTTAAAAAAAATTCAAAATAAAATATATGAGTCTGATAATCATAGGTACTGTAGCTTTTGATGCTATTGAAACTCCTTTCGGGAAAACGGATAAAATAGTGGGTGGTGCGGCAACATATGCAAGTTTAGCTGCTTCTTACTTTTACAACAAAGCAAAAATTGTGGCAGTTGTAGGTGATGATTTTTTGAAATCGGATATAGATACTTTTAGCAAACACGGCATTGATACCGAAGGTTTACAAATTAAAGCCGGAGAAAAATCTTTTTTCTGGTCGGGAAAATACCATAACGACATGAACAGTCGCGATACCTTAATCACCGAATTAAATGTATTGGAAAATTTCGACCCAATTATTCCGGAAAGTTACCAGGATTGTGAATATTTAATGTTAGGCAACTTAACACCACAGGTACAACGAACAGTAATTGAACGCTTAAAAAACCGCCCGAAATTAATCGTGATGGATACGATGAACTTCTGGATGGATATTATGATGGATGATTTATTGGAAACCATCAAATTAGTGGATGTTTTAACCATTAACGATGCTGAAGCACGTCAATTATCGGGCGAATATTCCTTAGTTAAGGCTGCAAAGAAAATCCTTACTATGGGACCAAAATACCTGATTATTAAAAAAGGAGAACACGGCGCATTATTATTTCACGAAGACCAGATTTTCTCTGCTCCGGCATTACCACTGGCTGAAGTGTTTGATCCAACGGGAGCAGGTGACACCTTCGCAGGTGGTTTCATTGGATATTTAGCCAAAGTTGGAACCATTAATTTCAACAATATGAAAAACGCAATTATTTACGGCTCGGCATTGGCTTCTTTCTGTGTAGAGAAATTTGGTACAGAGAAATTGTTAAACCTTACCGAAGAAGAAGTTGCAGCAAGAATTCAGCAATTTGTAAGTTTAAGTTCGTTCACAATAGAAGCTTAATTCGATATAAAGATTTAGCCGCAGATTTGCTGATTAAAAAAATGATCTGCAAATCTGCGGCTTTTTTGTTTAGATCATTTTGGCTATAGGAATAAATTTCTCAAAAACCGCCTCAGTATGTGGTGCATCAGGCAATTCATCTGTTAAATCTTGTCCGGCCCAATGCTCATAATGTTTACCATTGCGCCATAAACGGCTCTCCGTCATATCGTAAATCAAGCCTTTGTAAGCTACCCAAATTTGCGGTTTGTCCTGTCCGTTCCGCAAAGCGAGTTGTTGTTTGGTGTAAACCGGTAAATCCATTTATTAATTTTCTATTTTTTAGATGCGCAATTGTTGTACAAAGTAATAACTTTCTTCCCGCTTTCCGCTTTACTTCGTGCCCGCTTCAATCGGGGCTAGATGGCAAAACTCGCTTTTCATTTTTGGGGTTAGCGAGGCGCAGAAACATTGTTGATAAACCTAACAGCAGTGGAAATACTTTTTTGCAGCACCTCCCATAAATATGCGATCACGTTGCCAAAAAAGATTGAAACGAATGGCAGGGCTGGAAACCGCCATGCATTCTGCCCTTTCATTTCCAAAAAATCCTTAAGACAGTTCTTTTTTTATTGCCCTGCTTTTAAAATATTCATATAAATAAACATTCATTAAAAGTAACGACATTAAATAAAAATGATCTTCGAAAGGAATGGTGCCTACTCTAAAATTTAAGTTTTCATTGTTATTATAAATTACCACCGGAATGGCTGTTAGAAAGCCATTGACAATGTAAAAAGGAATTAATGAAACCAAATATGCACGGTAAAATTTGTACATAAACCTTAGTTTATGATTTACATATTCTACGGCAAATAACACCACAAATAAAAAGCCGAAATTAATAAGTGTGTACCAGCGGCTGTAGCCAAAAAAAAGAATAGCGAAACAAATTCCGAGCAAGGCATGGCTTACAGCCAAACTGTATTTTTGTAATTCGTTTTTAGGGAAATAGGCATTTAAACATTCGTAAATAAAAATGCAGGCATATGGCACAGTCAGGAAAAATAACATTTCCTCCAAAGGTAATCCCCATAAGCTGATGCCAATTAAATAATCGGGGTTGAAGGACCATACGTTGAGTTTAACAAACAGCAAATCCCATATTAAAAAAACAATACCCGTAATTAGAATGGCGGGCACCACAAATTTCCATTTGCTAAAAAAGTATACCTTCTTATCAAACGACAATATGAATGGAAAGAAAATAACAGCAATGTTTATGAGTAGATAGATATAGTTCATTTAAATAAATTTCTTTAAAATTTTGATTTCTTCAGCCGTACAACGTTTACTATCTACCATAAATTTAGCAACACTTTTGATTAGGCCATCATCGGCTATTCCGAAATTGCGGTTTTGGTAATGTTTAACAATCTCTTTCCGATCTACATCCAAATCTTTACTAAAACCCAGAAAACCGGGTGTGAAATGTTCAATTGAAAAGCGCATGAAACGGATTTCTAAATTTTCTTTATCCATGTCAACAGCTTTTTGCATGGTTTTCAAAGAAACTTTAACGTATTTTATTTTATTGTAGGGATTCCATGCATGTTTCGCTTTTAGTGCTTCCAAGGTTCCTAAATAAGCAGTAAGAAGCCCTGATCGGTTTGGTAGTTTTGAGAGTTTCTCATGTAAAGAATCTGTAAGCTTGGAACTTTCTACCGCCTTAACTAAATCGCTTTTTAAAACCGCAATTTCTTTGGCCGACAGTTGAGCTTTGCAAATGCATGTTGAAACCAAAAGCAGGAAAAATAAAATACTATTTTTAATCATGTGTGGGGTCAAAGGTAAGAAAAGTGAATTGGTTTAATAGATCGGTGATAAGATGTACACTCCTTATGATAAAGGTCATTTATGCTACCTATTTACCCTTCATTAATTATCCTGTTTATTGAAAATGAACTTCTGCCCGCCTTGCTTTAAAGTCATTTTTTTTTCTCTAAATTAAATTCTAAAACAATTCCTGCACCATCAAACTTAAATACACCTTTCGATACAGCTTCTATTGGAAATGCCGATTGACCTGTTGCCTGAGCGGTTAACGTACCATTGTTTTCAGCAATCGTCATTTTAAAAGGAAGCATTTTGTTAACATAAACACCAGAATAAGCCTTCAATTCTTCGGCAGTTAATTGCATCGCTTTAAAATTGGGTGTTTTAAACGGCATCCCGTTGCTAATTTGCAATACCGCAATATTAATATCATTTAAGGGATAGTTTAAGCCATTTATGCAAGAAGCAATTGAGATTCCGCTTTCTTTAAAATAGTAAACTGCGCTGTAACTACCATAAGTACCACCATTGTGCCCAACACCTACCTGGCTGTAAAACGGAACGCTGATTAAACCCATACCAAAACTATCTCGACCATTAAAAGTACTCATCTGAGCATAACTTGCCTTGCTGATCAGTGTGCCTGTTGATAATGCATTTATAAAGACGAGCAAATCTGCAGGTGTAGATAAAATATCGCCAACACCAATTACATTCGGAAAGTAGATATCTTTGATATCATTCCAATTCTTAATCATTCTATAAGGTTTAGCTTCCTCTTTTCCGAGGTTGTTCGCTATTGAGGAGACGGTATTTTTTAGATTTATCTTTTTTACAATTCTCGTTTCCAGCAGCTTGCTATACTTTTTACCAGTTATTTTTTCGAGAATGTAACCCATTAACAAGTAACCCGAGTTGCTGTACTGCTGCTTTTCTCCCGGAGCGAAATGCAATTTCCGCTTAGCAATCGTATCCAGCAATTCAGCTGCCGGATGCGGGTTGGTAATCCAATCTTTATCCACAACATCATTCACATAATCCATTAAGCCACTCGTATGTGACAGTAAATTCCTGATCGAGATCTCTTGAGCCCTAGGCATCTGAGGAAAATATTTAGATAATTTGGTATCTAACGATAGCTTGCCTTCATCAATAAGCTGGAAAATCATTACAGCTGTAAACATTTTAGAAATTGAGCCTATTCTATATTGTGTAGCCGAACTGGCTAAAATACTATCTGGACTTAAAGCGCTATACCCTGTAGATGTCTCATAAACAATTTTACTATTTTTAGCGACGGCAAAACTGCCCATGCTTTTATTTTGATCCTTTAATGCGTAAAAAAAGCTGTCTAACTTTTTCGTATCAATCTCCTGAGCAAAAGAATTTAACATGAAAGCAAAAGTGAAAAGTAAAAATATAGCAGCTGATCTCATAACGAATTTGGATTTAATGACTGATTTTAACGGATATGTACAATAACACAGAGAATCCCACAAAATAACATTTCAATGCTACATTAAAAACTTTATATCATTTTTAATAAGGTGTAGCAATTAGACCAAACAAAACCATCAAAAATCCTTTTATTTACATTATGGATAAAAAACCAACGGTAACCATTATTGGTGCTGGTTTCGCAGGGCTTTCTGCTGCTGCACTTTTAGCTAAAGATGGCTTTGACGTTACTGTTTTAGAAAAAAATGAAATGGCTGGAGGCAGGGCCAGAACATGGGAAAAAGATGGATTTATCTTTGACATGGGCCCCAGCTGGTATTGGATGCCTGATGTATTTGAGAATTTTTATCAAATTTTCGGAAAAACCACAGCTGATTTCTATGACTTAAAAAGATTAAGCCCCTCTTACAGGATTTATTTCGGAAAAGAAGATACCCTTGATGTGCCATCTACGCAGGAAGAACTCTATCAGCTTTTCGAAAAGTTGGAACCCAACAGCAGCAAAAATCTTGATTCTTTTTTAAAGCAAGCCAAATACAAGTACGATGTAGGCATGAACGAATATGTATTCAAACCGTCGCACAGTGTGATGGAATACTTTGATCCCAGATTAGCCATTAGCGGCATTAAACTTCAGCTATTGGGCAATATGCGTACACATGTACATCAGCTTTTTAAAAATGAAAAACTGCGCAAACTTTTAGAGTTTCCGGTTTTGTTTTTGGGCGCCACGCCGCAAAACACACCTGCATTATATAGTTTAATGAATTATGCTGACTTGATTCTGGGCACCTGGTATCCGATTGGAGGCATGCATAAAATTGTAGCTGCCATGCAAACCATTGCCGAACAGCAGGGTGTAAAATTTAAATTTGATACCGAGGTAAAAAGCATTGTAGTTAGAAATAATGTTGCAGAAGAGTTAATCACCAACAAGGGAAACTTTAAAACCGATTTTTTGATTGGCAATGCAGATTATCACCACATTGATCAGCAGCTGTTAGATCGAGCTTACCGAAACTATGACGAAAAATACTGGGAATCCAGAACCATGGCCCCCTCCTGTTTGCTATTTTATATTGCTTTAGATAAAAAATTACAGCATGTACTTCATCATAATTTATTTTTCGATGAAAATTTTGATGAGCATGCAGAGGAAATTTACACCAATGCAAAGTGGCCGGCAAAACCTTTATTTTATGCTTGCTGTCCATCGGTAACGGATGAGCATGTTGCTCCTCCAGGATGTGAAAATTTATTTTTTTTAATCCCCGTTGCGCCGGGATTACAAGACAGTGAAGCCAAACGCGAAGAGTATTTCAACCTGCTTGTTCAGCGTTTCAAAGACTTAACCGGAAACGACATTAGCAAAAACATTCTTTTTAAGCGAAGTTATGCCATGAATGATTTTGTAGAAGATTACCATGCCTATAAAGGAAATGCATACGGCTTGGCAAACACTTTGAAACAAACCGCTTTTTTGAAACCAAAAATGAAAAACCGTAAAGTAACAAACATGTTATATACTGGTCAATTAACGGTTCCAGGCCCTGGAGTGCCTCCTGCAATCATATCAGGCCAAGTGGCAGCAAAAGAAATAATTAAAAAGATAAAAAAAGCTTGACAAATTTAAAATTTCCCTTATCTTTATATCCACAAAACAAAAACACTGCAAATAACCCTTAAAACGCAATATTGTTCGAGGTTTGCATTTGTTTCGAAATGAAAGAGAAGGCGAATTGTTGAAAGTAAACATAAGAATCAACTAACCAAATATATGATAAGCAAATAAGGCCTGGATTTTTTCCGGGCCTTTTGCTTTACACGATTTTCTCGGCAAATTTTATTTTATTCTTCACAATTGAATATTTACCAAACTTTATGGCAGGCACAGATTATTTGAAATACGTGAAACGATTAATTTAGCGCCCTGCAAGCTGTAAAAAAAACATAAAAAAAAGTCTCAACTTTCGTTGAGACTTTCTGTTTTTCATTCGATGTGTTTTAAGCCACTTCTGAAAGGGCAGTATCTTTAGCGTATGTTTTCAAGTATTTTTTCAAAATTCCTCTTGCTACGTGGATACGGGTTTTTACTGTACCGATTGGGATTTGTAGCATATCTGCGATTTCGTGGTATTTATAACCTTCGAAATAGCGGATAAAAGGCACATAATATTCTTCAGGTAATTGCGCCAAGGCCTTATCAATATCACCAAGCACAAATTTACTTTCCGCCTGATTTTTAGTTGCGCTATATGATAAGTTTGCTGAAGAGATATCTTCGCTTTGCGTAATTAATGTATTTGTTTTAACTAAACGACGGTAGTTATTGATAAAGGTATTTTTCATGATGGTAAACAACCAACCTTTTAAATTCGTACCTTCTTTAAACTTATTGTAATAAGTGATTGCTTTCAACATCGTATCCTGAACTAAATCATTGGCATCTTCCGCATCTTTAGTGAAGTTTAAAGCATATGATCTTAATGATACTGAGTGATGGTTAACCAGATGGTTGAATTCAAATTTTGTCATGATATGTAGCTTTAGGTAAGATAAAAAAATGAATTGATGTTCATTCAATCTAACCTAAACAAACTTAATACCAACTTTTTTTTGGCACAGCTGTGGAAGTTTCAAATCTGTTTAATACGCACTTTCGTCACAGAATATTTACTTCGCGTTCTAAAGTGACTCCAAAACTAGACTTCACACTGTCTATAATCTGTTCAGAAAAATCAAATACTTCCGTGCCAGTAGCGTCACCATGGTTAACCAATACCAAAGCCTGATTTTTCCAGGTTCCGGTTTGACCAACTATTTTTCCTTTCCAGCCACATTGCTCAATTAACCAGCCCGCAGCAAGTTTGATTTTATGATCAGCAGTAGGATAATGTACCACATCGGGATGTTTAGCCACCACTTCCGCAAACTCATGTTTATCGATCACCGGGTTTTTAAAGAAACTTCCTGCATTTCCTATAGTAGAAGGATCTGGCAGTTTACTTACCCGAATATGAGAAACTGCCGCAGAGACATCAGCAATAGTTGGCTTTTCAATTCCTCTATGCTGTAATTCAGTTTCAATTGCGCCGTACGAAGTATTGATAGCCGGCTGTGTAGACAAACGGAAAGTTACTGATGTGATGATATATTGACCTTTTAATTCGCCTTTGAAAATACTTTCACGGTATCCAAAATGGCACTCGTTGAAATTGAAGGTTTTAATTTGACCTGTCTTAATTTCGAAAGCCGCACAGCTTTCAAAAACATCTTTAAGCTCTATGCCGTAAGCACCAATGTTTTGAATGGGCGATGCCCCAACTGTTCCGGGAATTAAACTTAAATTTTCTACGCCTGCGAAATTGTGTTCAACACAGTAATTTACAAAGTCGTTCCAGACTTCTCCTGCACCCGCAGTGACAAGAATTTGCCCACCATCTGCTATTGATTCGATTCCTTTAATGCTGATTTTGATTACCAACCCTTCGTAATCTTTTGTGAAAAGCACATTGCTGCCTCCACCGATCACCAGAAGCTTTTGCGATTTGGTCACCTCATCTTCAAATAAACTTTTTAAGTCTGCTTCAGAAAAAATTTACGGCGAAGTAACTTGCCTTAACATCGATACCAAATGAATTATAGGGCTTAAGCGAAATGTTTTCCTGAATTTGAAGCATATTGATTTTGTGTTTGCGCACAAAAGTAAAACAAAATGAGATGATATTATCAATCAAATCATTGGAGAGCGAGTAGATTAATCTACAATTTCCGTGATCTCTTTATTAAAGTTAAAACTGATTACCTCTCTTTTAACGTTTTTTATCCTAACGCCCGACAACTTCCACCCTACAAACTGTGGTTTTGTTTTTGTAATTTCAAGCAATTGATAACGCCTTTTGGTTAGCGCAGCACTAATCAAACCTACGCTATCCGACTCCTTCTGGCTAAGATGTTCAATCTGGCTTTCCAAAACAGCAAGTGTATCATCTAACTCATTCCCTTTTTTAATACTATCAGCATAAGCCCTAGGCTGTATGTTATATAAACTGTCGAGTTTCGCTTCATCGAAATTAAGTTTTTGACCTGAACTTTCATATTTCGATTCAACGAGTTCAATTGCCCGGTCTTTATCTGTTTTATTTATACAGGAATACATTAATAACATAATTACTAATAGACAAAGGAAATTTTTCATAGCAGAAGTTTAGAATTATTAGGGAACGACTGATTAATACAAAAGTTTAACTGTTTAAAATATCCTTTCTTACGAACAGTAAACCGAAAGCTTTGCTTCGCTCCTTGCCCTGGTTTTTATGGTGGATTTTATGCGCCTTCCTCACTGCTTTCAAATAGGTGTTATTGCTTTTAAAGGTTTTGAATCTTCGGTGAACAAACCAATCATGAACGATAAAATATATTAAGCCATATAAGGTTATCCCTAATCCTATAAAAAATCTAACGCCAAAATTATCCCGATCAATATACATTAAGTAAAGCGATAGCCCTGCAAATAGTATGGCAAACAAGTCATTCCATTCGAAAAACGAATGTGATTTTTGATGATGACTTTTATGCATAAACCATAACGGCCCATGAAACAAATATTTATGAATAAACCACGATAAACACTCCATCGCTACAATGGTTAAAATGAGAATCATCAGGTTAATTAAAATCGTTATCACAGGCATAATTTTTATCGTAATACAATATAAACCAACAAGAAAGATTTATAATGTCATTCAAATGTAAGCTTATGACAATTTCTCAATCAATTGATTAACATCTCAAATTTAACATCTATTTTTGACTAAAATATTAAAAAAGTCAGAAAGTAGAAAAGTAAAATGATTGTAGCTGATAAAAAGCGAGAACAAATTATTGAGGGCGCCATTAAGAGATTTAGTCATTTCGGAATTGGAAAAACAACAATGAACGATATTGCTGAAGATCTTTCCGTGTCAAAACCATCTCTGTATTATTATTTTCCGGATAAGAAACACTTAATTCTTGGTGTGATAGAGAAGATTTTCAATGAGTTTTTTGAAGCCATACAAAAGAAATATAATCCGGAACTGGAACTGGAAACGATTTTGTTTAACACTATTGATGTGAGAAACACTTTTTTTCAGAAATACTATATGCTAAAAATTGCAGAAGGTGTTCCTGATTTACTCAACGATGAAGCCATTAAAACCAAACTTAACGGGTTAAAAGACATAGAACGTGATTTTTTCGCAAAGGTTTTCGGCAGCGCTAAAGAAAAAGGAGAAATAGCACACGAAGACATGTCGCACCTGGCAGAATTATACTTAGAAAGTTTAATGGGCTTAACTACCATGTGCGTAATGGAAACAGCTAAAGATATCCTTCCAGATAAAAAAGCATTAAATAAAATGACGCAGAAGCAAAAAGACCTTTCTTCGATTTTTACCAAGGGATTAAAGTGCTAAGGAGAAATAAGGAGCAAAGATTAAAGAGCAAAGACCCGAATAACAATAAATCAGATATAGTTTTATCACGTCTTGATACCTGATAAAACTACATTATACTATACAAGAACCCAAAAACAAAAAAACAATACATTATGCTTAGAGTAAAAATGGTAAAATTAATGCTCGTATTAATTATCGGCATTGGTTTACCACGACTGGTAGCTGCACAACAGCAGGTTACCCTAAAAGATGCGCTTACTTATGCGCTTCAAAATAATGCCCGTGTTCGTAAGGCAAAACTCGACATTGAAGGCGGACGATATAAAGTTCAGGAAGTGCGGGCACAGGCTTTACCACAACTTACTGGTAATGCTGGGTTAACCTATAACCCAATTATCGGGCAATTGGTAGCCGACTTTGGCGGACAAGCGCAAGCCATTAAATTAGGGCAGAACTGGAATTCTACCGCTGGAGTACAACTTTCGCAACAGTTATTTAACCAACAGGTTTTTACTGGTTTGCAGGCTGCACGTTCTAGTGAGGAATATTACAACCTTACATCTCAGCTAACCGAAGAGCAAATCATTGAACTGGTTGCCAATAACTATTATCAGGTTTTAGTGAACAGAGAACAGCTAAGTGTACTTGATACCAACATTAAAAATGTTAAAACGGTTGAAAAGGTGATATCAAACCAATTCAAAAACGGCTTAGCCAGGAAAATTGATGTTGACCGGATCAGCGTTAACTTAACAAACTTAACTACGCAACGAGAACAAGTGGTTAATGCTATTGTACAATTGGAAAATCAATTGAAATTTTCGATGGGTATGCCGGTGAGTAACCCTATTGAGTTACCCGCAACTGAGTTAACTCAGGCTGCACAACTTCCTGTTTTTGCAGATTCGGTAAATCTGGCAAACAGAACAGAAGTGAAAATTCTGGATACGCAGGATAAGTTATTGAGTTTACAGCGTAAAGCTTACCTCGCTGAATATTATCCATCATTATCGCTAACAGGAAATTATACTTATTCCAGCCAAAGTGATGGTTTTGACTTTTTAAGTTCAAATGCAGCAGCAATTGGCTATGGCGCATCAGCCATCGGCTTAACCTTACGTGTCCCAATTTTCAATGGTTTTTTAACACGCTCAAAAGTACGCCAGGCCAATGTGGAAATTTTGAAAGCAAAAGAAGACAGAAAAGAAAGTGTTAACTCGTTGAATCTGGCTTATGAAAATGCTAAAATCCAACTTCGCAACAACTTAAATACCATTAATGCACAACGTAAAAACGTTGAGTTGGCCCAGGAAATTTACAGAAGTACACAAAACAACTACAATAATGGGTTGGCTACCTTAACTGATTTATTAGATACAGAAAACTCACTTACTTCATCTCAAAACAGTTACACCCAGGCTTTATTAAATTATAAAATAGCCGAAATTCAATTAATAAAATCAAACGGAAATATTAAATCGCTAGTACAATAGAAATGAAAAGAGTAATTATAATCATTGTTGTAGTTGTTGTTGCCATTGGCGCAATTGCTTATGTTTTAAATAACAACAAGAAGAAGGCAGAAGAAACAACTGCTTTTATTGCCAAAGGCAGTGGCGCTGTTGCTGTAAAAACAGCTTCGGTTGAACGTAAAGAAATTAATTTAGACTTTACAGTAAATGGAACTTTTGCTGCAAATCAGGAATTAAACTTTATGGCAGAAAACTCTGGTCGTGTAAGCAAAATATATGTTGAAGAAGGAAGCCGTGTAAGCAAAGGAACAGTATTGGCTAGAATTGATGCTGAAATTTTAAACACAGATAGAGAAACTGCTGAAGCTACTTATCAAAATGCGCTGAAAGACTTACAACGTTACGAAAGTTCTTTTAAAACTGGTGGGGTTACCCAACAACAGGTTGATCAGGCTCGTTTAAACACTCAAAACGCAAAACTTCGTTTACAATCTCAGCAACGCAAATTAAATGATGCAAACATCAGATCCTCTATCAACGGTATTGTTAATAAAAAAATGATCGAAGTTGGTGCGGTTGTAGCTCCTGGAACGCAGTTATTCGAATTGGTTGATGTTTCCAAATTGAAATTGAAAGTTAACGTAAACGAAAGTCAGGTAGCTAATTTAAAGATTGGTGATGCAGTGGAGATACAGTCGTCAGTTTTTCCTCAGGATAAATTTTCTGGTAGAGTAACCTTTATAGCTGCTAAAGCGGATGAGACTTTAAATTTCCCAATTGAAGTAGTCGTAACCAATAATGTTAAAAACAGCTTAAAAGCAGGTATGTATGGAACAGCAGTATTTAAATTCCCTAAACAGGCACCAGCTATTTTGGTTCCTCGTACTGCTTTCGTAGGTAGTGTTAGTAGCAACGAAGTATATATTTTAGATAAAGCGAATAATACAGCTCAAACACGTAAGGTTGTTTCAGGACGTATTTTAGGCGAAAGTGTTGAGGTTGTAGACGGATTAAAAGAAGGCGAAACTGTAATTACAAGCGGTCAGATTAACTTGAACAACGGTACAGCGGTTACTGTAATTAAGTAAAAAGTAGTATGCGGAATTAATCAGCCCGACAGGGTAAACTTAATTCTAAGCGCAATCTTACCATTGAATATTAAATAAAGAAAATGAAAATTACTGACATATCTATAAAAAGGCCGTCGCTGGTAATTGTGGTATTTACCGCATTAACTTTGATGGGTCTATTGAGTTATTTCTCGTTAGGATATGAGCTTTTACCAAAGTTCTCTTCAAACGTTGTATCTATCTCAACCATTTACCCTGGTGCTTCACCTAATGAGGTAGAAAGTACCGTTACCAAAAAAATTGAAGATGCTGTTTCTTCAATGGAAAACATCAAAAAAATCAATGCGAACTCTTATGAAAGTTTATCTGTAGTAATTATTACACTAACAGATAAAGCAGAAATAGATATTGCTTTGAATGATGCACAAAGGAAAGTTAATGCAATCCTGGCAGATTTACCTGATGATGTAAAACAACCATCATTAAGTAAGTTCTCGTTGGATGACTTCCCGGTAATTACCATGTCTGCATCAGGCAATATGGATGATATTTCGTTCTACGATTTGATGGACAAGCGTATTGCACCAATCATTTCCCGTGTACCAGGCGTTGCCCAGGTAAACCTAATTGGTGGTTCTGAACGTGAAGTTAAAGTAGCATTAGATGCTAAGAAAATGCAAGGTTACGGATTATCAGTGCCTGCAGTTCAACAAGCTATTTTATCATCAAACTTGGATTTCCCTACAGGTAGTGTAAAAACTAAAGCTCAGGATATTTTGGTGCGTTTATCTGGCAAGTATGCCAATGTAGAAGATATGCGTAACCTGGTTGTAAGCACCAGTAAAGATGGCGCTCAGATTCGTTTGGGAGACATTGCTGATGTTCAGGATACACAGAAAGAAACAGAAAAAATTGCCCGTATCAACCGTGCCAACTCTATTGCGGTACAAATTATTAAACAAAGTGATGCCAATGCGGTAACGGTGAGTGAGGGAACCAAGCAAACCATTGAACAACTTAAAGCTGACTATAAAAATGTTGGTTTAGATATTAAAATTGTAAATGATAGTTCGGTTTATACCTTAGAATCAGCCGATGCGGTTATCCACGATTTAATGCTTGCCGTTGTGTTAGTGGCCATCGTGATGCTTTTCTTCTTACACAGTTTGCGTAATGCGGTAATTGTAATGATTTCGATTCCGGCATCCTTAATCGCAACATTTATCGGTATTGCATTATTTGGGTATACGCTAAACCTGATGTCATTACTAGGCCTATCCCTGGTGGTAGGTATCCTGGTCGATGATGCGATTGTGGTATTAGAGAACATCCAACGTCACATGGAAATGGGTAAAAACAAGGTTAGAGCCGCTTCTGATGCTACTCGCGAGATCGGTTTCACCGTTGTATCCATTACGTTTGTAATTGTTGTAGTGTTCTTCCCTATTGCAGTTAGTACCGGTATGGTGGCTAACATTTTACGCCAGTTTTGTGTGGTGGTAATTATTTCTACCTTGTTATCATTGGTAGCTTCATTTACCATTGTACCGTTAATTTTCTCTCGTTTTGGTAAATTAGAGCGTATTGAGGGTAAAAACATCTTCGGAAAATTCATCCTTTGGTTTGAGAAACAATTGCGCAAATTTACCCAGTGGATCACAAACCTATTAGAATGGACATTAAAACACAAGGCGCTTACTTTGGTAATGATGGTGGTATTGTTCTTCTCATCTTGTGGTTTGTTAGCAGGCGGTTATATCGGTTTTGAGTTCTTCCCTAAATCTGATAAAGGTGAGTTCTTACTACAAATCGAGATGCCTAAAGATGTTTCTTTAGAGCAAACCAACTTCTACACGCAAAAAGCGGAAGATTACTTAAGTAAACAAAAAGACGTCATCCAAACCATCGCAACGGTTGGTCAATCGAGTGAAGGTATGGGCGCTAGCCAGTCTACTGCTTATAAATCAGAAATTAACGTAAAATTAAAAGAGAAAGAAGAGCGTGGAAACCTTTCTTCAGATATCATCTCTACTACTTACACCCGTGAATTGGAAAAAGTATTGGTAGGTGCAAAAATCAAAACCGTTCCAATTGGTATTTTGGGTACGGCAGATGATGCACCAATCCAGTTGGTGGTAATGGGTTCTGAATTAGACAGCGTATTAGCTTTTGCACAAAAAGCGCAGAATGTGCTTGCAAAAATACCAGGCGCTACGCAAACCAAACTTTCAGTTGAAAAAGGAACACCAGAAATTAACGTAAAGGTAGATCGCGATAAAATGTCGGCGTTAGGATTAACCTTACAAACAGTTGGTGCCACCATGCAAACGGCTTTTGCCGGTAACACGGATGGTAAATTCCGTCAGGGTGAGTATGAGTACGACATCAACATTCAGTATCAAGATTTCGACAGAAAAGATATTGATGATGTACGTAATTTGATTTTCACCAACCAAGCTGGTGCGCAGATTAAACTTTCGCAATTTGCGGATATTAAAGAAGGTTCAGGACCAAGTTTATTGGAACGTTTAAATAAATCAACTTCAGTAACCGTTAAAGCACAAACTGTAGGCGTTCCAACGGGTACGGTGGTAACCAACTTCCAAACTGAATTGGATAAATTAAAAAAACCTGCAGGAATCAGCTTCTACTGGGCGGGAGACCAGGAGAACCAAAGTGAAGGTTTTGGTACTTTAGGTATCGCCTTACTTGCGGCAATTGTATTGGTATACTTAATTATGGTTGCCTTGTATGATAGTTTTGTTTATCCGCTTGTGGTAATGTTCTCGCTACCGCTTGCACTAATTGGTGCTTTGCTTGCCCTGGCCCTAACCAATAATGCATTGGGTATTTTCACTATCCTAGGTTTCATTATGCTAATGGGTTTGGTGGCAAAGAACGCGATTATCTTGGTCGATTTTACGAACCAAATGAAAGCACAAGGAAAATCTACCCATGAAGCGCTAATTTTAGCTAACCATGCCCGTTTACGCCCGATTTTGATGACAACCATTGCCATGGTAATTGGTATGTTGCCGATTGCATTAGCAAGCGGTGCTGGTGCCGATTGGAAAAATGGTTTGGCCTGGGTAATCATTGGTGGGTTAACAAGTTCGTTATTCCTGACTTTGGTTGTTGTACCCGTGATGTACCAGATTTTTGATAACATGCTTCATAAATTTGGCTTTGATAAAAAAGGAAAAACCATTGATGATTTAATGGTTGAACCTTACAAACACAAAGATGTGAACGAATACGATTTAGATCACGGACATTAAAATATAATACCATCCAAATTAACAATCGATTAGGTCGCCCCCCAAAGGCGACCTTTTTTTATTGATATTTATTAGTAAAGGTACTTTGGTTCGCTTCGCTTACTGCAGCCGGGCTGTCCGCCAAATCTTTTTGTGAAAGCAATCCTAAACTTAAAGCTTGTGCAATAAAAGGATACCGCTTCCATCCCGTTTAAGAACAAAATGAGGTGCAATATCTTGTGTGTCAAACAAAATAATATCCAACATTGTATATTAGAGGTATGCTTAAAGTTGTTTTATCCCTCATCTTAGTCAGCGCATCTTTTTTGGCAAAAGCCCAGCACCCTCCGGTTTTTGCAGCAATGACCACCGATTCATCCTTCATTAAAATTTCCGATCTAAATATCAACCTTGTAAAATATTCATACAAATCCAATGGTGTGAGGTTTTTAGTGGTTCATGATAATGAAGATACGGGTGTAAAAGCAGGTTTTGATTACATCCGCTGGAGCGGCGGCGAGCTGATTGACAGCCAATATGGAGGTGTGAGAGATTACGTTTTTAGCCATATGGATGATCAATATCGCATCGACCCAAACGCGATTTATACCCAACGAGGTGTAAGCAGCAGATTAAAAAAAGATTATTTCAGTTCAAACGAAGTAGAGAAACTGATCTTGGATGCCGGCAAGCAGATTGTGGACTTTTACGACCCAAAGTCGTTGGGTTACATTTTAACTTTGCATAACAATGCCGATGGAGGATTTGGCATTTCCTCTTACCTTCCAGGTTATGATTTATCCAGCACAGCTGATTCAGTATTTATCAACTTCGGCATGGATGGCGATGATTTACTTTATGTTACCGAACCACGCTTATTTACAAGTTTAAAAAAAGCAAATGTAAACGTAATTCTGCAATCAAAATTCGCAGAAAATGATGGTTCGTTATCGGTTTACGCCATGCAACAGAATATTCCGTATATTAATGTAGAGGTGCAACACGGACATCAGGAAGAAAATTTAAGATTGATCGAACTGGCTATCGCAACACTGAAAGAACACGGTCTCATCAAAAAAGATAATCCGGTAATTCAGAAAGATAGCTTAACTAAAAACCCGCCTACTCAATAGCTTTCATTTTGCTAACCAGGAAACTTACAAATAACCCAAAGCATCCAATTACAGCATAAGAATATCGAAGGCTAGATAAAGCTGAAATGTATCCGATTAACGGCGGGCCCATTAAAAAGCCTAAGTAACTCACACTTGAAACGATGGCAATCGCCATCCCTGCAGAAATTTTACCATTTTTTCCAGCAACGCTATAAACTGTAGGAACAATACTCGAAACGCCTACTCCAACTAACATAAAACCAATTGTGGCGGTTACTACATAAGGTAAAAAAACCGAAATAAACATTCCTGTTGATATGATCAACCCACTAATTTGGATGGTCTTTTTTCTGCCTAGCTTTGCGATGATTTTATCGCCTACAAATCTTCCAGTGGCCATCATTACCATAAATGATGCGTAACCTAAAATAACCAACGATGATGGTGCTTTAACAATTTCCTTAAAATAAACACCACTCCAATCGAACATTGCCCCTTCGGTAGCCATACTGCAAAAACCAATGATACCTAACTGTAAAAGTATTCCTTCAGGTTTGATAAATAATTTCCCTTTGCGTTCTGCTCCGGTGCCTTTACCAGGAACAAGATGTTTGTAATTTAAAAATACATTGATGAAAATGAGTGCAACAATTATCCAGAAGTGATGGTAGGGAACAATATGAAGGTTAACCATTAACAATCCGACCAGCGCCCCGGTAAAGCCGGCAATACTCCAGGCACCGTGAAAGGAGGTCATAATTGGGCGGCCAAATAGTTTTTCTGCTTCAGAGCCCTGCGTATTTACGGCGATGTTACACATATTGCCAATCACACCGAACAGGAAAAGAAAAGCTGCCAGATGCCAGGAAGCAGTTGCTAAACCCAAATTGCTTAAAGCTAAAACATACAAGGGAGCAGTGATGGTAAGAATTGCTTTACTTCCGTATTTAGTTACCAAACCACCAGAAATGGGCATGGTTACCAATTGGCCTAGTGGCAGTGCTAATAAGATACTACCTAATTCCCCATCTGATAAATTTAAACTGTGTTTGATATCAGGAATTCGGCTGGCCCAGGATGCAAATGCAATACCCTGCCCAAAATAAAATAATGAAACAGCTAAACGAATTCTGTTTGGAGAGCTCTGAGCGGGCAAGGGTTTAACTTCTATCTGATTTAAACTTTCGTGATTTGCCTTTGTGTCTTCCAAAACTTGTTTTTTTATATGAACGGGATTGTGCCGCAAAGTTCCTTAAATCAATCGGCAATTGAAAGATGTATTTATCATTTTAATACAATAAAATAATTGAGCTATGCTTTTCAACTATGTCAGGCTCTGGAGAATAGTAACGAAGCAGAAAGCGATGCGTAAGGGCAAAAAAAAGCCGATGATTACTCATCGGCTTAGTATTTTAATTTGGTTTGTGATGACACAAACCTGGGTTTTCTAATTAAATATGTATTGCTCTGTTATCAGTAGCCGCTAATGCAGCTTCTTTCAACGCTTCAGTATAAGTTGGGTGAGCATGACAAGTACGGGCAATATCTTCTGCAGAAGCACGGAATTCCATTGCGATTACGGCTTCAGCAATCATATCCGCAGCACGTGGCCCAATCATGTGTACGCCTAAAACTTCATCAGTAGAAGCATCAGCTAAAACTTTGATGAAACCATCGGTATCCATACTTGCTTTCGCACGACCACTTGCTTTGAATGGAAACGAACCTGCTTTGTATTTTGTTCCTTTTTCTTTCAATTGCTCTTCGGTTAAACCAACAGATGCAACTTCTGGCCAGGTATAAACTACACCCGGAATTAAATTGTAGTTGATGTGCGGTTTTTGTCCGGCAATAGTTTCAGCAACATAAGTTCCTTCATCTTCTGCTTTGTGCGCCAACATAGCACCTGTAATCACATCTCCAATGGCATATACACCTTTAACAGATGTTTCCAAGTGTTCATTCACAGGGATTTTT
>NZ_AJLG01000088.1 GCF_000258495.1 Pedobacter agri PB92
GATTTTCGTGGATGGCAAGCAAATCTATCGTTCAAGTGGATTAAAACCTGTAAAAGTTCCAATCAGTTAGTAAAAAGAAATTACCATGTTTAAAAATCTAGTAAGTGCTGTGAAATTCTGGTCAACCTTAATTGTTTTGGTTGTAATTTTTACTTCAGCTCAGGCACAGTCATATTACAATGTTACCAAATACGGCGCAAAAAATGATAGCAGTAAATTAGCTACCGTAGCCATTAAAAAAGCAATAGATGCAGCTTCAAAGGCAGGAGGCGGAACCGTGTATTTTCCCGCAGGTAAATATCTAACCGGAGCCATTCATTTAAAAAGTAACATAACCATTTTCATCGATGCTGGAGCTGAATTGCATTTTAGCGATAACTTTGATGATTATTTGCCAATGGTTGAAAGCAGGTATGAGGGGGTTGATGTGAAAAGTTTTTCACCGCTTTTTTATGCCTACAAAGCTGAGAATATTTCGATTATCGGTCGTGGACTTATAGATGGGCATGGTAAAAAATGGTGGGATTTTGTTGAAGGTTATAAAGAAGGTCAGGCCCGCTCCAAATGGCAGTATGAGTTTGATAAGCTGAATAAAGACATTGTTCTGCCTGATGATCCGAAGCAGATGAAACGTGGTTTTCTTCGTCCACCTTTTATTCAAACCATGTTTTGCAAAAATGTTTTAATTGATGGAATCACCATCAGGAATTCTCCTTTTTGGACGGTTAATCCGGAATTTAGTGAAAATGTTAAAATTCATGCCGTGACCATTAACAATCCTCATTCCCCAAATACGGACGGGATTAATCCGGAGTCTTGTAAAAACGTTCACATTTCTGATTGCCACATTAGCGTAGGAGATGATTGCATCACCATTAAATCAGGAAAAGACGAGCCTGGCAGAAGGATGGCTATACCAGCAGAAAACTACGTAATTACTAATTGTACAATGTTATCAGGCCACGGTGGAGTAGTTATTGGCAGCGAAATGTCTGGCGATGTTCGTAAAATTACGATTTCAAATTGCGTATTTGATGGAACTGATCGCGGAATCAGGATTAAAACAGCAAGAGGAAGAGGTGGTATTGTAGAAGAAATTCGCGTGAGCAATATCATCATGAAAGATATTAAACAGCAGGCCATTGTTTTGGATATGCAGTATGCAAAAACCAATGTTCAGCCGGTTTCAGATCGTACACCTAAATTCAGAAATATCCATTTTAGTAACATCACCGGTCAAGTTAACCAGGCTGCTTATTTAAATGGTCTGGAGGAAATGCCAATTGAAAATATCACATTCAATGATATTAATATGGAGGCTAAAACCGGTTTTGATATCAGTTTTTCGAACAGAATAGAATTTCATAACGTTCAGGTAAACACTGAATTAGGTCCATCTCTCAAAGCGTCGAGAGTAAACAATTTGGTGGTTGATGGACTAAAAACCTATACGCCGCACAATAATGCTGCAGTTATTGATTTGAAAAATGTAAGTGATTTGTTTCTGTATAACTCATTCCCGATTTCGGGTACAGCAAATTATTTAAGATTGAGCGGTGCGGGAACAAAAAATATTTCTTTAGGCAATAATAACTTCAGAAACGCCAGAGTAGGTGTAAAGAAAGAGAAAGATGTTTTTGAATCTATCGATTATGTTTCTGGAGATAAAGGGCAGTAATTGATGAGGTTTAATTCGAAGTTTTTTATTGTTGCTGTTACCATATCTACGCTTGCTTTATCTCTTAGGGCGCAAAATAGCAATCAGCAATTGTGGTATAATCAACCTGCCGAAAAGTGGACAGACGCTTTACCGATTGGTAACGGCAGGTTAGGCGCAATGGTTTTTGCTGGTGTAGAAAACGATCATATTCAGTTTAACGAAGAAACACTTTGGACAGGGAAACCTCGAAATTACAATCGCAAAGGTGCCTATAAATATCTTGCGGAAATTAGAAAATTACTTTTTGAGGGAAAACAGAAGGAAGCAGAAGTACTGGCACAAAAAGAATTTATGGGTTTACAAAGTGAGCCTGGGAATCGGGAAGCCTGGATTGCGGACATGAAAGCAGGAACAGGAATTTCTGGAAATCCTGCCTCAACTGATTTTGACGACAAACTTTGGAAGACAATTGCCGTTCCATCTTACGAAGGTTGGGAAACAGTTGGCCTGGAGAATATAGATGGTGCAGTTTGGTTTAGAACCACTTTTGATGCGCCTCAGAACTGGACTGGCAAAGATTTAGTGCTTGATTTAAACAAAATTTTTGATCAGGATTTTACTTATGTCAACGGGCAATTGGTTGGCAACACGGATGGCACAGAAGCTAGAAAATATATCATTCCAGCCAAATTAGTTAAACATGGGAAGAATGTAATTGCCATTCAGGTGCTAAATTATTACGATCGTGGTGGAATTGGCGGTTATAAAGATACCACCAAAAAAATCGGAATCTACACCGTTGGTTCAAAAGTGGAGCAGGGAATATCGCTTGTCAAACCCTGGAAATATAAAATTCAAAATCAAAGTCCTCCAGCGGTAGCACAATATCAGGCCAGTTATCAGCCATTTGGCGATTTAAATCTTGCATTTCAGCACAAGGGTTTGATTACTAAATACAAACGCTCCTTAGATCTAACCACCGCCATTGCCCGTACCAACTATACGATTGCTGGCGTAAATTATACCCGGGAGTATTTTGCCAGCCAGCCCAACCAGTCGATCGTGATTCATCTCAGTGCCGATAAAAAAGCATCAATCAGTTTAACTGCAGCCTTGTCAAGTCTGCATCAGCAATCAGGTATAAAGGCATTGGGGAAAAACACTATTTCACTTTCCGTACAGGTAAAAGATGGTGCATTAAAGGGCGAAAGCCGCTTAACCGCTGTAATAAAAAATGGTGCCGTAAAGGTGCTCAATAATAAAATTAGTATCAGCAAAGCTGATGAAGTGACGCTTTATCTCACCGCCGGAACCAATTTTATCAATGCCCAGGATGTATCCGGAGATCCGGCTGCTGCCAATATAAAGGCGTTGAATACCGTTACTGATAAAACGTCTGCTGAAATTAAAAATAGACACATTAAGGAATACCAAAGTTATTACAATAAATTCCATGTAGATTTTGGCCAATCAGGTAAAGAAAATCTTCCTACAAATGAGCGATTGAATAAGTTTGCAACTTCAAATGATCCCGGATTTGCAGCCTTATACATGCAGTATGGCCGTTACTTGCTTATCTCAAGTTCTCGGCCGGGTACACAACCAGCCAATCTTCAAGGTATTTGGAATGATTTATTAACTCCACCGTGGGGCAGTAAATACACTACTAATATCAACATGGAAATGAACTACTGGCCAGCAGAAGTTTTAAATCTATCAGCTTTAAACGAGCCATTATTCAATAAAATTAATGGATTAGCAAAAACTGGAACCGAAACAGCAAAAGAATATTACAATACTCCTGGCTGGGTGTTGCATCACAATACCGATTTATGGAATGGGACAGCGCCAATTAACGCTTCCAACCACGGCATCTGGGTTACCGGTGCGGCCTGGCTCAGTCAACACTTGTGGGAGCATTATGCCTTTACTGGCGACCAGACATTTTTAAGAAATGAAGCTTATCCTTTGATGAAACAGGCTGCGCTGTTTTTCGATGCCTTTTTGATAAAAGATCCAAAAACCGGCTGGCTAATCAGTACACCCTCAAATTCTCCTGAAAATGGGGGATTAGTCGCCGGTCCAACGATGGACCATCAAATCATACGATCATTGTTTAAGAATTGCATTGCTGCCACGGAAATTTTAAATGTTGACGCTGATTTTCGTACGATTTTGCAGGCTAAAATGAAGCAAATTGCTCCTAATCAGATTGGTAAATATGGGCAATTGCAAGAGTGGCGGGAAGATAAAGATGATACTACGAATAAGCACCGTCATGTTTCACATTTGTGGGGCGTTTATCCTGGCGATGATATTACCTGGAAGAGTGATCCAAAGATGATGGATGCTGCGAAACAATCTTTGCTTTATCGCGGCGATGAAGCTACTGGCTGGAGCCTGGCTTGGAAAATTAATTTCTGGGCCAGATTTAAAGATGGCGATCACGCCATGAAGTTAATTAAAATGCTAATGAAGCCTGCGAATAGTGGTGCCGGTTCTTACGTTAATTTATTTGATGCCCACCCGCCATTTCAAATCGATGGAAATTTCGGGGGCGCTGCCGGAATCGCAGAGCTGATTTTACAAAGTCATCAGGGTTACATCGATATTTTGCCTGCATTACCAACCGAAATTCCGAATGGAAATGTTAGTGGATTAATGGCTAGAGGTGGTTTTGAAGTAGGTTTGATTTGGGGTGGAGGAAAGTTGAAGTCAATTCTTCTTAAATCACTTAGAGGAGAAAAATGCAAGATGAAATATCTTGATAAAGAAATTGAGTTCAATACAGAAGCTGGAGGAAGCTATAAATTGAACGGAGAATTGAAATTTTAATCGACTCAATATTGCCAAAAAAATATTAACGGCAGAGGATTGTTTTATGAAGAACGAAAAGACATTATTTACCATCTTTTTTCTGTGTTTACTATCGAATACTTATGCGCAAAGTCTTCGGAAAGATATTTCTCTTAACGCAAACTGGGAAACCATTGCTGATGAAAAAAACATCGCAGCTTATAATGGTTTTCAATCTTCTGGCTATAAAATTTCCAATTGGAAAAAGGTAAATGTGCCGCATAATTGGGATCAATACGAAGGCTATCAACGTAAGCTTCATGGCAATAAGCATGGTTACGCCTGGTATCGAAAAACTTTTAAAAGCAATGAAGCGAAATCAGGTAAACGGTTTTTTCTTTATTTCGAAGGCGTGGGTTCATATGCCACGATTTGGCTGAATGGAAAACAAATCGGTTATCATGCCGGCGGAAGAACAACATTTACATTGGATGTTACCGCAACAATTAAGTTGAATAATGAGGATAACCTTTTGGCAGTAAGGGCAGATCATCCTGCAAATATTCAGGATTTGCCGTGGGTAGATGGTGGTTGCTCAACCGAACGAGGTTTTTCTGAAGGCTCTCAGCCAATGGGCATTTTTCGTCCGGTGCATTTAGTTATAACCAATGATGTACGTATCGAACCATTTGGCGTTCACATTTGGAATGATAATCAGATCTCCGAAAAATCAGCGGTCTTAAACTTTGTAACTACCTTAAAAAATTATTCTGCGAATAGCAGATCCCTTACGGTGCTCAATCAGTTACTGGATGCTAAAGGAAATACTGAGAAGTCGTTATCTAAAAAAATCAATCTTCCGGCAGGAAAAACCTTAGATGTTACACAGCAAACAGATGAAATTTTAAATCCCAAATTGTGGTCTTTAGAAAATCCGTATCTCTATACTTTAAAAACCTCCATCATAGAAAATGGAAAAGTAGTTGATGTGTTGAAAACGCCTTATGGTATCCGATGGATCAGTTGGCCGATTGGTGATCAGGCCAATCAAAAAGTATTCCTGTTAAACGGAAAGCCCGTTTTCATAAATGGTATAGCTGAATATGAACATCTTATTGGCCAAAGCCACGCCTTTACCAATGAACAAATTCATTCCAGGGTGATGCAAATCAAATCGACAGGTTTTAATGCTTTTCGCGATGCTCATCAACCGCATAATCTGTTATATTCTGACTATTGGGATAAAGAAGGTATTTTATGCTGGACACAGATGGCCGCACACATTTGGTATGATACGCCTGAGTTCAGGAAAAATTTCAAATCACTTCTCACGGATTGGGTAAAAGAACGCAGGAATAGTCCGGCGGTAGTTTTGTGGGGTTTGGAAAATGAAAGCACATTGCCTGAAGATTTTGCTAAAGAATGTACGGAACTCATTCGCAGGCTTGATCCGACTGCGTCATCACAAAGAAAAGTGACCACCTGTAATGGAGGTAAGGGCACCGATTGGGATGTGCCTCAAAACTGGACTGGGACTTATGGGGGCAACCCTTTAACTTATGGTGAAGATTTAAAAAGGCAGGTATTGGTAGGAGAGTATGGCGCATGGCGAACCATTGATTTGCATGAGGCTGATGCAAATGGAAAAGGTTACACGGAAAATAAAATGACCGATTTGATGGAAACTAAAGTGCGTTTGGCAGAAACCGTTAAGGATCAAACAGCAGGACATTTTTTTCTGGCTTTACAGTTCGCATGATAATCCTGGTCGTGTACAAGGTGGCGAGGGATTACGTGATCTGGATCGCGTTGGTCCGGTGAATTATAAAGGGATGTTTACGCCCTGGGAAGAACCAACTGATGTTTTCTATATGTTCAGGGCCAATTATGCACCGAAGAAAACGGAGCCAATGGTTTACATTGTATCGCATACCTGGCCAAGCCGATGGAACCAGCCCGGAATAAAAGATAGCGTGGTTGTTTATTCAAATTGTGATGAAGTAGAACTGTTTAATGATGTAGACGGACAATCTTTAGGGAAGCAAAAACGTGGTGTGATTGGAACGCATTTTCAATGGAACAAGCCAAACATCAAATACAATGTACTTTATGCAGTGGGTTATGTTGATGGAAAAGTGGTTGCTAAAGATCAGATCGTGCTAAATAGTTTGCCTAAATCACCAAATTTTGAACGTTTAATTGAAGCTACAAACGTTTTAGCAGCACAAAAAAATTATCATTACTTGTATAGATTAAATTGTGGTGGTCCGACTTACCAGGATCATTTAGGAAATCAATGGCTTGCTGATCAGCAATTATCTGCTAATTATAATCACTATGGTTCCACTTCGTGGACCTCGGAATTTCCTGGTGTGCCGGCTTTCTTTGCCAGTCAGCGGAGAACATTTTCTCCCATTGGTGGAAGTGCTGATTGGAAACTTTTTCAATCTTTCAGATATGGAAGAGATCAGTTAAAGTTTAGCTTTCCTGTCCCTAAAGATGGTGAATACTTAGTTGAATTATATTTCATCGAGCCTTGGTTAGGTATCGGTGGAGGTATGAACGCTGAAAAAATGAGAATATTTGATGTGGCTATCAACGATAAAACGGTTTTAAAAGATTTAGATATTTGGAAGGAAGTTGGGGCGAACAGACTACTGAAAAAAACCGTAAAAGCTTACAGTAAAGCAGGACAGTTGGTAGTCTCATTTCCTCAGGTTAAAGTTGGGCAAGCCATAATTTCTGCCATTGCGATTGCCAGTTTAGATCATATTAAAGTGCCACAAGATCAGAGCAATTCCATCGTCAATATTCAACCAAGTAATGATTATAAATTGAACAGTTGGATGGATATTGGTGACAAACAATTTACAGATTCACCAGAAACATTTACTGCATTGCCATCAAATCTATACGGGGCAGAGTACATTCAGGTTAACAAAAATATAAAGCAATTAACCTTTAGTGTTAATACAGAAGCCGATGTTTTTGTCGGTTTCTCTGCCGGCGGGCAACAACCAGTATCAATGGAGGATACTAAAATGCAGATCGAAAATAGTGCAGGAGAAAAGACTAATATTTATCGAAAAAGATTTAAGGCAAATGAAAAAGTAGTTTTAGATGGCAGAATAGTTGCATTAGCGGTTGCTTCACCAAGCGAACTCGAGCCAGCCTACGATTTAAAAACAGTAACGAGTTATAAAGCTACAGATGCTAAATTAATGGGGCAAAGCATTGTTCGTCAGGATTTGATGGATAAACCTCGTGTGATTTTTAAAGAAAATGTAGGTGGTATTTTAGAATGGTCAATTGGTGTGGGCGTTGCCGATACCTATTCACTTACGATAAAATATCACAACCCAATAGCTCAACCTTTAAAAGCAAAAATAGAGTTCTTTTCTGCCGATGGAACGTTAATGCGGACTGAGCAGGCTGAATTTGCGCCAACGAAGGCTGGAAAATGGAATTATCTGAACACGAGTACAGGTAGTATGATAAATGCGGGGAGTTACAAGGTACGTTTAACAGCAATAGAAGCTAAAGGTTTAACTGTTGATGCGCTGGATGTACAATAGTTTATGGTTAAAAGTTGTAAGTTTTAATTTTAGATATTATTAAACGCTGGAAAACAGGATTTTGAATATGAAGTTTTTCTTATTGCTGAATTTAAAACTTGCAACCTGCAACCTATAACTTTTAACATTTAACTTTCAACCCTTAACCTGCAACTTTCAATCCTAATCTACAACAAGAAAAGAACATACAACATTAAGCCAAAATCTTATACAATTGGCGATGTTTAGAAATGCATATTTGTTTTAACCAAATTAATAATGAGCCAACAAGTAATGAAAGGTCTTCCGATTTTCGATCTTGCGATTATCTTCATTTACCTCGTTGGGATGATATTAGTTGGGATTTATTTTTCAAGAAAAAATAAAAACTCTGAAGCTTTCACAAAAGCTTCGGGCCTCATTCCCGGATGGGCAATAGGTTTATCCATTTATGCAACATTTTTAAGCAGCAATACTTTTTTGGGTGTTCCCGGGAAAGCTTTCGGTGGAAATTGGAATGCTTTTGTATTTAGTATTTCTATGCCCTTGGCGGCTTGGGTAGCATCAAAATATTTTGTTCCTTTCTATAGAAGTACAGGAGAAATATCAGCCTATACCCATCTAGAAAAACGCTTTGGCGCCTGGGCACGGGTTTATGCCGTAATCTGCTTTTTGCTTACCCAGCTCGCCAGGATGGGTTCCATATTTTTTGGCATCGCCTTAAGCTTACAAGCGCTAACAGGATATTCTATGCAGATGATCATGATTGTGATGGGCGTATGCATTATCTTTTACACTGTTTTGGGAGGAATTGAGGCTGTGATATGGACAGAAGTTGTACAGGCAGTTGTAAAAACACTGGGTGCTTTACTCATCCTTTATTTAATCATCAGTAATATGCCAGGCGGTGTAACTAAAATTGTAGAGATTGGAAAGACAGCTGATAAGTTTAGTTTAGGAAGTTTCAAATTAGATTTTGCAGGTTCTTCATTTTGGGTAGTGTTGCTCTACGGTTTTTTTATAAACCTGAACAACTTTGGTATGGACCAAAATTATATCCAGCGATATCATACGGCATCGTCAGGCAATGCCGCATCAAAATCAATCTGGTTATGCGTTTGGTTATATATTCCAGCTTCGCTTACTTTTTTTTATAATCGGATCTTGCTTGTTCGCTTATTACGAAGTTAATCCCGATTTGGTTCAATCGATCAAACATCAGGTTGCAATAGAGAGACTTCCACCAGGGGCTTCGGCTACAGAGATTTTGAAATTGCAAAATTCACTTCTGCCATCAGATTACGGTGATAAGATCATGCCTCATTTTATGGTGACGAAAATTCCTGCCGGATTAGTTGGTTTAATTGTTTCTGCGATTTTATCTGCGGCTATGAGTACGATCAGTTCAGGAATGAACGCTTCAGCAACAGTATTTTCGGTTGATATTTATAAAAGATATTTTAAACCTAACGTTACCGAAAAGCAAAACCTATCCATGCTCCATATCGCAACCGTAGGCTTTGGTTTGCTTGGCATGATTGCAGGAATTGCCATGATTGGCGTAAAAAGTATTCTGGATGTTTGGTGGGAACTATCAGGGATTTTTGCAGCAGGTATGCTCGGGCTATTTTTACTTGGAATAGTGAGTAAGCAAACCAAAAATCACGAGGCAATTATGGCTACCATTATCGGTATTGTTGTCATTATTTGGATGACATTTTCATCACTTCTCCCAGCCGAATATGAAGCTTTTCGTAATCCGCTGCATAAAAACATGATCATTGTAGTTGGAACTTTAACCATATTTCTGGTGGGGATTTTCTTGACAAAGCTTAAAAAGCAAAATTAAAAACAGCACTATAGCCGTTAACAATAGTTACAAACTTATTTATCTAACAGATGGAACACGCACAAAAAGGCTTCATTCCGGTTATGCTCACACCTTTTCTGAGCAATGGAAACATCGATTATCCGGCACTAACGCAGTTAACTGAAATTTATTTACAGGCCGGTGCTTCAGGTTTATTTGCGAATTGCTTATCGAGTGAAATGTTTGAGTTATCTGATGAGGAACGTATTCAAGCTATTAAACATGTAATTAAAATTACGAATGGTGCTGTTCCTGTGGTGGCCACCGGAACTTTTGGCGGTGCGATCTCCAAACAAGCCGATTTTGTAAAGAAGATCAGTGATTTGGGCGTGGAAGCAGTGATTGCGATTACCAGTTTGTTGGCTGATGAAAATGAAACAGATGATGTATTTAATGAACGTGTTTTCGATTTGCTTGATCAAACACCAGATATTCCAATAGGGTTTTATGAGTGCCCGGTACCTTATAAACGTTTGCTAAAACCGCAACAGTTAGCTGATTTTGTTGTTACAGGTAGAGTAATTTATCACAAAGATACTTGTTTGGATCTCGGCCAGATTAAAGATAAACTAAGCCTAACTGAGGGGCATGCCTTTGGTTTATACGATGCATACATGGCTCATGCGGTAGAATCTTTGAAAGCGGGTTCTTCAGGTCTGTCGTGCATTCAGGGGAACTATTTCCCGGAACTGATTGTTTGGCTCTGCGACCATTACGATAACGAACTTCTGAAACATGAAGTGGCAATTGTTCAGCAATTTATAATCGACAATATGGATGTAATGCATCATGTTTATCCCATTGTATCTAAGTACTTTTTACAAAAGAGGGGACTGGATATTTCCACCTTTACCAGGCGGAATGTGGGCGCCTTTACTCCAGGCATCGTCAAAGACATTGAAAAATTGTATGATGATTATACACTTTTGAGGAGTGATCTGAATATTCAGGTTTACATCTGATTTGGAGATGGATCAATCTCGTCATAGCGAGGCACGAAGCAATCTCCCTAGTGCACTGCTCTTGCCTCGCCGTAAAAAAGCGCTCAGAGTAACTTCCTATTGGATTGTTTAGAAAACGTTAATTATGTGTCTCGCGTCAAATCATCTAATTCAAATATTTACGCTTATAATCCAGCGGCGTCATGCCAGTAACCTTCTTGAAGTGCCTGTAGAAGTTGGAAACATTATTAAATCCGCAATCAAAACAAATCATCTCGGTAGGTAATTTATTTTCAATCAGTAATCTGCAGGCATGGCTAACCCTAATCTCAATTAAAAAATCGTAGAAAGTTTTCTTGGTCATCAACTTAAAATATCGGCAAAACGAGGTGATGCTTAGGTTACTGAGCGAGGCAACTTCCTCAAGTGTAATGTCTTTTTTATAATTGCTCAAGGTGTAGTTGCAAATTTTATTAATTCTTAAGGTTTCTGATTCATTTGATTGGTAAAAAGTGTTTTTGCTGGTTACGATAGTTGCATATTCATCCGTTTCTGCCAATGTTTTCAATATAAATAGCAGAATGATAATACGGTCTAAATTTGTGGCATCAATTGCCGATTGCATTAGCGTCACCAATTTATCTTTGGTATCGCCATTAATCACCATGCCACTTTTCGCTTTTTCAAATAATTTAGGGAGCAGGTAGGCTTCAGGTAGGTTTAACAAATATTTTCCCAAACAATCAGGTAAGAAATGAATAACCATTGCTTCAGTATTTAAATCACGATTATTTTGAAAGTATTCGTCCTTACAACGCCAGGTGTGTGGCAAGTTTTCGCCCAAAAGAATCATTTCACCTGGCTCGAAATTGCTGATGTTATCTCCGATAAAACGCACACCCTCGCCTTTGATCACATAATGTAATTCCAGTTCAGGATGATAGTGCCAGATGTTTCCGAAATCAGGATTAATGTCATGACGAATACTAAAGGAGCTTTGCAGCGTAACCGGAACTTTGTGGAAGTGAGGTTTCATGTAATAGGAATAAAATATTTGGTCAACCTTCTTTTTTATAATTGCGCAATCATACTGGCAATCGGCTTAAAGTTAGTTAGTTTGATGATAATATGATACAAAAATTGGATAAAAAATATTATAAAATGTCATTTTTGATTGTTGAGTTTTGTACACAGAGGCCTTCATGTTTTCTAAACCAGGAATATTCAATTATTTCTATATAAATTTTTTATTTATTAATAAATTATCAAGATAGATAAAACAAAAGGAAATTCTGTTATTTTTGCTTATCAATGAAAACGCTAAGTCATTTGAGATTAGGCTTTTCAAAACGATTACATTTAACCAAATATTATTCAAGAAAGTTATGAGATTACCAATTTTAGCCTTGTTATTAATGTTCTCAGGCGTTGCGACAACTTTTGCACAGAAAATGACAGCAGAAGAAAAAGATAAATACGTTAAGGCAATTACTGAGCGTGCTGATAAGATAGTTGCTAATTTAGGCGTTGCTGATGCAAAGAAAGCTGAAAAGGTTCGGGATATCATCAGAGATCAGTATAGCAATCTGAACGATATCTACAGTGTCAGAGACCTGAAAGCAAAAGAGATCAAAAGCAAACTTGAAGGTAATAAAGTTGAAAGGGATTCGGCTCTGGCTAAGCAAAATAGGGGCGTAATGGAATCTTTGGCGAAATTGCATAACAAATACATCACTAAACTTTCTGCACACTTAACGCCAGAACAAATTGATTTGGTGAAAAATGGCATGACTTATAATGTATTACCTATCACATATAAAGCTTATCAGGAAGAAATTCTAACCCTAACAGAGTCGCAAAAGAAACAAATTTTAGTTTGGCTTACTGAAGCTCGAGAATATGCGATGGATGCTGAATCATCAGATAAAAAGCATGCCTGGTTCGGGAAATATAAAGGTAGAATTAACAATTACCTTTCTGCTGCTGGTTACGACCTGAAAAAAGAGGGGATAGAATGGGAAAAAAGACGAAAAGCGAAAGCTGAGAATAATTAGTTCTTGGCTGTTAATGTATCAAAATTAGCAGCCAAATTTTTTTAACATTTTTTATTTAAGAATATTTCATTTATATATGAATTTTATTTCTATCTTGTAACCTAATTAAAAATGTAAATACTTTAGGTTAATATGGTTACAGTTTTTTGCTGGAATCATATAACAATCGAATTTAAATTTAATAAAGAACTATAATTTGTGAATTCTTAAAACATAAATTTTAGTGTCTAACCAAACAGTTATAATAAATAAATAGACTAAGATATGAGCCGTCTTACTAAAACAAATTGAGGTGTGATTGCATTTATGCAGAATACCGCTCCCTTTGTTTAACTCACAAGTGTAGGGAATATCAATTGATCAAAGCAAACACTCATTTCTAGAACGGATAACTAATATTAACTAAGCTATTTAAAGTTGAATGAAGCTTTAATATAGATTGTATAAAAAAGATCACATCAGTATAGGTTTGGTCGACCCACAATTGCATATAATTAGTATTAAAAACTAACCAAATAATAAATATGAACTTAAAATTTTTACGCAAATTATCTTGGGTATTCGCACTCTTGACAATTATCAGTACTTCGTTGTTTGCGCAGCAGCGACAAATTACTGGTAAAGTTGTTGATAAAAAGGACGGCCAGCCCGTACCGGGAGTGACAGTTGGAATACGCGGTAAAACTAATAATGTGAGCACCAACGATAGAGGTGAGTTTGCATTAATCGCCGATCCGGCTACTGATGCTTTAGTTTTCTCGTTTATTGGCTATGTTCGTCAAATTGTTCCGTTATCTGGTAAAACTAACATCACGGTAAACTTCGTAGAAGACAATACTGCATTAGATGATGTGGTTGTTGTCGGATACGGAGTAAAGAAAAAATCAGAAATTCTAGGGTCAGTGGCCACAATCACCGGTACTGAAATTCAGGATGTTCCAGCGCCAAATTTAGCTGGTGCTTTGAGAAATAGGATTGCAGGTGTGGGTGTGAGTCAGGAGTCAGGACGTCCGGGTGCGCCGATTACTTTAAATATTAGAAATTCTACAACGACTACTGCAGCCGCCGGTACTACAGCTGAGCCACTTTATGTTGTTGATAATATTACGGTTACGAGAGAGGCATTTGATAATATAGATGCTTCGATGATTGAGAATTTAACTTTCTTGAAAGATGCTTCTGCTGCAATTTATGGTGCTGCTGGAGCGAAAGGAGTTATATTGGTAACGACAAAAAAAGGTCGAATAGGGAAGCCAAGTATTACTTATAATGGTTATTTGGGTATTTCTGATGCGATAAAGGTTCCAAAAATGTTATCTGGATATGATCATGCATTATTACTGAATGATACATTCCGCTCTCAAGGTGCTGCTGCATCGGATTATTTTGCTCCGGAAGACTTAGAATACATTAAAACATTGGATTACAAAAGCTGGTATGACGAAGTTTGGCAAGCTGCTAGTACGCAAAGACATAACATCGGTATTTCTGGCGGTAGTGACAAGATTACTTTTTTTGCAGGGGGAAGCTACCAAGGGGAAAATGGCAACTATGCAGGAATGAAATTCAATAAATATTCATTTAGAAGTGGTGTGGTTGCAACAGTAGCAAATGGCTTAAAAGCTGACGTTAACTTTAACGTAGATTATGGAACGAAAGAACTGCATCACAGTGCGCAAGATAATGACGCACCGTTTTTTGAAAGATTGATAACCATTCCAAGATGGGTTCCAATTAGTATTGATGGAAGGTACGTAAATTATACTGTTTCCGGTGTTTCCGCCGCAAATCTTAACCCATTGGCTATTGCTGAATCTGGTTACTACAACAATGGTTCAAATAAATCGTACCGTATCAATGCCTCATTAACTTACGAACCAACATTCTTAAAAGGACTTGTCATTCGTGGGCAAGTATCGCAATCAAGTGGATCTTCGAAGAATACACAATATGTTCCACCGTTTACATTGTATAATTTTGTGAAAAGAGGTAATAACCAGGAATTATTTACCAATCAGTTACCAACTGCTACAGCAGCAACTTTTCAACCAACAAGTGCAGCAAACTCAACTTTCACACCTGGCTTAAGTGATAACAATAGCTATCAATTTTTTCTGACACTGCAATACAATAAAACTATTGGGAAACATGCTTTTAGTTTTTTAGCAGGTGCTGAGCAGAGTGAAGGTAATACTCAACAGTCGCAAGTTCGCTATACTAATCAACTCATCCCTGGTGTAGATCAATTTTTTGCTTATGACATCAATACTCTTGTAGCATCAAATTTAGAAAGAACAGCCGTATCTAAGCGCTCAGGTTTTGCCCGTTTCAGTTATGATTTTGATAAGAAATATCTAATTGAGGGTATTGCCCGTATTGATGCATCATCTAATTTCGCTTTAGGTAACCGTTGGGGGGTATCGCCAAATATTGGAGTAGGATGGGTAGTGAGTCAGGAAAATTTCTTTAAGAATATAGATGCCCTAAGCTTCATCAATTTCTTGAAAATAAAAGCAAACGTTGGTGTAACCGGGGATGATCGTGTTGGCGTTCGTTTGTGGCAAGATAGATTCCAAATTGATGTAACTAATGGGTATATCTACGGAACTACAAATGGTAATAGTTTAAACCGCTCTCGGTTGGCTAACCCTGACATTACATGGGAGAAGAAAAGAACCATTAACGTTGGTTTAGAAACTTCCATGTTTAACAACAAATTGGACATTAGTATTGAGGCTTTTCAAAACTACACTTACGATGGTTTTGAACTGGGCGCAAACAATCAATATCCACAATATTTCGGTACACAAGCACCAGTGTTAAACTACAGACAGCTTTATAATTGGGGGTCAGAGTTTAGTATTGGATATAAAGCCAAGCTTGCAAAAGATTGGAACCTAAGTGCAAGCATGAACTTCTCTTACGGTAATTCAGTTACTGACAGGGTATTGTACACTGCTGGAAACTTGATTAACAATACATTTCCTAATTTACAATTATTTGGTACTGACCCACGTAGGTACAACACGAGTAATTATGGGTTAAGGAATCTTGGCATGTTTAGAACGCAGGGCGAAGTTGATGCCTGGATGGCAAAATATCCTAATTACAGGATTTATGATCGAATTCCACAAGCAGGTTGGTTGTATTACGAAGATACCAATCAAGATGGCGTGATCTCCGACAGTGATTTATCCCCGTTATATAACAATACCAATGCGTTTTTATCTTCTGGTATCACACTGAACTTAACTTATAAAAACTTCAGTTTAAACACAAATATTAACGCACGATTTGGTGGTAAAATTTTCTACGATAGCAGAGCAAGGACAGCGCCATCTAAAACTAGAAATACACTAGATATTTGGACAGATCGTTGGACCATAGAAAATCCGATGGAAGGTAAATATCCTAGATTTGATGACCCATCATTAGGTATTAACTCTGATTTCTGGGCTGTTGATGGTACTATGATCCGTATCAATACGATGACTTTAAGTTATAAAGCACCAACGGCTTTTGCAAACAAGTTAGGCATTGGTGGAGCACGGATTTTGTTAACTGGAAATAACCTATGGACAATTGTGAATCCTTTACCTTACAAAGATCCATATACTTCAAGTGCATGGGATTACCCAATTTTGAGAACGCTATCTTTAGGATTGAGTGTTAACTTATAATTTTTGAGAAATGATTAAGCAAATTAGAAATAATATAAATAAAGCAGTGTTGGTTTTCGTTCTGGCAGCTGCTTTACCAGCCTGTGTAAACAAAGATGAATTTTTCTTATTACCAGATACAGGTGGTATCGATCAGGCCATTTGGGATAATGATGGTTCGGTACAACTACATCTCAACAGAGTGTATGATGTAGCAATGTATCAATTTCCACTTCAATTAATTCCAGACCGTTATGGTGTGCATTATGCAAGTGATGAAAATTATTTTCCGGATGGTAATGATAATGCAAAAGCGGCACTTGGACTTCAGGGTATTCTAGGAAATAACGACGTAAGATATACAGGTAATACCTATGGCGGTAATCCAGGAAATAACAAATATTGGGATATTGCAAGATGTAATGATGCAATCGCCAATCTTCCTGGAAGTAAAATGCTTACACCTAAAAAAAATGAATTACTCGGACAATACTATGCATTAAGAGCCATTACCTATTTTGAATTAGTTAAAGTGTACGGTGGTGTTCCACTACCATTAACACCACAAGGTGCTGATACAATTTATGATGAGGGTAGAAGGCCAGCAAAAGAGTGCATCGCTGCGATATTAAGTGATTTAAATAATGCGATCATTCTACTGGAAGGCTTTAATCCTGGTGATGCAGATGGAAGAGGTAAAATAACTAAATTAATAGCAACCTGTTTAAAAGCAAAAGTATTATTTTATTGGGCCAGTCCTCAATTTAATCCAACGAATGATGCCAAACACCCTTATCAACCTTCAAGATGGACTGATGCTTTAGCAGCTAATAAAGAAGCTTACGACATGTGCGTTGCAGCGGGGAAAAGGTTGATGCCAAATTATTTAGATATTTTCCGTGTAGAAGGTACAAGCAATACTGAGGCAATTTTAGTTAGAACCTATTCTAATACAGTTCCAAATAGAGGAAATGGTACCGAGCAGCGTGTGAGACCGACTTCTGAGGGTGGAAGTCCTAACACTTACTTTATGCCAACAACAAAAATGTTAGATGCATATCCAATGAGAGATGGAAAACCATTAAATACATCTACAGCATTTCCTTATGATCCCACGATGTTTTGGCAAAATAGAGATCCTCGATTTGAAGCTACGTTTGCTACAAATGGGTCAGTTTATCCATTAAGCGGAAATACAACTAGGAAACAGTGGAATTACAATTTAGCAGTTGGTGAAAGCAGTGGAAATGCGGTATATGTGAAACGTTTTTCTACACCTAGTTTAACAGCAAGTGCTTCTGTTTATAATAGTTCTGTAGGCGGTGGTAGTGGTATGGATTGGATAGAACTTAGATTTGCAGAAGTAATGTTAAATTATGCCGATTGTTTAAATGAAACTGGAAATATTTCTGGTGCAAAAGATTTAGTTAGACAAATCAGAGTAAGAGCAGGAGTGGTAGCTGGTGATTCAGATTACGGACTTGCATTGGCTGGAAGCACTGCTCAATTACGTAACTTAATTTTAAACGAAAGACAAATTGAATTTGCATTTGAAAATAAACGTAATTCAGATTTGAGAAGATCTCGCACCATGCACTTGTTAACAGGTAATATGTCTAAATTGGAAGTACAGTTGGTAAACCCTCCTTCAGGATCGGATCAGAGAGATAAAAAAGTGCTCGAAGATCCAACTGTTCCGGGCGGTACAACATTATTTAGAGAAACTCTAAATGTCAATGACAGAGCAACTTATACCAAATACTTTAAAAATGTGATCATCACCAACACCACTTATTTACCGTATAATGTACCTGAGTTTCATTACTTCTATACTTTCCACAACGATTTTGTGAGTTTCGGTAACAAAATTCTTCCCACTGTAGGTTGGGCCGGTGGTACGTTTGATCCACTAGATTAATATTTAAAGCATAAACGTTTCAGTAATCTGATAAAAAAAATAAAATAATGAAAACTAAATATATTCATCAGTTATTCATCGCTTTATGTGTTATTGCGTTCGCCTCCTGTAAAAAGGAGTCCGCTAACATATTTAACATGTTCGAAGATGTAACGGTAACTTTTAACAATAGTGATCCGCGTTGTGTTACCGATTATAAAGTAATAAACGATAAAGAAGAGGTGTGGATTGATTTTACCATCAATTCTGCCAAAGAAGATATGTATTCTTACATTTTTGAAGTTTCTGCTGGTACAGCTCAGGCCACACGTTATACAGTTAACATTACTGACCCAGCTCAACGTAGAAGTTTTTCATCGATCATAAAATTGCCAAACTCTGCCTTTCCTGCAGCTGCGCTTCGTGATGGTAAACAAAGTTATCGCATTTGCGCCCTGAATGAAAAAGGAGTGTTTATCGGTGATGGATACAAAAAAGTGACAGTTGAGATGAACCCTAGTTTTATGATTTATGCTAACCGCGATATCTATTTACCAGATACCGTTGGAAAATCTTTACCAAGTTTCTTCTCGGTAAATGATGCTACAAGTTTTAGTTACACAAACGCAGCAGCTAATGCCGGAAAAATAGACTTTGGTATTTACAGAAAACCAGGATCGAACTCAACCGTTCAAACACCAACCTGGGTAGTTAATTTGTTCTCTCCAAGTGTAGCTACTAACCCTTTAACGGTTTACGATATCAGCGGCTTTAATCCTAAAAGAACTACGAAATTTAGTCAGCCTGTTACCGGCCAAGCCAATGCATTTTTAACAACTGCCATTTCCGGTTCTTCGATAGAAACTTTGGCTAAAGCAAGAGCAATTACCTTTAACGAAACTACACAAACAGTTCCAGCAAATGGATTGGTGGGTGGTAATGCAGTATATTTTCTTACACCAGAAGGTAAGTATGGGATTTTATACATTAACACTAACACTTCTGATTTGCAGAAGAGACCGTTCATCAACGTAAGCATTAAAGTGCAACGATAAAATGCTTTTCTCGGCGGTTTGCACCGCTACAATTTTATATATATTTGGTTTGAAAAAAAGGGAGCAGCGATTGCTTCCTTTTTTCATTTAAGAATGTTACATTTATATATGAAATTTTTTTCTATCTTGTATCGCAGCTTCTTAAAGCAGATTGATTTAAAATAAGTTGATTTCCTTTATGATAAGATGATATATAATATAGACAAAATGTTATATTTAATTATTTTCAGAAGCCTTTTAGATTTGAAATAATATACTTTCTAACCAAAACTTATAACCAAGAAATACTAAAGAATGAGCCGCAATTTGTAAATTAACTTTTTGAAATTCTTCACAGTTAATTTTCCTGGTAAAATCTTCGTTTTCTTTACGAGCAAAACACAAATGAAAAAGAACTTATTAAATCTGCTATTTTCATCAGCATTAATCCTCTCAGCTGGTTCAGCTTTTGCCCAATATCCCAAAATTCCTGATGATGTAAAAAAACAGTCTGATTCGATTATGAAAGCAGCTACCCGTCAATCAGATATTGCATGGGAAAAGGCAAAGCCAATTATGGAAGCCGAAGCGAAGCAAGGCAAACCGTATATTCCATGGGCGGGCAGGCCTACAGATTTACCTCAATCAGAACTATTGGCATTTCCGGGAGCAGAGGGTGGTGGCGCTTATAGTTTCGGTGGCCGCGGCGGTAGAGTAATCGTTGTAAAAAATTTAAATGATAGTGGACCAGGTTCCTTACGTGATGCTTGTGAGCAAGGCGGAGCCAGAATTGTGGTGTTCAATGTTGCGGGTATTATTCGCTTAAAATCGCCATTAATTATTCGTGCGCCATATATTACTATTGCCGGTCAAACCGCACCAGGCGATGGCGTTTGTGTTGCAGGTGAATCGGTTTGGTTAAATACGCATGATGTGATCGTTCGCTATATGCGTTTCCGCAGAGGTGAAACTTTTGTAGGTCGTCGCGATGATGCAATTGGTGGTAATCCGGTAGGAAATATCATGATTGACCACGTTTCGGCAAGCTGGGGATTGGATGAAAACATGTCGATGTATCGCCACATGTACAATGATAGTACCGGCAAAATCG